>NZ_WPCE01000148.1 GCF_009742825.1 Halorubrum sp. CBA1125
CGACGACGTCGGGACGCCGGCCGGCCGCGAGACCCTGTCGGCGTACGCGGACGACGTCGTCGCGGTCGCGGAGGCGACGGGCGCGACCGTGCTGTGCGGCAGCTCGCTCGGCGGCGCCGTGGCGCTGTGGGTCGCGCTCGAACGCGACCTCGCGCCGGACGGGCTGGTGCTCGCGGGGACGGGCGCGAAGCTCGGGGTCGCCACGGAGCTGCGCGACGCGCTCGCGACCGACTTCGACCGGGCGATCGACCTCCTCCACGAGCCGGACCGGCTGTTCCACGACGCGCCGCCGGAGTACGCCGAGCGCTCGCGGGCGGCGCTGCGAGCGTGCGGGCGCGCCGTCGTGGAGCGCGACTTCCGCACGTGCCACGCGTTCGACGTCCGCGACCGGCTCGGGGATATTTCGGCTCCGGCGCTCGCCGTCGGCGGCGAGTACGATTCGCTCACGCCGCCGCGGTACCACGACGTCCTCGCCGACCGGATCGACGACTGCGAGCGCGCGACGGTCGCCGACGCCGCGCACCTCGCGATGGTGGAGGAGCCGACCGCGTTCAACGCGGCGCTCACGGCGTTTCTGGCGCGACTCTCGGCGGCGCCGTAGCTTCGAACCCACGAACGCGACGGCGAACGCTGCACGAAAACGGCTGCGACGGACGAGAACGCCTGACGGGACGCACGTCACGGAACGGCCGCGTCCCGCATCTCGAAGACGGCCCGGACTGAACTCGGTGTGGTACCGCTCGACGGTCGGCGTGGTTGGTCCTGATATTCGATGTCGTCGGTACTCACCTCGTGCCATGTTGTAACATGCCACTATATATAAATTGTTCCCCGCCCGGTACGCTTTCCACGGTCGGCGTCCAGCGGGGGACCATGGACAGCGACAGCCGGGGTGAACCCGGGGACGGATCGGAGGGGGTGGCGGGAGATCCGGGAAGCGCCGAACACGCCGACTCGTCGCACGGCCCGACGAACCCCGATATCAACGACTTGCTCGCGAAGCTCGACGCCCTGAGCGACACCGTCGACGAGGGCCACGAGCGGGAGAAGGTGCGACAGACCATCTCACTCGTCGAGCGGATGCCGGGGAGCGCGGCGTTCACGACCCGGATCACCAAGTACACGTCCCGAGACATGGCCGAGGCGTTCGTGGGGGCAGTCCTCTTCTCGCTGCCGCTGCTCGTGGAGGGGGGCGTCTTCGAGATCGCGGCGTGGTTCGCCGCGAAGACGCCCGGTGGAATCCCCGTCTTTCTGATCGCGCACGTCGGGTTCGTCCTCGTCATGACCGCCGGCCTGCTCTACTTCGCCGACTTTCGACACATCGAGGTCAGACACCCGATCCTCGGTATCATCCCGCGCCGGTACGCGGGCATTCTGCTCGTCTCGCTCGGTACGTCCGCGTTCATGCTGCTCCTCTGGGGACGGCTCCACGAGGAGGGGCCGACGGCGCTCGAGCAGGTCGGCCGGGTGGCGGTCGTGTGGGCGGCCGCCGCCTTCGGCGCGAGCTCGGTGACATCCTCCCCGGCGAGTCCCAGGGTGAGGACATAAGCGAGCTCGACCTCGACTTCGACTTCGACCGTGACGACGACCGCGACGGGTGACCGTCGCGGTCCGAGAGGCACCTCCCGCGGACGACGGCGACGACCGCGAGAGCGCCCGGTCACGGTCGCGCTCGCCGGTCATCTCGAGAGGCTCGATTCCGGCTTTCCACACCTTTTTCGCCGCGGCGTTCCTACGATCTCCCATGTCAGCGTTACGCGACGCGCTCCGGGACCTCCCGGACGCGGTGTTTGCGGACCTGCTCGAATCAGACGACGGGTACGTGCTCGTCGTCGACGTCCCCGGGGCGAGCGCGGAGACGACGGAGGTCCTCGCCGAGGACGGTCGGCTCGTGGTCGAGGCCCGTCGCGAGAAGGCGGTCCCCGACGGGTTCCGTTACGTCAGCGAGGACCGGCCGCTGTTCCTCGACGCCGACCTCCCCCTCCCGCCGGACGCGGACGAGACCGGCGCCGACGCCGAGCTGGACCGCGGCGTCCTCGAAGTCACGATCCCGAAGCGCGCGGACGACGCCGCCCAAACGATCCCGGTGGAGGGGACCGCCGACGAGACCGACGCCTGACGGGTGGTCACGCTGGTCAACCTTCGCGCGTACTGGCGGTTCGTCGTCGTGCTGCGGCGGTTCTCGCCGCTGATCGTCGCCTACTGGCGAGACCGGCGGCGATACTTCCTGTTCGGGGCGAGCCGCGACGTCGACACCGAGACACAGCGCGAGCGGGCCGCGGCCCTCCTCGACATCCTGCTCACGCTCGGGCCGACGTTCATCAAGCTCGGCCAGCTGCTCTCGACGCGGCCGGACGTCCTCCCGCCGGCGTACATCGACGTGCTAGAGGGGCTCCAAGACGACGTGCCGCCGGCGCCGTGGGCGGAGTCGAAGCAGGTGTTGGAGGCGGAGCTCGGGCCGGTAGCGGAGGCCTTCGACGAGTTCGACACCGAACCGATAAGCGGCGCCAGCCTCGGGCAGGTGTACACCGCCCGCTACGAGGGCGAGGACGTCGCCGTGAAGGTCCGCCGGCCGGGCATCGAGTCGCTCGTCGAGGCCGACCTCCGGACGATCCGCTGGTCGGTGCCGATCGTCAAGCAGTTCATCGGGAGCGGCCGGGCGTTCTCCCTGGAGAACCTCGCCGACGAGTTCGCGAAGACGATCCGCGAGGAGATGGACTACGACCGGGAGCGCGAGATGCTCCAGGAGATTCGCACGAACTTCACGGACGACGACCGGATCCGGATCCCGACGGCGTACGAGGCGGTCTCCGGCCCCCGGGTGCTCACGATGGAGTACATTCCGGGGACGAAGATCACCCGGGTCGACGAGCTCGACGCCGCGGGGTTCGACCGGACCGCGATCGCGGAGACGCTCCAGGAGGTGTACCTCCAGATGATCATCGACGACGGGGTGTTCCACGCGGACCCGCACCCGGGGAACCTCGCCGTCGACGACGACGGCGCCGTGATCTTCTACGACTTCGGGATGGCCGGGCGCGTGGAGCCGTACGTCCAGGAGAAGATCATCGACTTCTACGTCGCGGTCGCCCGCCAGGACATCGACGAGATCCTCGACACGCTGATCGCGATGGGGACGCTCTCGCCGGAGGCGGACCGGGAGGTGATGGGCAACGTGATGGAGCTGGCGATCGCGGACGCCAGCGGCGAGGACATCGAGCAGTACCGGGTGAACCAGATCGTCGAGCAGGTGGAGTCGACCATCTACGAGTTCCCGCTGCGGCTCCCGCCGAACCTCGCGCTCGTGCTCCGGGTCGCCACGGTCGTCGAGGGCGTCTGTGTCACGCTCGACCCCGAGTTCGACTTCATCTCGACGGCGACGGAGTACCTCCGGGAGGAGGGGTACTACGAGCAGACCGCCCGCGACCTCGCCGAGGACGCCGGGAAGCAGGCCCAGCGGACGGCCGAGGCGTTGTTCACCGTCCCGCCGAAGGCGGACGACTTCCTCGACCGCGCCAACCGCGGCGACCTCGCGATCGACGTCACCCTCGAGGACGAGACGGACGTGCTCGACAAGCTGGCGATGCGGATCGCCTACTCCATGCTGCTCGCGGTCGGGGTGCTCTCGGCGACGATCCTCTACTCGTTCGCCGAGGAGTGGCGGCTCGCGGCGATCGTCCTCGTGCTCGCCGCCCCGCTCGCGGTCGCGCTCTACCGCTCGTTCCGGAAGAAGCGCGGCATCCGGGCCCGGCCGCAGTTCACCAGACAGGGGATGAAGAAGCGCCGCGAAGACTGACCGGCGCGGATCCGCACGAACTCACGACCGCGGGCGGCAGATCCAGACGTCCCCAGCGGGCTCGACCGCGTAGCGCCGCTCAGCGAGCCACTCGCGGACCGCGCGGACGTGCTCGCCCGTCTCGCCGGCGGCACCGAGCTCGTCGCCGCCGCCCTCGGATCCGTCACCGTCGTCCGCCGCGCCGTGCACCTCCACGACGAGCAACGGCCGATACGTCTCGATCGTCTGACACGCCCCGCGGAGGACCGCCAGCTCGCGTCCCTCGACGTCCACCTTGATCGCGTCCGGTGCCGGGATCGGGGAGGGATCGCCGTCCGTCACCGCATCGGCGGCTCCGGACGACTCATCGGCTCCGGACGCCTCGGCGACGCCCTCGACGAGGTCATCGAGCCGGCGGATCGGCACCTGCTCGACGCCCGCGACCACGGCGCTCCACCGCGTCGCGCGATCGCGGTCGAACGCGGAGCACTTCGAGAAGGTCGACCGGTAGAACGGCAGCGTCGCAGGGGCCTCGCCGACGCCCGCCCGCCGGATATCGATCCCGTTGCCGTCGCCTTCGGTCCCGCTGACGTCGTTCCGGCGGGCGTTTCGCGCGAGTCGGTCGGCGCTCACGGGGTTCGGCTCGAACGCGATCACCTCGCGGTCGGTGTCGCGGGCGAGCGGGATCGCGTACTCGCCGACGTGCGCGCCGACGTCGACGACGACCGCGTCGGTCGCGACCCCGTCGAGCGCGGCCAGTCCGGGGTCGTCGCCGTGGGGGTTCGTCGGCTCGTAGCTCCAGTACGTGCCGGCGACCGTCCGCTTCGGCGTCGCGATCCCGACGGCGTACGTCACGTCGCAAGCCGGTAGCCGACGCGGAACCCGAGCCGTTCGAGCCGCGTGCGCGCGTCGACCACAGGGGATCACCGCCGAAGGATCAGGAGCGGTCCCGTCGCCGCCGGCCGCGAGGCGCTCGCCGCGGGCCGACGGGGCGGGTAAGTCACGGGGAGATCACCTGTATCGGAACGGGGAGGAAACACAGGGCGCCGACCGCGAAGGTCCCGACACCGACGGCGAGGCGGCGCCAGCCCAGCGGCTCCTCGTCAGACGGGTTCGCGGGGCCGTTGAACGCGATCACGAGCGCGAACACGCCCCAGAACGCCCACAGCCCGACCGACTCGTCGAGCCCGAGTCCGCGTCCGAAGTGGAGGTAGGCGGCGAGCGCGAACAGCGCGCCGGGGACCAGCGACGCGAGAGTCTCTTGGCGCGGTCCGACCATCGCGCGCATCATGTGCCCACCGTCGAGCTGGCCCACCGGCAGGAGATTGAGGAGGGTGAAAAACATCCCGACCCACCCACCGATCACCACGGGGTGTGCGGTCTGGCTGGGGTCCTCGTAGGCGGTCGGCTGCCCGAGGAGGTCGGCGAGGATCCCCAGGAGGGGCGGGTTGTTGAAGCGGATCATCGTGCCCGACGCGTTCGCGATTTCCGTCGGGACGCGCATCGGGTCGAGCGAGAGGCCGATCGCGGTGACGATCACCGTGGCGACGAGCCCCGCGATCGGCCCCGCGGCCCCGATGTCGAACAGGGCCCGCCGGGAGGGCATCCGGTCGCGCATCCGGATGACGGCGCCGAGCGTCCCGAACGGAAACACGAACGGGATGACGTACGGCAGCGAGACGTCGACGCCGTGATACCGCCCAGCGGCGTAGTGGCCGAGCTCGTGGACCATCAGGACGCCGAGCACCGCGGCCGTGAACGGCCACGCCCGCAGCAGCACGAGCGGGTTCGCGGCGATCGCGTCCCACGAGATGTAGTACCAGCCGTACGCGCCGACGAAAAGCGTCGAGAAGACGGTCGCCACGAACAGGATACCGTTGACCCACGGGACCCCGTCGTGACCGCGGGAGACCGGCGTCGCGACCACCACGTGTCGACCGCCGACCGACTCGACTTCTACCTCGTAGCCCGCCTCGCGGAACGGCGGGATCAGCTTCCGTAACAGCGTCCGCTCCGGGAGATACGACTCGCCGACGTACCGGACGCACCCGTCCTCGCGCCGGATCTCATCGACGCGAAAGAACGTCTGGAGCGGCTCCGGACGCGGGGCGTCGGCCGACGCCGACCACTCCGCGTCCTCGTATTCTGGCATCGCCACCTCGTAACTGGTCGGCGTGTATAAACCCCGCGTCGACCCGATCTCCAGCGAGTCACGAGTTCCCCTCACGCGGGTCGTCGCCGGCGCAGAACGCGTGTGGGACGATCAAACCGCGATACGGGGACGGTCAGAAAACGATGCTGGAACGGTCAGAAAACGGTGCGGGGACAGTTCGAAAGGCGATGCGGGAACGGGGACGGTATGCGGGAACGGTTGGGCGTTCACGCGGACACCACGCGAGACCGACTCGCGAGGCCGACGCGTGTCAGGCCGGCTCGACTCGCCACGTCGTCGCGCCGGTGTACGACCACTTCTCGACGGTGAGCTCCGAGGCGGAGTCGCGGAGCTTCACCATCAGCGCGCCGATCTCCTTGGGCGAGAGGTCGACGTCGTCGGCGATGAACTTGCCCTTGAAGTACATCTCGCCGTCCTCGGCGCGGTCGAGCAGGTACCGCTTCAGCCGCTCTTCCTTGCTCAGGTCGTCGGTCGCCGTCGCGGTCGTGGAGGGATTCGCAGTCGCGCTCATGGTACACCCCATCGTTCCGGCCGAAGGGTGTTATAAAGGCTACACCGTTGCCGGGCGTTCAGCGGTTTTCAGGGCATTTCATCGCGGCGGCGAGCCCTAAAACGTGTCTGACGGACGTTTCACGAGTACTTTAAAACCGAGTAGACATTTTATAATCGATTCTGAAGCCGTTTCGGTACCGAATCGGGAAGCGAAGCGGCGACGCGTCGATAGCGTCGCCAGCCCCCGATTACCAGCAATAAATTCCCCTAAGCTCAACGGGACAGGCTCGGGCGCGTCCGCGTTCGAGCCGAAACGGGATCGGATCGAAGCCGAAACCCGGCGGGAGTGGGGGTCGGATCGGAGCCGAAATCGAGCCGGACTGGTGTCGACTCGTCGCCGTCGAGACCGAATCCGGGCTCGGAAGGACCGAGCGCGTCGTCAGTCGCGTCGATGGACCCAGAACTCCTCGGCCTCCGTCGTCTCCTTTTTGAATATCGGAACCTCGTCTTTGAGCCGGTCGATCCCGTCTTCGACGGTGCGAAACGCCTCCCGGCGGTGACCGGCGAGGACGACCACGAACACGATGTCCTCGCCGGCCTCGATCACGCCCGTCCGGTGGTGCATCCGGACGTCGAAGACCCCGTCGCGGTCGGCGAGCTCCGCGGCGATGGCGTCCATTCGGTCGGCCGCGACCTCCTCGTACGACTCGAAGGCGAGGTGGGTGGTTCGGTCGTCGTCGGGGTGGTCTCGCGCGCGGACGCGACCCGTGAACGTCGCGATCGCGCCCGCGCGGTCGGCGTCGGCG
>NZ_WPCE01000051.1 GCF_009742825.1 Halorubrum sp. CBA1125
GAAATCGCCGTCGTTAGTCGGCGTCGCGTGAAGCCGCTTCGTCGGGTTGCTTGATCGCGTTGGGCTGGGGACGGTTACCCCGGTTCCGTCGACGTTCTTGCCGCCGTCGAGGAGGTCCCACCCTGCAGCCTCGGCCCCGCGGACGAACAGCTCCTCTTTGGCGGTCTGGGGGGCGGGGGCCACCTCGCACATGGCCTCGACCTCCTGGTAGTAGGGCACGAGATCGGCGTAGTCGATGGGCCAGTGGCCCTGCTCGTCTATCGACGCCGGATACGCCCGAGGGTGGTTGCCGAGGTAGTGCAGCGTGGTGCCGCCGACGCCGGCACACTGCAGGATCGCGCCGTCGCCCGGGAACTTCCGGAACCAGAACCCCCGCTCGTGGTCCGCCGGACCGAACAGCAGTTCGTTCAGCATCTCGAACTCGCGGGTGGTGAACTGCTCGTCGAGGAGTTCGCCGCTCAGATCCTCGACGCTCGAGGACGACTCGCCGCCGGGCTCCTCGTGAGGGTTGGGCCACTGTTCGTTGCCGTGGAACGGGCCGGCCTCCAGGATCAACACCGACAGCCCCGCCTCCGCCAGCTTCCACGCCGCCACCGGCCCGTCCCCGCCCGCGCCCACCACCACCGCGTCGTAGCTATCCGCGACCATCGGTACCCCCGCTCGGGCCCCATGCCGACCGCTTCGCGTGCAGCGATCGCCCGGTTCGTTTCCCCCCGTCTCCCGTGTACATACTGTCCGTCTCGACCATCACGATATTATTTCTTTGCCGTGTGGCGGGATGGTGGCCGACGCCATTCTGTAGCCCCCGTGTCGTGTGAGTCGCATGGAGTACGTCGACGCGGGACCAGCCACGTGGCGCGACGCGTCGTCGGTGGCGAATCGATCCCCACACAGAACCCCGTGCGGTGTGATGTCGGCATTCGCTGTGGGCGATGTCCTCTGGAAACGACACCGACGGGTCGAACCGGCGATGACGGCGATCCCGGGATCGTCATTCGTGGGACGTCCCTGTATCGACGGTGGTTTTCTCGTAGTCGATCTCGGCTTCGTCGAGGAACGACTGTAACGTGTTCATGCCACGGTCGAAGTCGAACCCGGTACCGTCGATGTGGGCGTTGCCGTTCTCGGTCGGTTCGAGTTCCCAGTGTGCGTGGAGTTCGATCCGCCCCGCATCGTTGCGCCAGCCACGAAGGTGTGTCTGCCACCAATGGTATGTCGTCCCGTCGACCGTGTTGCGTTCGTACACGACGCGGGCGAGGTTCAGGACCTCGCCGCGCTCGTAGTAGGAGAACTCCCAGTTCGGCGCGAAACTGTACGCGCCGAGTGCCGCTTCGATCTCCGGCACGGACCGATCCACGACGAGATACTCCCCCGACGGCCGTGGTGCCGTGAACAGTGCCTTTCGAAACTGTCGATATCCACGCCGGACGACGTCAAACGGGATGTGGACGACGTCCCAGAGATTTATCGAGGCCATTATCAGGGACTCCGAGCGGGACGGATACGGTTGTGGACGAGACGGGCCGGTGACGTGGGACGAGTCTGCTGGATGGTTGGACGTCGAGCGCGCATGGGTGGTACTTGTTACCAAACTATTTAATTCCGCATGCTAGGTACCGGACGCAGGTCTGATCGCGCGCCGTGAGCGTGCCGTCAGGACGTCTTCTCCCGGCCCAGGAGACGGTCGGCGAGACTGCCGAGCGACTTCATCGTCACGTTCACATAGAGACCCACGAGAAACGCGACGCCAGCCGTGAACCGGGCCGTGTTGGGGGTCGTCGCGGGAAGCATGACGGTCGAGAGAAGATACGTCCCAGCGCCGAGAACCCACGCGACGGGAATGCGGAGTGCCAGTTGAATGAGGCGGTCGAGTTCCGAGGTCTCGTCGTAGGATTCCAGGTGGGACATGAGCTTCGTGAAGATGTAGCCAAGCGCACCCAGTGACGCGTACAGGTAGACGTACATCGGGACGGCGACGTCTCCGGCTGTTGCGTGCTTGGTGTCGACGATACCGAGGTTCAACAGACCCGTCGAGAGGGCGATGCCGACGATGGACAGGACGGTAAACAGCAGGATAAGCGACCAGTTTCCCCGCGCCCCCCCGACGGCGGACGGTTCGGTCACGGACGTGTCGTCAGTTGTGGATTGGTTCATGGATCTCCGGTCGGGGCGAGCAAGCGCCGCTCCCCGAAACGTACACGAATTAACATGCTGGAACCGCATAATGCTACCCACCAGTCGCCGTTCCGAGAGGTTGATGAGATGAGTCCGCCCAGATAGTCGTCGATCGACCGACATCGTGGGGAGGGACGGGTATTCGTGAACGGACAGACGATTATATCGAATTGATAGTTTGTCGTAGAGGCCGTGAGTGCCCAGTCGACCGAAATCGGGTCCCGCTGGGACAGTCGGGACGTAAATGTATCTGACCGCCGTTCAGTCACGTCGGATCTCAGCACCCAGATTGTTGCGTGCTGCCGCTCGTCTCTGTCGATTGGGAAGCATCCACAAGGTAGCCGATCACGACGAGACGGTCACGCGTCGCCTGAGCACGAACGAATATCTGGAGTCGGCCTTCCACTCGTCAACGCTCATCTCGTAGATATTACCCGACGAGTACACGTACTCCTCGTCGAACGCGATCACGTGCCGTGGCCAGGGATAAGGCGGGTCCCAGCAGAATCCGAGTCCGATCCCGTCACGGTCGTGCGCAACGGCCCAGGAGAGCGCGACGAGCGCGTAATCCTCACAGTCCCCACGTCCCATCTCGACACACTCGCGTGGATATTTAGCGAGATCCAGATAACCGTTCCACTCGTCCTGTGTCCAGACGTACTCCGACTGCGACCACGCCTCGAGGTCGAAGGACTGCCACCAGTCGTCGCGGTCGACGTAGCGGGCGGGCGCCACGAACGTCAGCGGCGTCCAGCGGCGAACGTCCATGGCGGCGATAACATATCAACGATAGTAATTTTTTGGGTGTCGTGGCCCGTCCGGTGTTGTCGAACGTACTTGACGATGGGATCGTGTGACTCAAGGTCAGGACCCGAGCAGGAGGTCAGCCGTCGCGACGAGTTTCTGGACGAGCGTGACCCCGGGGATCATGGCGGCCGTGACGAGCTTCCCGATCGACGACAGATTGTACACCCACGTTCGGATGGCCTTCGCGTTCTCCAGTCGACGGTCGGTGAGCCGAAGCCGCAGCGCGATGTCGTCGGCGGATCCGTCCCGTTCTGCCTGCTGTTGCATCTGTCTGTACTCTGCCCGGATCGTGACGAGCTCGGCTCGCTTTGCGTCCATCAACGCGTCGTGAAGGATCAGTTGCGGTGCCAAGAACAGTACGAGCCCCGTGGTCACGAGCACGGTGATGAATGCTATCCCCACGGTGCCGCTGATGCCGGCGTGAATCCAGAGGACGATCAACGAGACGCCCGCGAACCAGACGGTCGCGCTCGCGATCGTGAAGCCGGCGACTGGTTCCAGCTCCGACGCGCTGGCGTATACATCCCGGAAGGGAAGCTCGGAGACGTCCCGCACCAGCTCAAGATGGTTCACAAAACCGTTACAGATCGTGGCGAACAACACTGCGTTCGCGCCGCCGAGCAGGGCGAATACGAGGACACCGGCGACACTGGGCGGGTAGTCACTCATCCCACCGAGAAACACGTCGACAGCAGGATCCCGGAGCGTCGAGCCGGGCAGGTAGATCATGCTCACGACCACGAGATAGGGCACGAGGAGTGCTGCCGAGTACACGAGGATGCGGCGCGTGTCGTGGATGTGCGCCAGATGAGGTTCCACGACGGCGTGATACGTGTCATCGTCGACAGCGAACGCCGACCGCACGTCACTCCACACGGTGACGTAGAACGTGTCGGCCACGCCGAGACAGGTGAGCATCCAGAAGACGCCGAAGGCGCCGAGATATCCCTCAGGAAGGGTAAGATAGGGGAGGTTCCCGATCGTGGCGATGGCGTACCCCGCCACGAACAGGCCGACGCTTATCATAGCCGAAACCAGCACCATCCGACTGAGGCCGTGTGACGGAAACAGGGACGAGAACCAGCTCTCGTAGTCGCTCGCTGTGAGTGTCTCGCCCATTGGTGATCACTCCGTTTACGATTTGTGCGGTACCGATATGTGATTTTTGGACGAGAGCGTCTTGAGACGATGTTTCTTCCGATTGGATCTCTCTCGTCTCACTCCACGATCTGTTCCAGCTCCCGCCGCCGGGACGGGACCGGGAGTCGAGTGTATCGGGCGAAGATGAGCGTTCCCCGCTCCGCTCTCGGATGAACCTATTTGTCGTCAGCCGGAGTATCAGACAGCACCCACCCAGACTCTCATGGCTAGCTACACCACGGCGGTTCGACTGCTGGACGGCACGACACTTCGAGAGATACGACTCGCGCTTGGCGGTGACGTCGGATCGTTTGCGCCGCCAACCAACGCGGATCCAGTACTCGTCGACCTCGTGGACCGGCCCTTCGAATCGGTCACGGACGCCGCCGACCGTCTCTCACGGCTCACCAACCGGTTACGGGCGCAGGGCGACCGACGCTCCGTGTTTCTGACCATCTATACCCGGATGACTCGCGATGTCCACGCCGGGATCGAACACGGCACGTTCGCCGACCCGAACTGGATGCGGGAGTACGTGGTCACGTTCGCGAACTACTATCGACGTGCGTTTCTCGCGTTCGAACGCGGCGATCTCGAAGCGGTCCCCGACCCCTGGCGCATCGCGTTCGGTACCGCGATCCGTGGTGACGCGCTCATCGTACAGGACGCCTTCCTCGGCGTGAACGCCCACATCAACTACGATCTCGGACTCACACTCGATGACGTCGGCATCGATCCGAACCGATCCCAGAAACACGCCGACCACCGGGCCATCAACGAAATTTTAGCCCGGCTCGTCGACGTTCAGCAGACGACACTCGCCGAGATCTACGCGGCTGGTATCGAGGATATTGACGATGCGTTCGGCCGGTTCGACGAGTCGGTCACCTTGCGTTCGATGGAGCGGGGCCGTGCGCAGGCCTGGCGTACCGCGGTCGTTCTGACCGATGTCAACGTGCGGCCGGTCGTGTCCTATGCCCGGTGGGTACTGCGAGCGACTGCGACCGGCGGCGCGTTCTTCATTCGAAGTCCACAGCTTGACCCGACGCTGCTGGCTTCGCTTCGAGCGGTTGAGACCGAGGGGTTCGATCTCGAGACGGTGTTGAAGCGTCTTCAGGAACGTATGGAGGAGGGTGCGACACCGCCAACCGACTGACAACCCCGTCGAGCACCTGTACACGTCATCAGCCCGATCTACAGTGATGTCACGATGGTGGCGGACGTGAACCGCGTATTCTCGGCTCGACACCGGTGCGCATGGTGGACCACCGCTCACCTCGTGGGCGTCCGGCAGTCTCCCTACGCACCCAGCGGGACTCTCTCCGTGGCGGAAGACAGGCTTAAGAACGATGGCGACCCTACTCGTCATGATGGTTCTTGGTGCGTGGCTTCGCCGAGTCGACTGGCTGTGGATGGTCATCGGTGGGTTCTACCTCGTCGCGTACTGTTTCTGGTACATTCCAGCGCTCTGGGCGTTTCCCGGAAGCGTTCGTGACCCGCCGGAGCGCTTTCCGTGGCACTGGCCACTCGATTTCGTCGCGACCGGTGTTGCGGGTACCGTACTTCTGTTTCTCGGCTTCCGGCGTGCGACCGAGCTGACGCCTCTTGCGTGGAATACAGATGTCAAGGACGGGACTGAGACGATTCCCTAAGGGACCGAGCGCGGTCTATACGAGAATCAGGACTCTCGCCCCCGTCCGAGGAGACGGTCGGCGAGGCTGCCGAGAGATTTCATGGTCACGTTCACGTACAGTCCGACGAGAAACGCGACGCCTGCAGTGAAGCGATCTGTAGTCGGGGCCGGCTCCGGGAGCAGTACGGTCGCGAGCAGTACGTGCCGGCACCGATCACCCAGGCGATCCTATGGTAGCCAGCCTCTCAGCAGATATTTACCGCGTAGGCTACTTTGTAGGTAGAAGAGCACCCTCGAAACAGTTCTGTGTCCGATCAACTCCCGCCGGCTGGTGATTCCGAACGGGGGGTCAGTTTGGCCGGGTCGCGCGCTGTTTTCGATCGCCCGACTACCATGGTAGATACGCACGCAAGCCGCATATTCGCGAGCGGTAACGCAACAACGCTGTACGTCACGGTTCCCGCGGAGGTCGTGTCCGACTCGCAATTCCCCTTCGACGCTGACGACGACGTCGTCGTCACCATCGACGACGACCGCCTTCTCGTCACCTCCGCGGAGGAAGCCTCGGGATGAGCGCACTCTCTCCACCGGTGGATATCACGACGGAGGCCCTCCGCGTTCTTCACGTCGAGGACGACCCAGATCTGGCTGCGTTGACCGCGACGTACCTCGAACGCGAGGATGATCGCTTCGAGGTCGCGACGGCGACTCGCGCCACGGAGGGACTGGATCGCCTCGCCGAGGCTAACTTCGATTGTATCGTGTCGGACTACGATATGCCGGGCGCGACCGGTGTTGAGTTTCTCGAAGCCGTGCGCGAGGAGTATCCCGACCTTCCGTTCATCCTCTATACGGGCAAGGGAAGCGAGGAAGTCGCCAGCGAAGCGATTTCGGCGGGCGTGACCGACTACCTCCAGAAGGAAGCCGGGACCAGCCAATACACCGTCCTCGCACACCGGATCTCCAACGTTGTCGCGCAGTATCGGTCTCGACGAGCGGTCGAAGAAACTGAGCAAAAGCTCTCACAACTTGCTGAGAAGACGGACGACATTCTGTTCATGTTTACCGGTGACTGGAGCGAACTCCTCTTTCTCAATTCGACGTTCGAAGACATCTGGGGCATCCCTGTCGAACGGGTCGAAGAGAATCCAGAGGCGTTTCTCGAGCACATCCATCCCGAGGACAGGGACCACGCCCGACGATCGATGAAACGGCTCTCTGCGGGGCATCCCGATGAGATCGAATACCGTGTCGTTCCCCCCGACGATGACCAACGGTGGGTACGAGGCCAAAGCAAACCGATTTTCGACGACGATGGGACGGTCACACGTATCGTCGGGTTCGTCCGTGACATCTCCGAACAAAAGGAACGCAATCGCCGCTTCGAGGCGATCTTCAACAATACGTACACGTTCGTCGGCTTACTGGAACCGGACGGGACACTCATCGAAGCGAACGACACCGCCCTCTCGTTCGGCGGCTTGGATCGGGAGGACGTCGTCGGAAAACCACTGTGGGAGACCTATTGGGTTCAGTCGAACGAGGAAACACAACGGATCGTTAGAGAGGGGGTCGAGCACGCTCGCAACGGCGAATTGTTCCGGGATGAGATTCGGGTTCGGGGTTCCGATCGGGAGGCAGTGATCGACTTTTCGATTCGGCCGGTGACCGACGAACACGGTGAAGTCACGCTCCTCATCCCCGAGGGCCGCGACATCACCGAGCGCAAACGGGAGGAAAACAAGCGCCAGCAGATCATCGACCGGGTTACGGATGCCATCGTCGAAGTCGATGCGGACTGGACGTTCACCCTCGTCAATGAGCAGGCCGAGGAGTTGTACGATATGGACGAGGAGGACCTTCTCGGGCGGGACTTCTGGGAGGTCTTTCACGAGGCACGGGATACCCGCTTCGAAGAGGAGTATCGACGCGTCATGGAGACCCGCGAACCGACATCATTCGTCGAGCACTTCTCGCAACTCGATGGCTGGTTCGACATCAGTGCCTATCCAAAAGAAAACGGGGGCATCGAGTTCTACTTTGTGGAGGTCACCGAGCAACGCGAGCGCCAACACGAACTCGAACAGACGAACACCGTGCTCTCGACGCTGTTCGAGACGCTCCCCGTCGGCGTGCTCGCCGAAGATCCCGGCCGAAACGTGCTTGCGGCTAACGAGCGGATGTTCGACCTCTTCGATCTCCCCGGGTCGCCAGAGGCAGTCGTCGGTGCCGACTGCGAACGGCTGGCCGATCAGGTCAGCGATACGTTCGTCGATTCCGAGCGGTTCGTCCGACGGATCGCCGAACTGATCGCGAACCGCGAACCGAAGAGCAACGAGGAACTAGCCCTTCGGGATGGCCGAACGTTCGAACGAGACTACCGACCGATCGAACTGCCGGGTGGAGAGGGACACCTGTGGGTGTATAAGGACATCACGGAACTCAAAGAGCGCGAGCAGGCACTCCAGCGGGAGCGGGACCGCCTCGACGAGTTCGCGGGTGTCGTCAGTCACGACCTCCGGAATCCGCTGAGCGTGGCTCAGGGCCGGCTCGAACTGGCCCGCGAGGCGTGTGACAGCGGGCATCTGGATGCTATCGAGACCGCATTACAGCGAATAGATCGCATTACGGAGGACGTGCTCTGGCTGGCTCGTGAGGGACGAGACATCGGGTCGCTGGACGCCGTCGCGGTGCGAGACGTGATCGACGGCGCGTGGAACATCGTGGCTGATCGCACGGAGCACGCCGAGTTACGCTACGCGGGTGACGAGTTCTCGCTGGTCACGATTGAGGCGGACGACGATCGGCTCCGCCAACTCTTCGAGAACCTGTTCAGCAATGCGATCGAACACGGCGGAGGAGACGTGACCGTCACCGTCGGCGCAGTCGACGACGGGTTCTACGTCGAAGACGACGGTCCCGGTATCCCCGAAGACAGACGTCACGACGTGTTTGCCGCCGGCTACTCGACCGGCGAAGCGGGGACCGGCTTCGGACTGAGCATCGTCAAGCGGGTCGTCGAAGCCCACGGCTGGGAAATACGTGTCACCGACGGGACCGACGGCGGCGCGCGATTCGAGATCACCGGCGTCGAGTTCACCTCCGAGTAGCCGGGTCGCCGTCGCGCCAGATCGGCGTGCGAGGGGGTCGCTCGCGAACGACCGGTGGCAGAGCCCCCCGAGCGGAACTCCAGCCGAGTCCACGCACGCTCCGCTACCCCGGAGCAGATAGGTAATTTCAATACGATAATTCGTCTATACTGTGTCGATGGCAGAGCTCTGTGAAGGCTGTCGAGACCACCTTCGGGAAGCGTTACGCGCTGAGGACCCCGCAACGAAGAACTATCACATCCGGGAAGTCTTACAGGCCTGTAGCGTCGAGGACGTCCCTGAAGGACTAAACGTCGAGCTGGTCCCGACCACGAGCGACTGACGTCTCCGTCTCACGCGGTCGGTGAGAGAGCCACCGACGCCGAAGGAGAGGCGATCTCTCCCCTCATTCCGGCGGTCATCGTTCCGCTTCGGGCCCGTCACCCTGCACCCGGCGGGCGACGAGCGCGAACAGCCCCAGCCCGATCAGGTAGAGCCGCCAGCCGGCGTTCGCGACCGGGAACCGCCGGTCGACCGGTTCTTCGATCTCCGCTTCGGGGTCTCTCGGTTCGACCGGGTTGTCGATATGCACCGTCTCGGTGGTGCCCGTCCCGCCGGGGTCGATCTGCCGGGTTCCCGTCTTCGGGTCGACCCGCACGTCGACGAACGTCTGGACCACGCCGTCGGCGGTCGAGACGAACAGCTCGCCGTCGAGGGCGAAAAACTGGTCGCGCAGCGGCCAGAGCAGGTTCACGCCGTCGAGGTGCGTCCAGTCGAGCGCGACGTGGGCGAAGACGTGGACGAACAGCACGACCCACGCGACCGCGACCCACCGGTCCGCGATCCGCGCGCGCACCGCCGACCGCTCGCGGACCCGCGTGTCGTAGTACAGCGCCAGCGCGACGACGGCGGGGACGACGAGGGTGTGGCCGACCGTCCGGTGGGCCCCGGACATGATCGGCCCGAGGAAGCTGTCGACCTCGGGGAGGACGACGGCGACGAGTAGCACCGCGAGCGCCCGGCGGTCGTAGTCGTCGCCGAGCAGCCCGGCCGCGAGCAACAGCGCGAACCCCGCGTGGACGACCGTCGATGGCATCCTATCGATCCACCTCCGTCCCCTCGTCCGTCTCTACGACCCCGATCGCCTCGTCGATCCGCGCGCCCACCAAGGTCCGCACCCCGAGCGTCGCAGCCGCGACCGCGACGACGACCAGCTGCCACCCGCTCCGGACCAGGTGGGCCTCCCGGTCGACCTCGATTGAGATCCCGGGCCGGCCGTCGGGGTTCACCCACGTCTCGATCGGGTAGGTCGCCGTCGTCCCCGGACTTTCGAACGGGAGGATCCCCGGTCCCTCTCCGCCGGCCGCGACGAACGTCTGGACCACGCCCTCCTGCGTCGAGAAGACGAATCGGCCGTCGACGACGTAGTAGGCGTCCTGGAGGGGGTAAAGCAGGTTCGCACCCGCGCCGGCGAACAGGTCCGAGCCGATCCCGGCGACGACGAACGACGCGAGCGCGACCCACGCCACCCGCACGCCGCGCCAGCCGGCCCGGGCACGGAGCCGCGACGACGCCCGGACGGCGGTGTCCCAGTAGAGCACGACGCCCGCGGCGAGCGGGATCAGGAGCGTGTGTCCGAGCGCGTTCGTCGCCCCGGGAACCGCGAGGCTCGCGACCGCGTCGAGGTCGGGAACGACCGCGGCCGCGACGACGACCGCGACTGAGCGGCGGTCGAACGCGGGACCCAACAGCGCCGCCGCGACCAGCGCGCCAAGCGCCGCGTCGACCAGTGTCGGGGCCATACCGCCCCTGACGCCCACACGAGAATAAGCGCTCCGGGGATCGGGAGAGAGGAGACCCCCGATCTACGGACGGTTCCGGAAGGCGCCGATATCGGTCACGGGCGGCGAGCCGAGCGGGAGCGCACCGCCGCGGCTCGTCGCTACCGACGCCGCAGTCTCGTCGCTGCCGACGCCGCGATTCACGATCGCGAGAACCGTACCGGCACCGAGGAACGCCGCGGGCGCTGCGAACCCGACGCCGTTCACCGGCCGAAGCCCGTCGCTCGGTCGGTACGGTCCGATCGACGGGCGTCGGGCGCGGGGCCGGTCCGTTCCCGGGCGCTACCACTATCGTCGCCCCCGCCGTCGTGGTTCCGAACGGTCGCGTACGCCTCCTGTACGCGTCGGAACGACGCCTCGTCCCCGCCCTGGTCGGGGTGGGTCTCCTTGACGCGCTCGCGGTAGGCGCGTTTCACCTCGTCGGCGTCGGCGTCGGTCGGCACGTCGAGCTCCGCGAACGCCGCCGCGATCCGGTCGGACGCGTCCCCGGGCGGTCGCGACGGTCCCCGGTCGGGCTCAACCACGTCGAAGGGGAGCCGCCGGCCGAGCCCGCGACCGGGCATCTCGTGTTCACAGAGCACGGCGTAGACGCCAGCCCCCTCCAGCTCGAAGTAGTCGTGCGCGTCGAAGGTGATGGCGACCTCGCGCTCGGGGAGGTAGAAGGGAACCGACACGCCGCCGAACGCGTGGTCTTCGCGGAAGCGCTCGTCGATCGCCGAGAGGTATTCGCGGATCTCCCGGCGGCGGCGTGCGTCGCCGGACCGGCTCCAGCCGTCGCCGGACTCGGCGACGCTCGGCGGGGCGAAACGGACCCCGAGGTAGAACGCGAGCGCGACGAGCACGGAGGCGATGGCGCCGAGGGCGACCCCGAGCAGGACCCACGCCGGCAGGACGCTGATGAGCTCGACGACCACACCCGCCGTAACGGCTCTGCGCGTATCAACCCCTCGGCGGGGGTCAGATCAGCTCCTTCGCTTCGAGCGCGTCGAGGATGTCGTCGACGAGCGCCTCCGCGGAGTCGTAGGGGAAGTCCTGTTCGCTGCCCAGCTTCGTGGCGAGTTCCATCGCGGTGAAGCGCACGTCGCCGGCCTCAAACGACGTCGCCGGCCCGTCGGGCAGCGCCGGCACGAGGTCCATCTGGTTCTCGACGGGGAAGTCGGCGTTCCCGAACGCGTCGAGGAACTGCTCGCGGAGTTCCGCTCTGACGTCGGTCATACACCCACCTCCCGCCAGGGACCGCAAAAGCGTTGTGCACGGCGGTCGGCGAGCCCGCTGTCTTTATTTAGCGACGGTGAGTGGGTTCTCATCCATGGAATATCGACGACTCGGGAACACCGGTGTGAGCGTCTCGGAGCTGTGCTTCGGCACGTGGCGGTTCGGCCGCGAGGCCAACGGCGTCGTGGAGACGGGACGCGAGGAGGCCCACGAGCTGCTCGACGCGGCGGCCGACCACGGGATCAACTTCATCGACACGGCCAACGTGTACGGGACGCCAAACGGCACGAGCGAGGAGTACATCGGGGAGTGGCTCGCCGACCGCGACCGCGAGGACTACGTGATCGCCTCGAAGGTGTACTTCCCGTTCGACGGCCGCGGCGAGCCCGGGCCCAACGACTCGGGGCTCGGCCGGAAGCACGTCCGGGCGCAGATCGAGGGGACGCTGGACCGACTCGGCACCGACTACCTCGACCTCTACTACATCCACCGCTGGGACGACGAGACGCCGATCGAGGAGACGATGCGGGTCCTCGACGAGCTCGTCACCGAGGGGAAAGTCCACTACCTCGGCGCCTCGACGATGGCGGCCTGGCAGCTGACGAAGGCGCTGTGGACGGCAGACGCGAACGACCTCGCGCGGTTCGACGTGGTCCAGCCGTTACACCACGCGGGGTACTACGAGGACGTGAAAGAATATCTCGACGTCTGTGCCGACCAGGATCTCGCGGTGTGTCCGTACTCGCCGCTCGCCGGTGGGTTCCTCACCGGCAAGTACGAGCGCGCGGACCCCGACGACCCCGAGCAGGTGATCGCGCCGGACGGCTCGCGCGCGGCGCTCGACGACCGGTTCGAGCGCTTCTACCTCTCCGAGCGCGGTTGGAAGGTCCTCGACGCGGTGCGGGCGGTCGCCGACGAGGTCGACGCCACCCCGGCGCAGGTCGCGATCCGGTGGCTCACGGAGTGGGACGAGTTCACCTGCGTCCCCATCGTGGGCGCGCGCACGCCAGACCAGCTGGCCGAGAACGTCGCCGCGACCGACGTCGACCTCTCCGACGACCAGTGGGAGCGGATCATGGACGCGCGGTACGCGCCGGACGGGAACCTCTGGGGCCACTGAGGGTCGACCGTCTCCCGGACGCCGGGCGGGCGATCACGTCTCGAAATCGGGGAGGTCGTCGGGGGCTTCGTACTCGGTCTCCCAGTCGATGTACTCGTCTTTCAGCACGTCACAGACGATCTGGCCAAGCTCGGTCAGACCGGCGTTGATCGACGAGACGGACTCCCAGGAGTCCAGATCCGGGTGGATGTCGCGCTCCTTCCAGTCCTCGGGGAGGCCCGGGGCGTGGTAGCCGACCCGTTCGGCGAACGAATCCCAGAAGAAGTCGAAGCGTTGTATCAGTCCCAGGTCGCGGACGATCTCGTACTCCCGTTCGTCCATGTCGGTGTCTGCGGCCCACCGCTCGAAGGCCTCCTCCCACGCGCCGTCTTTCAGGAACGCTTCCAGTTCGTCGCGTTTGTAGTCCGTGTCTCCCACGACCTCGGCGTCGTCGTACTGGTTCGGGTCGATCGACTGTAGCTCGGGCGGGTCTGACGGCTCGACGCGGAGACTCATGCACGAGCGTACGGCGACGCGGCGAATAAACGTGTCCCGGCGTTCCGACGCGACCCGGGTTCGATAGTTTTTATGTGACTCCGTCACACGGTCCGCCATGGCCACACCTGGCGAGTTCGGCGAGTTCGGCGGGCGACACGTCCCGGAGCCGCTCGAGGAGCCGCTGGCAGCGTTGGCAGCCGCCTTCGAGGACGCGGTCACAGACGAGGCGTTCATGGCCGAGTTCCGGGACCTGCTCGAACACTTCGGCGGCCGGCCGACGCCGGTCTTCCACGCGAAGACGCTGAGCGAGCGGTACGGGGCGGACATCTATCTCAAACACGAGGACCTGCTCCACGGCGGCGCCCACAAGCTCAACAACACGCTCGGGCAGGCGCTGTTGGCCAAGCGGGCTGGCAAAGACCGCCTCATCGCCGAGACGGGCGCCGGGCAACACGGCACCGCGACCGCGATGGTCGGCGCGCTGCTGGACCTGGACACGACGGTGTACATGGGCCGACACGACATGCAGCGTCAGGAGATGAACGTCTTCCGGATGCGCCTGATGGGCGCGGACGTCGAGCCCGTCGAGCGCGGCAACGAGGGGCTCGCGGAGGCCGTCGACGCCGCGCTGGAGGACTTCGCCGCGAACGTCGACTCGACGCACTACCTCGTCGGGAGCGTCGTCGGTCCGGACCCGTTCCCCCGGATGGTCCGCGAGTTCCAGTCCGTCATCGGCGAAGAGGCGCGCGAGCAGATCCGGGAGCTCCACGGCGACCTGCCCGACGCGTGCGTCGCGTGCGTCGGCGGCGGGTCGAACGCGATCGGCCTCTGGCACGCGTTCAAGGACGACGACGTGATGTTCTACGGCGCCGAACCGGGCGGCACCGACGACGAGCACCACTCGGCGCCCCTCTCGAAGACGAGACGGGAGGCGCCGCAGATCTTCCAGGGGATGAAGACGAAGACGATCGGCGAGGACACGCGGAACCACTCGATTTCGGCCGGGCTGGACTATCCCGCGGTCGGGCCGGAGCACGCGGCGCTCCAGGAGATGGGCCGCGCCGAGTACCACGCCGTCTCCGACGACGAGGCGCTGGCCGCCTTCCGCGAGCTGAGCGAGGCGGAGGGGATCATCCCCGCGCTGGAGCCGGCTCACGCGCTCGCGCTGGCCGCGAAGCTCGCCGAGGAGGACAGACACGACACGCTGTTAGTCAACCTCTGTGGCCGCGGCGACAAGGACATGCAGACGGCCGCCGAACACTTCGACCTCGCCGACTGAGTCGACACCATGGATCCGCATCCGGGGTTTCACTCGCTCCACGAGGAGGCGGCGACCTCGCTCGCCGTGACCGGAGACCTCCCCGAGTGGCTCCGCGGCAGCCTGATCCGGAACGGGCCGGGGGCGTTCTCGTTCCCGAACGGCAGTAGCGTCGACCACTGGTTCGACGGGCTCGCGACCCTGTACCGCTTCACGTTCGACCCCGGCTCCGCCGGGGCGAGCGACGGCGACGCGGTCCACTACCGGAACCGGTTCCTCCGGACGGACGCGTACGAGGCGGCGACGCGCGGCGAGTTCGAGGGCGGGTTCGCGACCGGCGAGACGACGCTCCGCGCGCGGCTGGCCGGGTTCCTCACGGACCCGTACGACAACGCGAACATCGTCGCCGAGCGGATCGGCGACGAGTACGTCGCGCTGACGGAGTCGCCGCGGCGGGTCCGGTTCGACCCGAACACGCTGGAGACGACGGGATACGTCGAGCCCGACGACGGCGTGCCGAGCGGCCAGCTCTCGTGTGCCCACCTCAAGCGCGACCCGGCGACCGGCGTCGTCGTCAACGTCGACACCGCGTTCGGCCGCACGAACCGGTACCACGTCTACGCCTGGACGCCGGACGGCGACCGCCGACACGTCGGAAGCGTCGAGACGGACGAGCCGGCGTACATGCACAGCTTCGCGCTCACCCCCCGGTACGTCGTGTTGACGGAGTTCCCGCTCCGGCTCGACCCGCGCCGGTTCCTCGTGCCGGGGCGGCAGGCGCCGTTCATCGAGCAGTTCGAGTGGGAGCCGGCGCGCGGCACCAGGATCGTCGTCGTGGACCGGACCACGGGCGCGGTCGTCGCGGAGCCCGTCGTCGACCCCGTGTTCGGCTTCCACCACGTCAACGCCTTCGAGCGGGCGGGCGGCGCCGAGATCGTTTTCGACCTCGAAACCGTCCCCGACGCGACCTCGATCGACTCGCTGTACCTCGAGACCCTCCGCGCCGGGGAGATGGACGCCATCGCGGGGCGGATCGAGCGGTTCACCGTCGATCTCGGCGCGATGGGCGGGACGGGTTGGTACGGCGCCGGCGACCCGGCGGTGTCGCGCGAGACCCTGTACGACGGGAGCGCGCTCCCGACGGTCTCGCCCGCGCGGTGGGGTCGCCGGCACCGGTACGTCTACGCCATGGGCATGGACGCGCCGGTCACCGAGTGGGCGCGCCGCGTGGTGAAGCTCGACGCCGAGACCGGGGCCGTGCGGACGTTCGACGACGGCGGCGACTACTTCGGCGAGCCCGTGTTCGTCCCGGCCCCCGACGGCGACGCCGAGGACGACGGCGTCGTGCTGACGGTCGCGCTGGACGTCGACGCGGACCGCTCGCGGCTCCTCGTGCTCGACGGCGAGACCTTCGCGG
>NZ_WPCE01000028.1 GCF_009742825.1 Halorubrum sp. CBA1125
AAAAAGGTGGATATGCAGTCTTCAGCGACCGGCTGTTTCATTTGATTTCCTATCTGAAGAAGAGGATTTCAACAGAGCTGGCGATTTTGAGTTAGCGAGAGGATCCCCCATCCCGCGAAGGACAAGTGATCCGATACTAGTCGAGCCTGTGGACTGAACAAGGGAGTAATCACGTACGTGCGCTGAAGTAGCTCGTCCTCGGCCGTCCTATGCCCACACGATCGGGATCCACCAGATGGCGAACGCTGAAATGACGAGGATCGCCGGAAGGGTGATGATGAAGCCGATTTTCGCCATCTGTGGGATTGTGAGGTAGCCACTTCCGAAGACGATGGCGTTCGGCGCGGTGGCGACGGGAAGCATAAACGCGAACGAAGCTGCGAATGCAGCAGTTGCCATCAGCGTGAGTGGCGTAACGCCGATCGCCGCGCCGATACTCACCGCGATCGGCATAAACAACGACGCGGTGGCTGTGTTCGATGTGACGTTCGTGAGCAAAATCACGACCGTCGCAATCAGCAGAATCATCCCTGCGAGTTCCGTGACGCCCAGCCCAGCGATTGCATCCGCAACGACGCTGTCGAGCCCACTTTCCTGAAACCCACGCGCGAGCGAAAATCCGGCACCGAGTAACAATAAGACACCCCACGGCACCCGAGCAGTGTACTCCCAGTCAAGCATCCGCTCGCCATCGACCGGGATCAAAAAGACGAGGACGGCTCCGCCGACGGCGATCATCGCGTCAGTGAGCATCGGCACGACGGGCTGGAGAACGAACGGGCGGACGATCCAGCAAGCGGCGACGAGTCCGAACACGGCGAGGACGCGTCGTTCGCCGGTCGTCATAGCTCCTAATTCGCGTAACTGGTCGTCGATCACGTCTGTTCGACCGGGCTGACGATCGATCGTCGGACGCAGGACCACCACGAGCAGCACCCACGTGATGAGCAGGAAGATCACGGCGATTGGCACCCCGACCAGCATCCAGTCGAGAAAGCCGATCTCGACGCCGAGGCTCGACTCTGCCACGCCGGTGAGCACCGCGTTCGGCGGGCTTCCGATGAGGGTTGCAGCCCCGCCGATCGACGCGCCGTAGGCGATGCCGAGCATCACCGCCAACCCGAACGAGGTGTTCGGGAGTTCGACCGCGTCAGATTCGAAGCCGTGGAGCAGTTCCCCCTCGACATCGAGTGGATCGTTGGGTTCTTCGAGTTCGTCACGATCGAGCGGCGGGGTTTTTCGACCGCCGATCGCCGTGAGCTCGACGATGACGGCCGCACCGATCGGCACCATCATCATCGCCGTCGCCGTATTCGAGATCCACATCGAGAGGAACGCGGTCGCTCCCATAAAGCCGAACACGAGCCCCTTCCCGCTTGTGCCGACGGTGGAGATGATGAGTAGCGACAATCGGTGATGCAGGTTCCAGCGCTCGATAGCGAGCGCGATGAGAAACCCACCGAGGAGCAGAAAGACGATCGGGTCGGCGTACGGTGCCGTTGCACTTCCGACGGTCATCACGCCAGTCGTCGGGAAGAGGACGACGGGGAGAAGTGACGTGACCGGAATCGGAATCGCCTCGGTGACCCACCAGATGACGATCCAGGCCGTGCTTGCGAGGACGGCCTTTGCCGCGGGAGAGAGTCCGAAGGGCCCAGCGAGGTACAGGCCGAGGAATACTGCTGGGCCGAGCAGCAACCCGATAGCGCTGCGGGACACGGTGGGTTTTGAGGGCATAGCTATCGACTCAAACACGAAGCATATAATTCATTGTTCCCGTTTGATCGGACTGACCGCCGTATTGCCCACAGAGTTATCGTTTTAGTCTTCGACTCTGGTGTATGGCAACCACTCGTATTCCGTGGGTAAGAGAGCATCCCGTGGCGGCGTTTTTTGTCGGTGCGTATGCCTATACGTGGCTCATTACGGCCCCGGCCGCGTTTATGCAAGAGAGTTGGACGCCGTGGATTCTCATCTATATCGGAAGTTTCGGCCCCCCAGTCAGCGCGGCTGTGGTGACGTGGTTGCGGGGCGACGACGTTCGAGCGTGGGCCCGCCAAATCTTCCGCTGGCGGGTCGGCTGGCCGTGGTGGGTCGCTGCCTTCGGAATCCCGATCGCCATCATCGGCGTCACGGCAGTCGTCCTCGCGGCGATCGGTGGTCCGGTCGATCTGGATCAACCCACACAATCGCCTGTCCTGATCGCCATCGTGTTCCTCTTTGGGTTGACGGTCAGCGGGGGGCTAAACGAGGAGCCAGGGTGGCGGGGATTCGCCCAACCGTATCTGAACGACCGTTACAGTGCGCTGACCGCGAGTCTCATCATTGGCGTCGTCTGGGCTGGCTGGCATCTCCCGTACTTTCTCATTCCGATCACGCCGCACTCGGGATTCACGCTCGTCAACCAAATCGGGTGGTTCGTCGGTATCATCCTCTTGTCGGTCATCCTCGCGTGGGCGTATAACGGCACGGGCAGCGTGCTGATCGTGATGGTGTTGCACGCGATGGCGAACACTGCCGATATACTGCTGCCGCTCGCGCCGGATTTGATCGTCGTCGATGGCGTAATCGACGAGACTGCAGTCGGGACGGTCGTGATGGTCCAGCTGGCGGTACAGTTACTCGTTGTGATCGCTCTCGTTGCGTACTACGGCCGCGACTCGCTTGCTCGTGGAGCAATTCCTGGCGCAGATGAGATTGGGGGTGAATGAACTAGAATCCGTGACTCACCAGATCGAGCCAGCGTATTCGAACCGAAGGTGGCCAACGACTTCGGTCGGAAGCCCAACGTCATCGAACATATCTCTGAAGACCTGCCGAAATTCGTCTTCGGGGATTTCTTCACCGACTGGGAGTCTGATCGTCACATAGAATCCACCGAGCCGATCGAGTTTGATCGTATATGTTCGATCGCCGTCTTCATACCTGATTTCCGCGCTCTGTACGATGATGTCGACGGTGGCGTATCGGGTACCGTCCTGATACGAGGTTTCTTTGTACCACCCGTCACCGCCGGTGTCCGAGCCGGACGCATCCGTCCGTTCGGTCTCGATGGCCTCGTAGACGCGGGGGAAAGAGACGGGTGCGTCCACCTCGATCGACGGGGTAGACGTTCCTTCTGCGACCTGTTCACGGAGATCTGCCACATAATCACGTGCCGTCGTCTCGGAGATGCCGAACGCGAGTGTGAGGCGGTCGAACAACCACGCTTCGGGTGGTATTGATTCGACGGGGAACTCGTCGAAGCCGCGGTCGTCGATGAGTGTGACCGTCGGTGTTTCATCGGTGAGCCAGAATTCCACGAAGACGTACTCGGCGGGGAAGAACGTGAACCCGAACACGCGATATGCCGGTCCGAATCTGTCGTCGAAATCGGCGAATCCGTCGGGGTGTATCCCACGGGCGTCCTTCGTACCAACGTAGTACGGTTCGTCGACCGTATAGCCGGTGTCACGAGCATCCGCCAGGACAGAGTCGTAGTCGATGTCCAGTTGGCGGCTCTCCGACCAGTAGGATGCGTGGTCAGCCCCCGTCGACGAGCAGCCGGCGAGTGAGACGGTGACTGCTGTTCCAGCCACTGCTCCCATTCGTGTGAGTAGGGAGCGCCGGCTCATACGTGGCCCTGTAGGTAGAACCGAGAGCCGATCATCCATCAACGGTGAATTGTCCATATAGCGTGTTGCTAAGTACCAGAGGTCAATGAGTGTGATTGATGAATCGTACGGACTTCTTGAGGTACAAACATCGCTTGAAGACGATCTCAGTGAGTGCTACGCGTAGCACATCAGAGAGTGAGATATAGCGCAGTTATTGAGAATCTCAGGTGTCACGTGCGAGAGTGTTACCAAGAGGAGAATCTGACAGCCTCGGCAAGGTAGAACAGGATCAAGCCAACGCTTGTGATCAGTCCGAGGAACGCGGTTATCGAGAACCGTCCAATATTCAGGGGTGCTCGATACCCGGTTTCCTGCGCGTCTCCGCTGTATCGGAGTTTGAGCAACGAGAGATTCACGATAACGAACACGGCTAATAGTGCGAGGTTCGCAAGCTCGGCAACAGCTCCGAGATCACCCATCAAAGCAAACGGAATCGTGACAAGAGCGACCAGACTGACTGCGATGTATGGTGTCTTCCGCTTCGGATGGACGCGTGCGAACACGGCCGGAAATGAGTTATATTCCGCTTTCGAGATGCCATAGGTTACCCTCGACGTGGAGATGAGCAAGATTAACACGGTGTTTGCTGTTGCGAACAGTGCGATCGCGGAGAGAACGACGAAGGCGTCTTCCCCCCATCCCGCTAGCGCAACCGCGGCCAGTGGGGCCTGTGAGTCACCGAGTACTTGCCAGTTCACCAACCCGAGTGCGGACAGCCCGACTAATAGATAGACGACCGTCGAAAGCCCAATCGAGATGCCGATCGCCCGAGGTATCGTTGACGACGGTGTTTTCATTTCTTCGGCGATATTGACCAGCGATTCAAACCCTGTATACGCGAAAAACAGGAGAAACGTCGCACTAAACACGCCGGAGATCCCGTGCTCGAACTGGGTGATCTCGACGCTGCCCCACGTTCGAATGCCGATGACGATGATGAAGAGGAGCCCGGCGATTTCGATGGCGGTGAACAACAGATTGATCCGGGCAGAGGTTTCGATCCCCCAGAAGTTGATCGCCGACATCACCACGAGGACACCGATCGCAACCGGGACGCTGGATAGGGGAACGAAGGCGGCAAAGTACTGCCCGAACGCGAGGGCGACCGCCGCCGCAGCGATGATCCCAGTCAGCACGCGGAATATCGCCGTCACTTCAGAAAGTCGCTTGTTCTCGAACGCCGCCCATGCGTAGAGATACTCGCCTTCGCCTTTCGGATAGCGCGAGGCGAGTTCTGCATAGCTTAACCCCGTGAAGGTGGCGACGCCGGCGGCGAGGAGAAACGAGACGATAATTGACTCACCGGTCTCAGCCACTGCCTCACCCAAGATGGCATAAATCCCCGCCCCAAGGATGAGACCAACACCATACACGGACGCCTCTAACAGCCCCACCGCCCGTTTGAGTTCAGCCATTAGTGAATTCCCCCGGTGCCAGCCGCAAAATACCAACTGGTTGTTGGCGGTGGTAGCCCGACCGATAAATATCAGTACTCCCGGCAGACCTCATTCTAGGCTCGTCATCATTGGCAGCTTCCGTGATACGTCGAGAAAGAGTGGATACGACGGGTGAATCTCATTCAACGATAGACTCTGTCTGAAGCTATTCATATTATTTACAGATAATTCAAATAGCATATCTAAAATGTACACCCGGAACACTACCGGGCGACAATCTACTAGTGGGCTCGGTGAAAGTGTATTAGCTGAGTTAATGTGCTTAAACACGTAGGATTAACGTATCTGTTCAAACCCATGCGTCGAGTTCCTCACGTCCACCGAACGAATCTCGATCCTCGTACGCGTCAGTCAGTGTAATAAGACCGGCTGCAACCTGATACGCCGGCATCGTATCGTCGTAGAGGAGAACAATGCCAGCGTGAGCCTCAGGTGGTAACCCACCGAAATCTTTCACGTCGCTCGTCACGACGATCAATCCGTGTTCTCGGGCGTACGGTAAGACATCCGCTTCGTCATCAGCTCCCTGCCAGAGCGCGTCACGGACGTGCTCGGCGTAGATTCCTTCCTTCTCCGAATACGTCGCCGTTTTCGGGTCGATGTTTTCGTCCAGTAGAAAGCGCCACCCACTCATTTCAAGCGGCGTCCGGATCAACGCCCTCAGGACGATTGATCGACTCGCGGAAGTCCGCTACCGCATCTTCGCGGTCTTGTTCGACCTCACGCATCTCTCGCGGGTGGTCGTGGTAGTACGCCAACGCGTGATACACGTCAGCCACGTCGAGGTCGTACCGATCGGCAACAGCTTCTGGATCTTCACCGCGTTCTTCGACGAGGGCGTACACCTGGCGGACGCTGATTCGGCGGTCACGAATATGGGGTTCGTCCATCAGATCGGACGCGATCCGCCGGGCGTCTCCCTCGGACATACCTACACGTTGCTGCTACTCCCGCAAAAGCATACTGCTGACTGGGATGTGGATATCTGAAGAGTGCATAAATCATTATTCGGAAGTCAATTTCAAGTAAAATTCGATCGAACTATTCGATGGAACGCGTCTGCATATCCACCTTTTTCTTCGTCGGGTGTACTCGCGTTGCTCGCACACCGCTCCTCGAAAAATTTGGACCAAAAACGCCGACGTCTCGGCCGTCGGCCTCGCCGTCGGTGACCCGCTCACTTCGTTCGCGGATGCGTGACGCGATACCGCTCTCACCTGCGTCGTTGAGCTTCGCCTCGCGGCAGCGAGGCGCGACGCGCCGGCTGCCAGAGGGACCTTCGGTCCCTCCTTGCTCGCGACCTACGGACGCTCGCAGGCGCGCCACCGCCTGAATCGATCATTGCTTGGACTGCACTGAACGATAGTTCTACCACCTTCCCTGAGAATGTTCTTCCATGGTGGATTTTATTCCTCTCCTGCTGTTGGTCTACGGACTCGTGTCCGTGCTGAAACCTGAATGGATGATGGCGATCCATCGCTGGCAGAAAGCGGCCGGCACAACCAACCGTCCCGAAGATATTGAACCGAGTGATGGGGCCTATTTATTGAACTACCTTGCCGGAGTCTTCTTTGTAATCTTTGGACTAGTATTCACACTCCGTAGTCTCTGAGCAGACACTCCCATCGAGATGGGTGTCGGCTGCGATCAGACGAGACCTGGATTATCGCCTACCGATACTGGAGCCTTCGCTGTCGGCACCCTCCGTTGGATGACCTGATCGAAGCAAATCAGGGTATCCACTGGAAACAAGATGTTCTATGACGCTGAGCTATGGCTAACTACTAGTAGATTGTCGCCCGCGACACTAACGACCGGTCTCATCTCCGGCGGCGTGCCGCGTCGACCGGGAAACCCTCGTGGCGGGCGGTCGCCTGCGCGGCGACGGGCGGGTCGCGTCAGCGACCGGTGTCGCGCGCCTGGGTTCTCCGCGCGGTCATCGCTCCCATCGGGGAGTACTCGGGCGGGGACTTAAGGGCGCGCACACGGCGGTAGCCGCCGAGCTGACTTAATTGGCTCGTCCCGCGACGATCATCGCGTCAGTCGTCGTTCTGCTCCGCCCCGGCGACGACCACCGCCTCGCCGTCGTCGGCCTGCGCTTCGCGCACTGACACCGGGTCGATCCCGCGGCGTGCGGCGTCGACCTCGGAGAGCAGGTACACGAGCCCCCCGAGCAGAGCGACCCCGAGGAGGAGCAGCGCGAACGGCGTCACGCGGGTGAACCCCCAGACCACGAGCAGGAGGGCGACGACGCCCGCGACGGTGACGGCGTAGTAGATCTGGGTCCGGACGTGGTCGATCAGGTCGGCGCCGGTGAACGTCGCCGAGAGGACGGTGGTATCGGAGATCGGCGAGCTGTGGTCGCCGAAGATGGCGCCGGAGAAGATGACGCCGACCATCGCGGCCACGAGCGTGTGGCCCGCGGCGCCGCCGCCGCTGATCTCCCAGGCGATCGGGATCGCGATCGGCGTGACGATCCCCATCGTCCCCCACGAGGTGCCGGTGGAGAAGGCGATGAGGCCGGCGACGACGAAGACGAGCGCGGGCAGGAGAGCCGGCGAGACCGCGCCGACCGTCGCCTGCGCCACGTAGTCGCCGGTGCCGAGCGCGTCGATCGCCTCACCGATCCCCCACGCCAGCACGAGGATCGAGGCCGCCGTGAGCATGATTCCGAACCCGTCGATCGTGTACTCGGTCGCGTCGCCGAGGCCGAAGATCCCGTAGAGCTTCCCCAGGGCGAACCCGCTCGCGACCATCGCGAACGAGCCGATCATGAGCGCGATCTCGTAGGAGGCGTCGAGCGCGGCGTCCCACAGCCGCCCACCGGCGGCGCCGGCCTCGCCCGCGAGGAGGTCGCCGACGAAGCCGGAAAGCGAGAGTTCACCCGACCACAGCGCGGTCACGACGGTCACGGCGATCAACACCGCCACCGGGACGAAAAAGGAGGCGAGCCGCGGCGTCGACGCCGGCGGCTCGCCCAGTTCGCCCGCGACGTCCTGCATCGGTACCGCCTCGTCGCGGGTGACCTTCCCCGTCGTCCACGAGCGGTGTTCGGCGGTCAGCATCTCGCCGTAGTCGCGGCCGGTCCCGACGATCAGGAGGACCATCACGATCGCCAGGATCGCGTACATGTTGAACGGGATCGACGAGAGGAACACCTCGAAGGTGCCGGGGCGGTTCGCGGCGTCGACGCCGGCGGACTCGTATCCCTCGGCGATGAGCGAGAGCTGGAACGCGACCCACGAGGAGATCCCGAGCGTCGCCACCGGCGCAGCGGTGGAGTCGACGACGTACGACAGCTTCTCGCGGGAGATTCTGAGCCGGTCGGAGACGTCTTTCATCGCCGAGCCGACGATGGCGGTGTTCGCGTAGTCGTCGAAGAAGAGGACGATCCCGAGCCCCCACGCGACGAGCCCCGCCTGCCGCTGGCTGTCGAGTCGGTCGAGCGCCCACTCCCGGACCGCGGCCGTGCCGCCGAGGTTCCACACCATGGCGACGCCGGAGCCCAGGAGCAGGGTAAACACGAGGATCGTCGCCTGGAACTCGCTGGAGATCGCGGCCACGATCCACTCGAACGTCTGGACGATCCCGAGCCCCTCCGTGTAGATAGCGGCCCCCGACCAGATGCCGAGGAACAGCGACAGCACCGCCTTGCGGGTGACTATCGCCAGTACGATCGCGAGCGCCGGCGGGGCGACTGACAGCGCTCCGAAGTCGGTCATGTCCGCGAGACTCTCCGCCAGGACACATAAGTCCTCCCCGCGTGTCAGATGAACGAACGGGTTCGAACTCTCGCCTCACGCGATCGATCCGGACAGAACAATTCCAGGTCCGATCGTTCGAACTGATTTTCGACAGATCACATCAGATCCGGGGAGTTCCGCAGACTGCGTTCCGGTCGGGCGACGATCACGCCGACGAAATCGGCGCATATCCGAACGCACTTACGTCCCTGTGACCGACCCACGTGCAATGTCTGTACGAGTCGGCATCCTCGGTGCCACCGGTGCCGTGGGACAGCGGTTCATCCAGTTGCTCGACGACCACCCGACGTTCGACCTCGCGGCCGTCACCGCGAGCGCCGAGAGCGCGGGGAAGACCTACCGCGAGGCGGCCAAGTGGCGCGTGAACACGCCCATTCCGGACGACGTGGCCGAGATGGAGGTCGCGGAGACGACGCCCGCCGGCGTCGCGGACGCCGACGTGGATCTGCTGTTCTCCTCGCTCCCCTCGGGCGTCGCGAGCGAGGTCGAACCCGACTTCTTAGCGGAGGGATACGTCGTCTCGTCGAACTCCTCGAACGACCGCATGGCCGCGGACGTTCCCCTGACGATCCCCGAGATCAACCCCGACCACCTCGATCTGATCGAGGTCCAACGCGACGAGCGGGGCTGGGACGGCGCGCTCGTGAAGAACCCGAACTGCTCGACGATCACGATGGTACCCACGCTGGCGGCGATCGACGAGTTCGGCCTGGAGAGCGTCCGCGTCTCCACGCTGCAGGCGGTCTCCGGCGCGGGCTACTCCGGCGTCACCTCGATGGAGATCATCGACAACGCGATCCCGCACATCGGCGGCGAAGAGGCGAAGATGGAGACGGAGTCCCGGAAGCTGCTCGGCGAGTTCGACGGCGCCGCGGTCCACCTCCACGAGGCCGACGTGGCCGCCTCGTGTAACCGGATTCCGACGCTCGACGGCCACCTCGAGAACGTCTTCGCCGAGTTCGCCGAGGATCCCTCGCCAGAGGACCTCCGCGCGGCGATGCGCTCGTTCGAGAGCCCCGACCTCCACAGCTCGCCCGACCGGCTCATCAAGGTGTTCGGCGACGACGAGCCAGATCGCCCGCAGCCCCGGCTCGACCGCACCTACGCCGGCGGGATGGGGATCGTCGCTGGCGGCGTCCAGCCCACGGAGACGGGCGCGAAGTACAACTGCCTCGCGCACAACACGATCCGCGGCGCGGCCGGCGCCTCCCTGCTCAACGGCGAGCTGCTCGTCGAAGAGGGCTACGTCTGATCACCACGGGATCGGTACCGCCGATCACCACGTAACGTACAGGGTCCGCCGGTGTCAACACCCGACATGAACGACCGCGTCGAATCGACGCTCCGCGCGGACCCGACCATGGCGCGGCTCGTGGACCGCCATGGGCCGCTCGACGTCGAGCCGGCCGAAGACGAGTTCGCACGCCTGTGCACCTCGATCGTGAACCAGCAGCTCTCGACCGCCTCCGCGACCGCGATCCACGGGCGGTTCCGTGACGCCCTCGCCGGCGAGGTGACTCCCGAGCGCGTGCTCGCGGCCGACGCGGACCGGCTCCGGGAGACGGGGCTCAGCGGCACGAAGGTCGAGTACCTGCGCTCGGCCGCGCGGGCGTTCCGCGACGACGACCGCGACTTCACGCGCGAGGGGTTCGCCGACGAGTCCGACGCGGCCGTCGTCGACGCCCTCACCGAGATCCGGGGGGTCGGCGAGTGGACGGCGCGCATGTACCTGATTTTCGGGCTCGGCCGCGAGGACGTCCTCCCGCTCGGCGACCTCGCGGTGCGGAAGGGGATCGAGCGGATCTACAACGACGGCGACGACCTGACCCGCGCGGAGATGCGCGAGATCGGCGACGCGTGGCGACCCTACCGGAGCTACGGGACGCAGTACGTCTGGGCCGAGTACGAGTCGTAGCGGGTGTCAGAGGACACTTCACGAGGTGTTACGTTCACCATTTGTGGGAGAATATTCCGTTCGTTGAAGTGTGCGAATATCTCTCTGGGGATCGGGACAACCAAGTAGACACTCGGCAAATTTGGGGGCAAATTATTTTCGCGAGTGCCACGTACAGCTGGATATGTCTCACGAAGTCGAGGACGAAACGACGATAAACGAGAGCTACTCGATCACGGTCCCAGCGGCGATACGGCGAGAAGCAGGCGTCGAAGCAGGTGACAAACTCCGCTGGCGCGTAGACGAAGAGGGGACAATTTCGGTCGAACTCGTCAAACAACACTACGGCGCGTTTTCACGGTTAGAGCCAGTCGACATCGGCGAACCAACCCACGCCGCAGAGGATCACGACCTCGTTGCTGGAGATACCTAATGGCCAGTGTTGTCGTGGACGCGAATGTTCTCATCGCAGCCCGTCTCTCACGCGATCAGAATCACAAGCGAGGGAAAGCGATCTCAGACGCGATCGACCAAGGGGATCTCCCGACAGCCTACGTTTTGAGCGACGTGCTCGAAGAGGTCATCAACTATCTGCAGGCGAGGGCGGGACACACTGTTGCGTCTGAAACGCTTGATGCACTCATCGAGAGTAGCGGATTCTCACTCATCCAGACCTCGAAAACTGATTTCAACGCCGGCCGGTCGTTATTCCGACGATACGAATCACTATCGTTAACCGATGCTGTCATAGTTGCAACGATGCAGCGCAACGAGATTGAATATCTCTACAGCTTCGACGACGGATTCGACGGTGTTTCCGAGCTCACTCGTCTTACCACACCGGATGATCCATTCGAGTGAGAGACCTTCTGTATTGAACGAATCCTCGGAACGAAGAACAAGATGTGTGAACGTTGTATGACGCTCTCGGCGTGGTTCAGACGCCGCGGCCCTGCAGCTTCTCCGCGTCGGACATCGTCTCGTTCGACTGTCCCTTCATCCCCTTGCCGACGCCGGCGGCGATCTCGGCCAGTTCGTCGGGGTCGTCCCAGTTGTTGACGGCCTCGACGATCGCGGTGCCCATCCGCTCGGGGTCCTCGGCGCCGAAGATGCCGGAGCCGACGAAGATGCCGTCACAGCCGTGGTGCATCATCAGGGCGGCGTCCGCCGGCGTGGCGATCCCGCCGGCGGCGAAGTTGACGACCGGGAGGCGTCCCGCCTCGGCGGTCTCGTGGACCAGGTCTCGAGGGGCCCCGTGCTCGCGGGCCCACTTCTCTCGCTCCTCGTGGTTCAGCCCGGTGAGCGTCCGGATCTGGTTTTTGATGGTGCGCTGGTGTTTCACGGCCTGGTTGACGTCGCCGGTGCCGGCCTCGCCTTTCGTGCGGATCATGGCCGCCCCCTCGCGGACGCGTCGGAGCGCCTCCGGCAGGTCGCGGGCACCGCAGACGAACGGCGAGGCGAACGCGCGCTTGTCGATGTGGTACTCGTCGTCGGCGGGCGTGAGCACCTCCGACTCGTCGATCATGTCGACGCCGAGTGACTCGAGGATCTCCGCCTCCTTGCGGTGGCCGATCCGCGATTTTCCCATCACGGGGATCGAGACCTCGTCGATGATCTCGGTCACGTTCGCCGGGTCGGGCATCCGCGCGACGCCGCCGCGCTTGCGGATGTCCGCCGGGACGGCCTCTAAGGCCATCACGGCGACCGCGCCGGCGTCCTCCGCGATCCGGGCCTGCTCGCGGGTGACGACGTCCATGATGACGCCGCCCTTCTGCATCCGCGCGAAGCCGCGCTTGACGAGGTCGGTCCCGCGCTTCAGCTCCTCCAGATCCGTGGCCTCTGGCATGGATCGTCGTTGGCTCGCGGACACTTAAGAGTCGCTTTCGACCGGAGAGCGCCCCCGAGTCGGCCGGCTCGTGATCGACGTCGGCGGGGAGGGGTCCCACCGCAACCGCGAAGTCCCCCGCGTCCGAAGGGGTGACCGTGACCACCGGATCCATCCTCGCGGGCGGGCGCTCGACGCGGTTCGGCGACGTCGACAAGTCGGTGGCCGACCTGGGCGGCGTCCCGATGATCCGCCGGGTCGCGGACCGGCTCGCGGGCGAAGACGATCCGATCCCCCCCGGTGCCGACCGGGCCGCCGGCGGCGACCCCGTCGTCGACGACCTCGTGATCAGCTGTCGCCCGGCCCAGCGCGACGCGATCGCCGACGCGTTAGACGGGTCGCCCCTCTCGGTCCGCTGGGCGCTCGACGACGAGCCCGACCGCGGCCCGGTGGCGGGGATCCGGAACGCCTGCCGGGCCGCACCGGACGAGTACGTCTTCGTCGTCGCCTGCGACATGCCGTTCGTCGACCCCGCGTTCGCCGCGACGCTCGCCGAGGCGGCGATCAGCCGCGAGGCCGCGGTCCCGCGGCTGGACGACCGGTGGTTCCAGACGACGCAGGCGGTCTACCGGGCGGACGCGATGGCGACCGCCTGCGACCGCGCGCTCGACCGCGGCGAGCGGAAGCTGCTCGCGCCGCTCGACGATCTGGATCGGGCCGTCGTCGGCGACGCCGCGATCCGGGCGGTGACGACCGATCGCACGTTCACGAACGTCAACACGCGCGAGGAACTGGCCGACGCGGAGGCGGTCGTCGCCGAGGCGGTCGACGGCGACTGAACCTGGACCGGCCCGGCTACCGGCTACGCTTTCAGGACCTCGTACGCCTCGTTCAGCCGCTTGAACGCCTCCTCGTCGCCGTCCGCGCCGTCGGGGTGGAGCCGCTTGGCGCGTTCGCGGTACGTCGAGCGAATCGTCTCCTGGTCGGCGGTTCGGTCGAGGTCGAGCGTCTCGTAGGCCTCTCGTTCGGTCATGGCGCCGGTCGGCGGGGTGCGGTCCCGCGGATCGCCGGCGCCCGCGCCGGCGCCGGATCCGCGGCCCGCAGTGCCCGCGGCGGTTCGCCCGCCGAATCCGCCGTCCGTCGCGCCGGCCCGCCGGTGGGCCTGGCGACGGTTCTCCGCCGTTCGAGCGCGCTGCCGTGCGCGAGCCCGCGCTTCGGGGCCAGCCCGAGAGGCCTCCTGGCGGACGCGGTCGCGCAGCCGGCCGCTGGCGTGGTACCAGAGGAAGTAGGACACGACGCCGAACGGGACGGCGACGGCGAGGAGGACCGGGGAGACCACGATCCCGGTGACCGCTAACAGGGCCGTCAGCCCGATGAACGTCGCGGCCATCCCGACGACGATCGCGCGGTTCGTCACGGTCGGGATCGGGGTTCCACCGTTGTAAGGTTCCCGGCCACGTCTCCGCACCGTTTATGCCCGCGGGCGTCCCGATTCGGGGTATGCCAACGGCGGAGCGAGAGACGGTCACGGGGGTCCCGCCGGGGATCGCCGCCGCGCGCGAGGAGCTGACGCCGATGCTCTCGCAGTACGCGGACCTGTGTGCCGCCCACGAGGACGCGCTCGTGTTGTTCCAGGTCGGGGACTTCTACGAGGCGTTCTGTGAGGCCGCGGAGGCGGTCGCGCGGGTCTGTGAGGTGACGCTCACGGAGCGGTCCGACTCCACCGGCGACTATCCGATGGCCGGGATCCCGATCGACAACGCCGCGCCCTACCTCGAAACGCTGCTCGACGCCGGCTACCGCGTCGCGATCGGCGACCAGGTCGAGGACGCCGAGCAGGCGTCCGGGCTGGTCGACCGCGCCGTCACCGAGGTGATCACGCCCGGAACCGTCGTCGAGGACGACCTGCTCGAGTCCGGGACGACGAACTACGTCGCGGCGATAGCGGCCGACGGGAGCGGCGAGGGAAGTGGCGGCAGCGAACGCGGCGAAAGTGGCGAGGGAAGCGAACGCGGCGAGCACGATGAGGCTTCGCGAGTCGGCCTCGCTGCCGTCGACGTCTCCACCGGCGAGTGTCTCGTCACCGCGGGCGACCGCGACGCGGTCGCCGACGAGCTCGACCGTATCGCGCCCGCGGAGCTGATCGTCGGTCCGGACGCCCCCGAGATCGAGCCGAGCGACGCCGAGGAGGGATGGACGACTCACGGGTACGACAACGCCGTCTTCGACCGACGGGCCGCGACGGATCGGCTGGAATCGTACCTCCCGGCACCCGAGCGGCGCTTCGAGAGCGACGCGGAGCTGCGGGCCGCGGGGGCGGTACTCGCGTACGCGGAGTACACGCAGGGCGACGACGGGGCGCTCGCGTACGTGACTCGGATCCGGCGGTACGACCCGCGAGACCGGCTCCGGCTCGACGCGGCCGCCCAGCGCAGCCTGGAGCTGTTCGAGAACCGCGGACTCGGCGCGAGCGACACGCTGTTCGACGCCCTCGACGAGACGAGCTGCGCGCTCGGCCGCCGGTGTCTGGAGCGGTGGCTCCGCCGCCCGCTCGTCGACGCCGACGCGATCCGGAGCCGCCACGACGCCGTCGGCGAGCTGGCGGACCGGAGCCTCGTCCGCGAGGGGATCGCGGACGCGCTCGGGACCGCCTACGACCTCGAACGGCTCGTCGGGCGCGTCTCTCGCGGGCGGGCCGACGCCCGCGATCTCCGATCGCTGCACGCGACGCTCGCGGTCGTCCCGGAGCTGAAGGCGACGCTGGGAGGAGAAGTGGAGGGAAGCGGAGAGAGAAGAGAGAGCGGTGACGACGGAGACGTCCGTCCCCGCACCGACCACCTCCGCGACCTCCGCGACCGGCTGGACGAGCTGACGGCGGTCCGCGAGCTGATCGACGACGCGATCGCGGCGAACCCCCCACAGGAGATCACGGAGGGGGGCGTCATCCGCGAGGGGTTCGACGACGACCTCGACGACCTGCGCGCGACCGAGCGCGAGGGCCGCGAGTGGGTCGCCGAGCTGGAGCAATCGGAGCGCGAGCGCACCGGTATCGACTCGCTGTCGGTGGGGCACAACCAGGTCCACGGCTACTACATCGAGGTGACCGACGCCAACCTGGATCGCGTCCCCGACGACTACCGCCGCCGGCAGACGCTGAAGAACAGCGAGCGGTACGTCACGCCGGAGCTGAAGGAACGAGAGGAGGAGATCGTCGGCGCCGCCGAGCGCGCGGACGCCCTGGAGTACGAACTGTTCACGGACGTCCGCGAGCGCGTCGCCGCCGAGACCGAGCGGATCCAGGCGCTCGCGGACGCGCTCGCCGAACTCGACGCGCTCGCGTCGCTCGCGACCGTCGCCGTCGAGGGCGACTACGTCCGCCCCGACGTCGTCGACGAGCCCGACGCCGGCGTCGCGATCGAGGGGGGGAGACACCCGGTCGTCGAGCGCGCGGAGGAGTCGTTCGTCCCGAACGACGCCGACCTCCCGCGGGGCTCGGTCGCGTGATCACGGGACCGAACATGAGCGGGAAGTCGACGTACATGCGGTCGATCGCGCTCGCGGTCGTCCTCGCACAGACGGGTTCGTTCGTCCCCGCGCAGGCGGCCGAATTACCCGTCTTCGACCGGCTGTTCACTCGCGTGGGCGCCTCAGACGACATCGCCGGCGGCCAGTCGACGTTCATGCGCGAGATGAGCGAGCTGACGGAGATCCTCCACGACGCGGGCCCCGATTCGCTGGTGCTCCTCGACGAGGTGGGGCGCGGCACCGCCACCACCGACGGGCGCGCCATCGCCCGCGCCGCGGCCGAGTTCGTCCACGACGAGCTGGGCGCGACGACGCTCTTCGCCACCCACTACCACGGGCTCACCGACCTCGCCGCCGAGCGCGAGCGCGTCTTCAACCTCCACTTCACCGCCACCCGCGAGGACGGCGACGTGACGTTCCTCCACCGGGTCGTCCCCGGCGCCTCCTCGTCGTCGTACGGCGTCGAGGTCGCCGAACTCGCCGGCGTGCCAGCGCCGGTCGTCGAGCGGGCACGGGCGCTCGTGGCGGCCGACGATCGCGACCGAGCGGTCGACGGTGAGGCCGGTCCGGAAGCGGCCGACGGCGACGCCGTTTCGGACGCCGCAGCTGACGTCGACCCGGGGACCGCCGACGGCGGCGTACCCGAAGCTCCCCTGGACGACGAGACGGGCGACGAGGAGGCGTCGCTCCGGGAGTTCCTCGACGGGACGGGTCCGTCGGCGGGCGCGGACGGGGATCCGGGCGCGCCCGAAGACGACCCCGGAGCGGAACCGGGACGTCGCGTCGACGACCCGCCCGACCGCGCCGGCGACCCGTCCGACCTCGTCGCCGACCTCCGCGAGCTCGACCTCGCGCGGACGACGCCGATCGAGGCGCTGAACGCGCTCCACGACCTCCAGTCGAGGGTCGACCGTGACGGGTGAGGAGGCGACCCCCGGGCGGGTCCGTCGGCTCGATCCGGCCACCGTCGACCGGATCGCGGCCGGCGAGGTCGTCACCCGGCCGGCGCGGGTCGTCGGCGAGCTCGTCGACAACGCGCTCGACGCGGGCGCCTCGCGGGTCGAGATCGCGGTCGACGGCGACGGGACCGACCGGATCCGCGTCGGCGACGACGGCCGCGGGATGAGTCGCGAGGACGCCCGCCGCGCCGTCGAACGGCACGCGACGAGCAAGCTCGACCCGGCCGGCGACCCGGTCGGCGTCGACTCGCTCGGCTTCCGCGGCGAGGCGCTCGCGGCGATCGCCGACGCCGCCCGGCTCGAACTCACGACGAGCACGGGCGGGAGCGTCGGAACGCGAGTCGTCGTCGACGGGACGGAAAACGGGGACGCGTCGCCGACCGTCGCCGACGCCGGTCGGGGTCGGGGGACCACGGTCGTCGTCGAGGACCTGTTCGCGACCCGGCCGGCGCGCCGCGAGTCGCTCGCGGGCGCGCAGACGGAGTTCGCGCGGATCTCCTCGCTCGTGGCCGACTACGCGCTCGCGAACCCGTCGGTCGCGTTCGCGCTCGATCACGACGGGACGACGACGCTGTCGACGCCGGGAACCGACCGGACCGACGCGCTGCTCGGCGTGTACGACCGCGAGACCGCGAGTCGGTCGACGGAGTTCGCGGCGAGCGTCGGGAGCGACGGCGGACAGATTGGAAGTGGCCGGACCGGGAGCGACGGCGGCGAGACGACGTCCGGAACGCCCCCGATCACGGTCGAGGGCGTCCTCGCGTATCCCTCGGTCACCCGCGCCTCGCGCGACCACGTCCGCGTCTCGGTGAACGGCCGCCCCGTCCGGAACGACCGGCTCGCGGCCGCCGTCCGATCGGGGTACGGCCGGCTGCTCCCGGACGGCCGCGAGCCCGTGGCGGCGGTCGACGTCTCGGTGCCGCCCGCCCGCGTCGACCCGAACGTCCACCCGGCGAAACGGGAGGTCGGACTGCGCGACGCCGACGCGGTCGCGGCCGCCGTCGAGGCGGCCGTCGGCGACGCGCTCACCGGGGCCGACCTCCGCCGGAAGGCCGGCGTCGCGACCGACCTCGACGCCGCGCTCGACCCGGTCGGGGCGGACGACGGCACGCGCTCGGCCGCCTTCGCCGACGCGGAGCCGATCGGCGTGTTCCGCGACCTCTACGCGCTCGTCGAGGCCGACGACGAACTGCTCGTGGTCGACGGGCACGCCGCCCACGAGCGGGTGAACTACGAGCGGCTCGCGCGGGCGTTCGACGGCGACCGGGTACCGACGGCGACGCTCGATCCCCCGGCGACGGTGTCGCTGTCGGCCGACGAGACGGCGGCCGCGGCGGCCCACGAGGACGACCTCGCCGCGCTCGGCTTCGAGACGGAGCCGTTCGGCGGGGGGACCCGCCGGCTGCGGACCGTTCCGGCCCCGTTCGGGCGCACCGCCGACGCCGACGCGTTTCGCGACGCGCTCGCGGCGCTCGACGGCGGGGAGTCGCCGCGTGACGCGCGAGAGACGTTGCTCGCGGACCTCGCGTGTCACCCGTCGCTGAAGCGCGGCGAGATCGGCGACCTGTCGGAAGACGAGCTCCGCTCGCTGCTCGACCGGCTCGGCGAGTGTGACCGCCCGTACGCGTGTCCGCACGGACGTCCCACCGTGCTCTCGGTCGAAGAATCTGCGTTCGCGGCCGGGTTCGGTCGGGATCGGTGAGCCGGAGCCGGTCGATATCGCTACTCGCCCGCTACTCGCGCGGTTCGTCCGGCCGACTCGCGTCTGGCCGATTCGCGTCCGTCCGTCCCTCGGGGTCGTCGAACCGCTCGACGCGCTCGACGGTCTCGTCGGCGGCCGCGGTCCCCGGCGGGTACGTCACCGTCCGCTGCGGGTACGGGATGGAGATGTCCGCCTCGGCGAACCGGCGCTGGATCTCCGCTACCGCGGTCGCCCTCGAGCGCCACCGCGCCTGCGGCGTCGGGGGATCGATCCAGAAGCGGAGGTCGAGCAGGATCGCGGAGTCGCCGAAGCCGGAGGGGATCACGTACGGCGCCGGGTTGTTCGCGATCGTGTCGATCTCCTCTAACACGTTCTCGGCGATGGCGCTCGCCTCCTCGGGGTCGTCGTCGTAGCCGATCCCGACCTCCATGTGGATCCGGAGGCGCCCCTCGCGGCTCCGGTTCGTTATCGACTGGTTCGTGACGACGTCGTTGGGGACCACGACGTACTCGCCGTCGAAGTTTCGCATGTGGGTGTTCATGATGGTGATGTCGGTGACGAACCCCTCTTCGCCGCCGATCTCGACCCAGTCGCCGATCTCGAACGGGCGCGCGAACATCAACACGAAGCCGGCGATGAGCGACCCGAGCGTCTGGCGGGCCGCCATCCCGAGGACGATCCCCAAAAAGCCCGCGCCGACGAGGAGCCCCCCGAGGTTGATCCCCCAGATCCCGAGCACGGCCACGCCGACGACGACGAGCAGCGCGACCTGGCCGATTCGCGTGAGGAGCTGCTCCTGGTGGGCGGTGATCCGGTCGCTGTCGGCCGAGAAGTCCTCGACGTACCCCTCTAAGATATCGCTGACGACGTACGCGGCCGCGAGCAGCGCCGCCGAGACGATCGCCTGCGCGCCGACGCCGACGGCGCTCTCGGCGAGCGGGAGCGCCGCGACGACGAGCGAGAACTGCCCCCACACCGCCAGCACGGCCGCGCCGGCCACCGCGAACAGGATCAGCTGCAGCAGGCCGACGATCGCACGCAGGAGAAACGAGAAGGGGAGGTCCTCGCGGATCGCTTCGACCGCGCGCTCGGCCCGGCCTTCGAGGTACCGCGTGACCCAGCGCGAGACCGCGCGCTGGCCGAGCCGAACCACGCGAGGGAGGATGAGCCACCCGACCGCGACGGCGACGAGGAGGATCGCGGCGGTGGCCGCGAGCCGCCCCTGCGTCGTCGCGATCCCGTCGACCAGCGCGCCGATCCGCGCTCCGAACTGGACGATCACTGCCGGAGGATCGCCCCCGCAGCGTCAAAACATCGCCGATGACCGTCGCAACGGTCGGCGCCGGGACGGGCGACGCGGCCGGTCACCGCCCTCGCCGAAGCTCTTCTATCAGCTGCTCGATGAGCGCCGACTGCCTGTCGAGCCGCTCGGACTGCGCCTCGACGACGTGTCGGAGTTCGGCGACCTCGGTCGCGAGGTCTTCCCCCTCGACGCCAGCCGTCTCGAAGGACGACTCGTCGAACGCGTCCGGCGCGCCGTCGAACGCGCCGCGGTCCCCCGTCGCCGCCTCGTCGAGACGGTCTCTCGCCCCGTTGCGATCGTCTCCCGTCTCGTCGAGATCACCTCCCGCCTCGTCGAAGTCGCCCCGGCTCTCGGGTCGTCCCGTCCCGCTCGCCTCCGTGCGGGACTGGCGCGGGTCCGTCGCGTCCGCCCGCAGCGGATCCGGGTCGGTCTCGGCGTTCGTCGACCCCCCTGATCCGCTCGCCGCCGCGTCCCGAGACGTTTCCGTTCCGCTCGATCCGGAGACCGGCTCTCCGGGTTCGGGCTCTCGTCGGTCGGACTCGGGGGTCGCCCCGACCGACTCCGTCTCCCGCTCGTCGCGAGTCGCGTCGTCGGACACCGGGTCCGCGTCACCGGCGATCGATCCCACGTCACCGGCGATCGAGTCCGAGTCACCGATCAGCGGGTCGTCTGACTCCGCCTCCGCGTCGGCGACCGGCGACGCCGAGAGCGGATCCGGTCCCTCGCCGAAGTCGGTGGTCGAGTCGTCGTCGGCCGCGTCGGCCTCGTCGTCGCCCACGGTCTGCCGGAACGCCTCAAGGCTGTCGACGTCGTAGTACGAACACACGGCGTCGACGAGCGTCTCGCGGACCGCGCGGGCGGACTCGTTCGGGGCCTTGAACCGCTCCGAGCGCCCGTCGTGCGCGAGGACGACCGCGGTCGCGACGGTCCCCTCCTCGAAGCTGAGGTCGGTGAGGTCGGCGTACGGGAACTCCTCGAACTCCTCGTTCCACACCGGCGGACCGACGTGTTTGACGAGCCGACCGCTGGTCACGACGAGGGTGAGCTCGGAAAACCGGAAGGTGCGGACGACCGACTCGCCCGGGTCTGTGACTCCCGTCGCGGAGAGCACGCCGGCGAGTATCGGGTGGAGGACGTCGTCGGCGCGCTTGGCGGGCACCGTGATCGTCTCGTCGCCGTCGAGGCCGTACCCCAGCGTGATCTTCGCCTTGCGGCGGCCCGTCGAGAGCTCTATCCGTTCGGCGTCGTGCCCGTACTCCTCGACCGATTCGTCCGACAGCAGCCCGTCGCCCCGATAAATGAGGGTCCGCGTCGGCGTGACCGCGAGGCGGTCGGATCCCCCGAGCGAGACCTCGGCGACGACCTCCTCGTCGCCGACGGTCGCCGAGAGCAGTTCGGGAAGGCTCATACCGCGGGAATCTTTCCCGCCGGGCATAAATCCGCGGGTCCTCGGAGCGGCCGCGGCAGTCGAAGGAACGACCGACCTGCTGCTGTTGCGTTGCGGTGGCGCGCCTGCG
>NZ_WPCE01000193.1 GCF_009742825.1 Halorubrum sp. CBA1125
CCCACGCCGCGACGCCGACGAGGCCGAAGACGGTGCCGGCGAGCGCCACCACCGCGCCGGCGTTGGCGCGGAGCCCCGAGTTCCGCGGACTCAGCTCGTAGGTCCCGAGGTAGAGCTGCGTCGTGAGCCGCGAGCAGGTGATCGACGCGAGGTTGCCCGCGGTGCCGATCTGGACCGGAACCAACACGAGCAACGCGGGATTCCGCACGAGCGTCTCCTCGTACGTCTCCAGCACGGAGCCGGAGACGAGCTGGAACACCGAAAGCGCCGCCAAAAGCGGTACCATCGTTCGGACGATACGGCGGATCGACCACTCCGCGCCCACCGACTCTGGGTCCTTTCGGGCGGACGCCGCGGCGTCGCCTGCGGAGTCGCTCACGTCACACCCCCCACGACCGCGATGCCGACGAGGAGGAACAGCACGCCGAACACGTCGCCGAGCGTCGTGACCACCGGCCCGATCACGTTGTCCGGGTCGAGCCCCCGTCGGTAGCCGACGAAGATCACCGCGAGCAGCACCGAGATCATGAGCACCGCCGAGAGGAACCCGGCCACGACCATGATCCCGACCAGTTCGAGGAGGTTTCCGCCCGACCCGAAGGCGGCGAGCCAGAGGTACGTGACCACGGCGATGAACACGGAGACGGTCATCCCGTTGACGAACGAGGCGACGACGGCGTTCGTGAGCCGCCTGTCCGCGTGAAACCGCGGTTCGATCACCCCCTGGTGGAGTCCGGTCGAGAGCCGGGCGCCGAGCGAGCCGTAGACGCCGCCCCGGGTCGCGAGGAACGCCGGCAGCAGCAACAGGAGCCCGGGTACCTCGGCGATCCCGGCCCGCATCGTCTCCGAGCCGAGCAGCGTTCCAGAGAACAGCCCGGCACAGAGGCTCACGAGGATCACCGGGAGCGCCTGCCGGTAGATCTCGCGGGCGGAGTCGTGACCGGGCATCGACGGGACCGACGGCGGCGACGGTCAAAAAACCGCCCGGGAGCGATCGCGGTCCGGCGATCCCGGGGCCGTCCCGCGGAACGGTCGGCCCCGTCTCCCGCACCGTTAAGTCGATCGGACGACTCTCGACTCCATGGACTACTCGCTCGCCATCGAGAACGGGCCGGAAACGATCCCTGGCGGTACGGGGCTCCTGCTCGTCCACCCGAGCATCGGCGAGACGGACCGGATCGACACGGACTTCCTCAAGACCGACACCGACGCGTTCCTCGTCGTCTCCACCCGGACGACGGCACGCGAGGTCGAACAGAAACTGGAGTACTACGACGTCGACGAGACCAAGGCGACGATCCTCGACACGATCTCGGTCGAGCGGGGGTACTCCCGTCGGTCCTCAGACGACGTGTACTACGTCTCGGCGCCGGACGACCTCGACGGCGTCGTCGACCGCGTCGGGCGGTTCCTCACCGAGAACGAGGGGAAACGGCGGGTCTCGGTCGACTCGCTCACCGAGATGGCCTACTACGCAGACGACGACGCGGTGTACGAGGCGGCCGCCGACATCCTCGGCCTCCTCGAGGAGCACGACGCGGTCGGGATCTTCCACCTCTCGGAGGAGGTCCACGAGGTCGCGACGCTCGACCGGTTCCGCGACCTGTTCGAGGGAGTGATCGAACTCGACGACGACGGCAACGTCACCGTCGAAGTGTAGCGTCGCCCGTTCGCGGCCCGTCGCCGTCGAGGCGTCGCAGTCGGTCGTTTCGCGGCCTTTCACGAGTCGCGAGCGGAGCACTCGGATGACAGCGTGACGACGCGTCACCCGAGACGACACACGTCCGAGACGACCCCGTCGACGCCCGCCTCGGCGAGCGCCGCGAACTCGCGTTCGGTCGTGACCGTCCACGGGAAGACGCGGAGGCCGGCGTCGTGGGCGACCGCCACGAGGTCCGTCTGCAGACACAGTTCATATCGCGGGGAGAGGACCGCACAGCCCGCGCTCGTCGCCGCCCGGACGAGGGCGTCGACGTCCTCCGGCGCGTACACCGCCGGGGGCAGACCGGGAACGAACGGCCGGAGCAGGCGGTTCACCGGCGACTCGCGGACGGCGTACGACGTCCGGACCGTCGGGTCAGCCCGGCGGGCGGTCGCGAGAGGGGCCCGATTGTCGGCGGTCAAGAGCAGTTCGTGGTCGTGGTCGGCGTGCAGCGCGAGGACGTCGGCGACTAACCCCGAGGCCTTGAGGTCCAGCATCAGGCCGACGTCCGCCGGCGTCGCCTCGAACGCCGCCGCGAGCGTCGGGATCGGCTCGCCGGACCCGGCGACCTCCAGCGCGGCGAGCCGATCCAGCGGCGTGCGGTCGACGCGCCCCGACGCGTCCGTGACGCGGTCGAGCGTCGGGTCGTGGAACACGACGAGTTCGCCGGTGCCACACCGGCGGACGTCGAGTTCGATCCGGTCGACGAGCGGGGCGACGGCCTCGATGGCAGCCACCGTGTTCTCCGGATACTCGGCGGCACACCCGCGGTGGGCGACGACCGGCGGGCTCGACGGCGGATCCACGGCCGCCCTGCTCGCATCGAGACGCCCGAGACCGGCGATCGATCCGAAACCGGCACCGCCTCGTTTCAACGCCGTCCGCCGCGACACCCGCTCGGGGTCGAGAGGCATATCGATCGTCTCAGCGAGCGCGGCACCGGGCCGGACCCGACGCTCCGGCCGCCCGGATCGATGACGCGACTCCGGTCTGGCGGAACCTGCAGCGCCGGTGCGTGCCGTGCCGATTCGGCGAGTCGGTCGCGCGTGACGCGTCGTGTGTCACAGATCACCACTGTTCGTCCGGAGGGTGAAAGCAGTTGTCCCGCACGAGGGTGAACGACGGTGTCCCACGCGATCGCCGGTCGGTACCGCCGTCACCCGGCGTCGTCGACCATCGACGCGAACGTCTTCTCCGCCCACTTCACGGCGTAGGGAGCGCCGCGATCGCGGTACGCGGCGGTGTCGAGCGCGGCGAACGGCGCCGGCAGCTCCAGCCCGTGGCGGACCGCCGAGCAGGCGTACTCCGTCGCGCTCGCGAAGTCGGTCTCGCCGCGAGCGACCTCGCCGGCGAGGTCGCCGAGCCGTCCCTCCAGGCGGTCGCCGGCGTCCCGCCACGCCTCGAACAGCCGGGGATGGGTCCCCTCCCACGAGGCGAAGACGTCGCGGGTGTGGAGCCCGACCCAGGCGTCGAACAGCGCCGCCGCGATCTGGTAGACGTCGTTCGGTCCGTGCCCGGTCGTGGAGGCGCCCGTCTCCGGGTCGGGGCGCCGGACGGCCGCGTCGAGGTCGCGGTAGCGCTCGCCGAAGAACGGGAGGAAGCTCTCCGGGAGGCGTCCAGCGGGCGTCTCGCTCGGCAGCGATCCGGGGGCCGGCTCGACGCCGATCTGGACCAGCCGGTCCGCGATCAGGAACGCGAGGAAGTCGTCCGGCGTCCCCTCCGCGCGCCGCTTGACGAGCAGCGCCGGCGGGTCGGTCTGGGTCGTCCGGACCACGGTTCCCGCGCCGGGGAGGCCGACGGTGAACGTCGGACCGATGTACCGCACCAGCAGTTCCGGAGCGTCCGCCGGGAGCCACTCGCTCGGGAACGACGCCGGCGAGAGCCCGTCGACGAACAATCCGAGGTCCTCGGCGACCGCCGGGGGGAGGGTCTCGGCGTCCGTGTCGACGTCGAGGACGGGCGTCCCCGGCGCGTGGCGCTCCCGGACGGCGTCGAGGTCGTCGTCGAGCGCCCGCGACGAGAACATCAGCCGAGGACGTACGCGAGGATGATGAGGATCGACAGGACGGCCGACACGCCGATGGTCCCGAGCACGAGGGTGGTGGCCTTGCTCATACGCGACCGTGCGGCCGCCGGTCGTTTAAATTAACCTTTTCGGACGGGAGAGCGAGCGGCTGCGGGGCGAGGTCGGGTCCGCTACCCTCCGGTTGGGAACTACCCCCCGCCGTCAGCCCCATTGACGCGCACTCACACGCTCGACACCCTCGATGGTGCGACAACGACCGTGCCGACCGTGCGGCAACGACCGTGTTAGCCGTGCGGCAACGACCGTGTCGGCCGTGCGACGGCGGATTTATACCTGCAGGCGCGATATCCGTGGTATGCGTATCCGTGACGCACTGGAGTCAGACGCCGAGGCGCTGGCCGCGGCGACCGGCCGACCGCGAGGCGTCGTGACGGACATGATCCACGACCGGTCGGTCCGCGTCGCGATTCCAGACGCGAACGGCGACGCCCGGCTCGACGCAGATGCGGCGGGTGACGCCGCCGTCAACGGCGGGGAAGGCGGCGAAGCACCGTCCGTCCGAGGGTTCGTCGCGTTCGACGCGCGCGGACAGACGGTCCACGTGACGGACTTCGAGGGCGACCGGCCGACGGTCAGTCGCCTGCTCGAAGAGCCGCTGCGCTTCGCGAGCCGCGAGGGGATGGACGTCGAGATCGTCGTGCCGGAGGACGACGAGCGCGCGCGGGCGGTGGAGGCCGCGGGCTTCGAACCGACGGGCAACGGTCCGCAGTTCGAGGGACGGGAGACCACGCGATACCGCCTCGATCCGGCCGGATGACGCGCGACGGGGGGAGTTCCTCTCGACCCCTATCGCGTCAGCGGCCCGTCTACCGCGTCAGCGACCCATCTACCCTCAGCGACCGCCTACCGCGTGTCCGCCGACCGTGCACGCGCGATCGAGACAGTCTCGGCCGGTGGCCGTCTCGAACACCGGGAGCCCGCAGTCACACTCGTCGACGACGACGCCGGACGGGACCGAGAACGTCGTCTCGCAGTCGGGGTAGTTCTCACAGCCGAGGAAGACCCGGCCGGGCGCCGACTGCACCGTCAGCTCGCCGTCGCAGTCCGGACACTCCCAGACACGGTCGAACCGGTCCGCGACCGCCTCTACTAAGGGGTCGCAGGCGGGATCGAGACAGAGGTGGAACTGCTCTCCGCGCTCGACGCGAATCTTCGGGAGCCCGCACGCCTCGCAGGTCCCGTCGGTCACGCTCGCGCCGGCCGGCAGCCCCCGGCGCGTCTCGCAGTCGAGACAGACGACGTCCCCC
>NZ_WPCE01000112.1 GCF_009742825.1 Halorubrum sp. CBA1125
TCGGGACGTTCGAGATGGGTTCGTTGCCACCGGGGAGAACACTCACAAAGCCCCAGCCGTGAGGACCTTCGAAAGACGGTCCTGCTCGCTTCGCTGCGCGGGCTGCGACTTTCGTGGTCCCGCTCGCTCTGCTCGCGGGACTCGCGCGGCTCGCTGTGGTCCTCGACCGTTCACTTCATTCACGGTCTGCGGTCCTTACGTCGTCACCAGAAATCTCTAATTTCTGGTTGGCTCACGAGAGCACTGCTCTCGTGAACGCCGGGCTTCGCCCTCACGGCTGCCCCTTTGGGTCCCACCCGACCGGCACCGCACAGCACCTCACGCCTCCCCAGCCTCGTCGCTCGCTTCGCTCGCGACTCCCTCGCGCGCTGCTCGCGCCCTGTGGGCGCTCGCAGGCGCGCCACCGCATGAATCGATCATTGCTTGGACTGTATCGAGCAAACCGACGGACCGAAGAACGGGTATGACGCCATCGCGACGGTTAGTAAGACAGTTACCACGCGGGGCGCTGGAGGGCGTATGGACGTACTGGAGGTCGCGGCGCGGGCGACCGAGACGGGACCGGTGTGTGACGCCTGCCTCGGCCGGCTCGTCGCCGACCGGAGCTTCGGGCTGTCGAACGCCGAGCGGGGGTCGGCGCTGCGCACCGCGCTCGCGCTGCGCGACGACGAGGACCACGACCCGGTCGAGACGGCCGACTGCTGGGTGTGCGAGGGGCGTTGCAGCGAGTTCGACGACTGGGCCGAGCGCGCGGTCGCGGCCGTCGAGGGGACCGAGTTCGAGACGTACAACGTCGGCACCCGGACGCCGCCGCTGATCGAGGAGAACGAGGCGCTGCTCCGCGAGGAGGCCGGGCTCGACGGGGACGCGGGCGAGCCGTTCAAATCGGAGTTCAACCGCGAGGTGGGCAAGCGAGTCGGCCGGCTCACGGACACGGAGGTCTCGTTCGACCGCCCCGACGTGCAGTTCACGATCGATCTCGCCGAGGACGCGGTCGACGCCAAGGTGAACTCCACGTTCGTGTACGGTCGATATCGCAAGCTGGAGCGCGACATCCCGCAGACCGAGTGGCCCTGTCGGGAGTGTAACGGCTCCGGCCGGCAGGGCGCGGACCCCTGCGATCACTGCGGGGGATCCGGGTACCTCTACGACGATAGCGTCGAGGAGTACACCGCGCCGATCGTCGAGGACGTCTTCGACGGCACCGAGGCGACGTTCCACGGGGCGGGCCGCGAGGACGTCGACGCGCTGATGTGCGGCACCGGCCGCCCCTTCGTGATCGAAATCGAGGAGCCGCGACGGCGCCGCGTCGACACCGACCGGCTGCAGGGCGACATCAACGCGTTCGCCGACGGCGCGGTCGAAGTCGAGGGGCTCCGGCTCGCGACCTACGACATGGTCGAGCGCGTGAAGGAACACGACGCGTCCAAGCGCTACCGCGCCGCCGTCGAGTTCGCCGCCGACGTCGACCCGGACGACCTCGCGGACGCGATCGACGAGCTGGCGGGCACGACCGTCGAGCAGTACACGCCGAACCGGGTGGACCACCGCCGCGCGGGCCTGACCCGCGAGCGCGACGTGTACGAGGCGACCGCCGAGCTCGACGGGCCGCGGCAAGCGACCGTCGAGATCCACGGCGCCGGCGGGCTCTACGTCAAGGAACTGATCTCCGGCGACGAAGGGCGGACGGAGCCGAGCCTCGCCGGCCTCCTCGGCGTCGGCGCCGAGGTCACCGCGCTCGACGTGCTCGCCGTCGAGGGCGAAGCGGAGCCGTTCGAGCGCGAGGAGTTCTTCCGAGACTGACGGAACCGGGACCGACGCGGACTCGACCGGACGAGCGGAGTCGGCAGGCGAGAGCGACGGACGGGCGGCGTCGAGGTCGCGGGCGACGGGGGAGATCCTCAGGATTTATCATGCGCACGTCTGACGGTGAAGCATGGACAGGAGCGAGGCCGACGACGTCACCGTCGAAGGCGCCTCCGCCGAAGACGCCGCTACCGAGGACGCAACCGGGGGGTCGGCGGTGGGCGAGCCGGTCCTCCGGCCCGCCGTGACGGACGCGGCCGCGGCCGCGACGACGGCCGCAGACGTCCGGCTGGAGGGGGAGCGTCGGGCGACCCGTCCCGATCGCGTCTCCTCCGTCCTCGTGGCCGTCGGGGAGGGGCCGCACGCGGGGGCCACGGTTGACGTCGCTCGCGAGGTCGCGGACGCGACGGACGCGTGGCTCGAACTCTTCCACGTCGTCCCGTCGGAGGCCGCGATCGCGGCGGAGACGGCGACCGACGAGGGGCGGACGGACGCCGACGACAGGGGCCCGGCCGAGGGCGGCGGTGTCCGGGACTCGGCGGGGGACGACGCCGACGGCGGCCGCTCGGACGGCGATCGGCTCCTCGCCGCGGCCGAGGACCGGCTCGGCGCGTTCGACCGCGTCGACCGCTGGCTGGTCGAGGACCGCACGGCGGCCGACGCGATCGTCGAGCAGTCCCCCTACTACGACCTCGTCGTCGTGGGAGCGCCGACGACCGGGACGGTCGGCCGGTTCGTGTTCGGTTCCACGACCGACACCGTCGTCGACGAGGCCGCCGTGCCCGTGATCGTCGTCGAGGCGAACGGGTCGACCGCGCTCCGCGGGGAGTGACGCCCGCGGGGAGTGACGCCCGCGAGGCGTCCCACGCCTTCACCGGTCCGCCGACGCGTCGAGCACGTCCCACCGGTCAGTGATGATCCCGTCGACGTCGGCCGCGAGCAGCGGGGCGACGTCGGTCTCGGCCGTGACCGTCCACGCGTTGACGGCCAGCCCCGAGTCGTGGGCCGCCTCGGTGAAGGCCGGGTCCGCGGCCGTCTCCACGTCGGGGTGGACGGCGGCACAGCCGAGGTCCGTCGCCGCCCGGACCGCCGGTCCGGGCTCGGCGTCGGCCACGAGCAGCGCGCTGTGGGCCTCCGGGGCCGCGTCCCGAAGGGCGTCGAGGACCGCCGGGCGGAACGAGGAGTACAGCGGATCGACGTCGGTCTCGTCGGCGACGGCGAGCGCGTCCGCGACCAGTCCCGCTTCCTTGAGCTCGACGTTGACACCGGTGTCGTCGGGGAGGGCGGCGAGCGCCTCGGCGAGCCGCGGGACCGGCTCGTCCGAGTCGAGGACGGTCAGGTCACGCAGGTCGGCCCAGTCCGCGTCCGCGAGGCGACCGGTCGCCCCGGTCAGCCGGTCGAGCCGCTCGTCGTGGAACACGACCAGCTCGCCGCTCCCGCACCGGCGGACGTCGATCTCGACCGCGTCGACGCGCGGCGCGGCCCGCGCGATAGCCGCGAGCGTGTTCTCCGGGTACTGCCCGGCACAGCCCCGGTGAGCGATCAGCGCGACGCCGTCCGAACCGGTCTCTGGAACCACACCGGACCACACGGGCGCCGGCAACTTAGTTGACGTGCGCGTGAGCCCACCCTCGGCGACAGGGTTAAATTAGTGTACATACATGTACATCACAACGCGAAATAATACATTGGTGAACACGATGAACATCAACGACACGGTCGAGCGCGTGACGGACGGGAGGGATCTGACGGTCGATGAGGCGCGAGAGGCTGCGCGGCTCGTCTTCGAGGAGGCGACGGAGGCGCAGATCGGCGCGCTGCTCGCCGCGCTCCGCGCGAAGGGCGAGACCGAGGCGGAGATCGCCGGATTCGCCCAAGGGATGCGCGACGCGGCGCGGACGATCGATCCGGCCCGCGAGCCGCTCGTCGACACCTGCGGCACCGGCGGCGACGAGTACGACACGATCAACGTCTCGACGACCGCCGCGATAGTCGCGGCGGGCGCGGGCGTCTCGATCGCCAAACACGGCAACTACTCGGTGTCCTCGTCGTCGGGTAGCGCCGACGTGCTGGAGGTCGCCGGCGCCGACGTCGAGGCCGAACCCTCGGCCGTCGAGGCCGCCATCGAGGACGACGGGATCGGCTTCATGCTCGCGCCGGTGTTCCACCCGGCGATGAAGGCCGTCATCGGCCCGCGCAAAGAGCTGGGGATGCGGACGATCTTCAACGTGCTCGGCCCCCTCACCAATCCCGCCGGCGCCGACGCGCAGCTGCTCGGCGTGTACGACCCCGACCTCGTCGGGACGATCGCCCGGTCGCTGGCGCACATGCCCGTCGAGCGCGCCCTGGTCGTCCACGGCGACGGGATGGACGAGATCGGGCTCCACGGCGAGACGGTCGCCGCCGAGGTCGACGGCGAGGAGGTGACGGAGTTCACGATCGAGCCCGCGGACCTCGGGCTCGAGTCGGCCCCGATCGAGGCGGTCGCCGGCGGGACGCCCCGAGGAGAACGCGGCCGACCTCCGCGGGATCGTCGACGGCTCGGTGACGGGAGCGAAGCGCGACCTGATTTTGGCGAACGCGGGCGCGGCGATCTACGTCGCCGGCGAGGCCGACTCGCTTTCGGCGGCGTCGACCGCGCCGCCGAGGCGATCGACTCCGGCGCGGCCGCCGAGAAGTTCGCCGCGCTGTGCGGCGCAGAGCCGACGACGGACGAGGCGGACGACTGATGGCCCGGGTGAAGATCTGCGGGCTCACGCGGGACGCGGACCTCCGGGCCGCGGTCGACGCCGGCGCCGACGCGGTCGGGGTCATCTCCGAGGTCCCGGTCGACACGCCCCGCGAGGTCGACCCCGCGACGGCGGCGGAGCTGCTCGCGGACGTGCCGCCGTTCGTCACCGCGACGCTCGTCACGATGCCCGACTCGGCGGAGCGGGCGGTCGAACTCGCCCGGACGATCGGGCCCGACGCGCTCCAGTTCCACGGCGAGTGGACCCCCGAGGAGATCCGGTTCATCCGGGCGGAGACCGAGCGGAAGGTCCTGCTCGCGGTCGACGCCGACGACCCCGCGCGGGCGGAGGAGCTCGACGCGGTCGCCGACGCGCTCGTGCTCGACTCGACGGACGAGTCGGGCGCGGGCGGCACCGGCGAGACCCACGACTGGGAGCGCGCGGGTGACCTGGCGGCCCGACTCACCTCGCCGGTCGTCCTCGCGGGCGGACTCACGGCCGACACGGTCGCCGAAGCGGTCCGGGTCGCCGACCCGTTCGCCGTCGACGTCGCCTCCGGCGTGGAGCTGACGGACGGCCAGAAGGACCACAACGCGGTGGCCCGGTTCGTGGCGAACGCGGGCCGGGAGATGGAACTGGCATGAGCGCAGAGAGCCCCCTCGACCGTTCGAAGGCGGCGTTCGTCGACCTCGCGGAAGACGCCGATCGGCCGGTCGTCGTGCGCGCGGCCGCGTCGCTCGACGCCGACACCACGCCGCTGGCCGCGTACGCGACGCTCGTCGGCGACGGCCCGTACGGCTTCCTCTTGGAGTCCGGCGAGAAGGTCGCCTCCAGCGACCCCGACGGCGCGTTCACCGCGGGCGGGAAAGCCGACAGGCACGCCCGCTACTCGTTCGTCGGCTACGACCCCGAGGCGATCGTCTCGGTCCACCCCGACCGCACCGACGTGACGCGGCTCGGGCCGGCCGCCGAGTTCGTCGAGGGCGGGGACGCGATCGGAGACGCCGGTCACGGGAGCGACGCCGACCGCGGAACCGACGCCGACGATCCCCTCGGCCCCGCCGCCGGCGACGCGGTCGACCGCGTCCGCGCGGCGTTCCCCGACGTCTCCCTGCGCGGGTTCCCCGACACCGACCGGCAGATCCTCTCGGGCGGGTTCGTGGGCTTCCTCGCGTACGAGGCCGTCTACGACCTCTGGTTGGAGGAGGTTGGCGTCGACCGCCCGGAGACCGACTTCCCGGACGCCGAGTTCGCGCTCACGACCCGGACCGTCGTCTTCGACGAGAAGGAGGGGACGGCCGAGCTCGTGTTCACCCCCGTGATCGGCGTCGACGACGACCCCGCGGCGGTGTACGACGACCTCGTCGTCGAGGCCGAGCGCGTCGCCGGAGAACTCCGCGACGCGTCGCCGCCCGACCCCGACGGGGTCCGCGTCGAGTCCGAGTCGGCCGGCCCGCGCGAGGAGTACGAGGAGGCGGTTCGGACCGCCAAGCGGCACGTCCTCGACGGCGACATCTACCAGGGCGTGATCTCCCGGAGCCGCGAGCTGCGCGGCGAGGTCGACTCGCTCGGGCTGTACGCGGCGCTGCGCGAGGTGAACCCCTCGCCGTACATGTACGTCCTGCGTCACGACGACCGCAGCATCGTGGGCGCGAGCCCGGAGACGCTGGTGTCGGTGCGGGGCGACCGGGTCGTCTCGAACCCGATCGCGGGCACCTGTCCCCGCGGGACGAGCCCCGTCGAGGACCGTCGGCTCGCGGGCGAGATGCTCGCGGACGGGAAGGAACGCGCCGAGCACACGATGCTCGTCGACCTCGCGCGCAACGACGTCCGGCGCGTCTCGGAGCCGGGCTCCGTCCGCGTCGAGGAGTTCATGAACGTGCTGAAGTACAGCCACGTCCAGCACATCGAGTCGACCGTCACCGGGACGCTCGCGGCCGACGCGGACGCCTTCGACGCGACCCGCGCGACGTTCCCCGCGGGCGCTCACCGGCGCGCCGAAGGTGCGCGCGATGGAGATCATCGACGACCTGGAGACGACGCCGCGGGAGGCGTACGGCGGCGGCGTCGGCTACTACTCGTGGACCGGCGACGCCGACTTCGCGATCGTGATCCGGACGGCGACGCTCGACGAGTCGCCGCCGGACGCGAGCGATCCGGGCGAGACCGCCGTGACCGTCCGCGCCGGCGCCGGGCTCGTCGCCGACTCCGAGCCGGCCGCGGAGTACGAGGAGACCGAACAGAAGATGGACGGCGTGTTGACGGCGATCGACCGCGTCCGAGAGGAGGCGGTCGAGAGCGACGACGGCGCTCCCCTCCTGGCCGAGACGGAGGTCGACGAATGAAGGTCGTCGTCGTCGACAACTTCGACTCGTTCACGTACAACCTCGTCGAGTACGTCTCCGACCAGACGATCGGTGGAAGCGAGATAGACATCGCGGTCCTGAAGAACACCGCGTCGCTCGCAGACGTCGAACGCGAGGACCCGGACGCGATCCTCATCAGTCCCGGTCCCGGCCACCCGAAGAACGACCGCGACGTGGGCGTCACCGCGGACGTGCTCCGGGAGGTGTCACCCGAGGTGCCGACGCTCGGCGTCTGTCTCGGGTTAGAGGCCGCCGTCTACGAGTACGGCGGGACCGTCGGGCACGCCCCGGAGCCGATCCACGGCAAGGCGTTCCCGGTCGAGCACGACGGCGAGGGCGTGTTCGCGGGCCTCGATCAGGGGTTTCGCGCCGGTCGCTACCACTCGCTCGCCGCCACCGAGGTGCCGAACGTCTTCGAGGTGACCGCCACCACCGACCACGACGGCGAGGCGATCGTGATGGGGATCCGCCACCGCGAGCACCCGATCGAGGCGGTGCAGTTCCACCCCGAAAGCGTGCTGACGGCGGTCGGCCACGACGTCATCCGGAACTTCCTCACGTCCGTCTGATCCGGACTCCCGGGTCGCGCTGCGGGCGGTCTCGCTTGCGTCGATCGCGCTAAGTCGATCTCGCTAGCGTCGTCTCCTGGCATCGGTCGCGTTCGTCTCTCAGACGGTCTCGTCCGTCTCGCCCGTCTCTTGCTCACCAGCCTCGTCCGCCGCTTCCTCGCCGGCCTCGTCTCCCGCTTCTTCCTCGCCGGTCTCGTCTCCCGCTTCTTCCTCGCCGGTCTCGTCCGCCTCTTCCTCGCCGGCCTCGTCTCCCGCTTCCTCGCGTCCCGCCAGTCCGACGAGGTGGCCGACCTCGGGGAGGATCACCTCGTCGACGCCGAGCCGGACCGCGTTCTCCGAGCCCGGCAGGCAGAACACGGGCGTCCCGGCGACGACCCCGGCGGTCGCCCGCGAGCCGATCGTCCGCGTCCCCACCTCCTCGTAGGAGAGCCGGCGGAACAGCTCGCCGAAGCCGGGGAGCGTCTTCGCGAAGAGGCCCGCGACCGCCTCGGGCGTGACGTCGTCCGGGGTCACGCCGGTACCGCCGGTGGTCACTATCGCGTCCGTGTCCTTTCGGCGGGCGAGCCGGTCGACCGTCCCCTGGACGCTGTCGTAGTCGTCGGGGATCAGCTCGCGGACGGCGATCTCGTGGCCGGCCTCCTCGAAGGCGGCGACGATGTGGTCGCCGGACGGGTCTCCCTCGTCGAGGGAACGCGAGGACGAGACCGTCACGACCGCGATCGCGACGGAGTCGGCGTCGTGCTCGTGGTGGTCGTGCTCGTCGTGGCCGTCGTGCTCGTCGTGGCCGGTCATGCCGCGTCGTTCGGCGTCGACGCTCAAAACACCCGGCGTCTCGAACGGACCGCGGTCCTGCTCGGCTGCGCGCGCGTCTCAGGGCCAGTCGTCTCGCGTCGCCTCCTCGGTCTGTTCGGACTCGTCTTCGCCGGTCGCGAGGGTCCACCCCGCGGCCTCCGCGGCGTCCTCGACGTCGAGGAACTCCCAGCCCGTCTCCGCGGCGACGGCGGCATCCTCGTCGTCGACGCCGACGAAGACGTGCCGCTCCGTGTCGAACTGCTGGGCGATGTTCTCCAGGCTCTCCTCGACGCCGCGCGGCCCCGAGAAGAAGTCCTGTCGCACGCGGTGTTTTCGGGTGAAATTCGTGACGACGTACGTCGGCTTCTCGCTGACGACGCCGACGTACTCCGTCCACTGCCGGGCGTTGTTGAAGACGGCGTTCGGGTCCGCGAGGACCTTCAGCGCCTTCAGCTCGAAGGCCAGCGTCATGTCGCTGGATCCGCCACTGTCCATACGTCGAGTTTCGCGCGCCGGGCGAAAACAACTTCGCTTCCGAGAACGCGATGAGAGGGGCAATTCCGGAATTGTCGAGGTGTCGACATGATCGGTCGAGAGGAGAGCAGACGAGAGCAGAGCAGACGAGAGGAGACGAGACCAGCCAAGAGCGACGAGTCGGCGTCAGCGCGAGCGGACCTGGTAGTAGTCGGTGAACTTCACCACGTCGCCGTCGTCGAGATTACCGGTTTCCGGTGCCGTCTGTGGCTCTCCGGCCAGCTCCCAGACGACGACCTTCTCCTCCTCGTCAAGCTCATCGTAGTGGCGGACCTGCGCGTCCGCTGGTATCCTGCCGGTGCGTCGGAGCCGTAGTTGTCGTCCCGTTTCGCGGAGTGACATGTGGTACTAATTGTCATGATTTATGATAAACGTTACGGCAGCTGACCCGCGAGCGGGCGAACCTAAACGCGGGGTTCACGACGCAGCGCTCTCGGTCCGCGAGACGATGGCGGTCGCGGCGTCGCCGGTCGGCGTCGGTCGGCGGTCGATGTGGGTCGGCGTCCGCGGACCGATCGCGAGTTTATATACACGGACGGTCCTATTTCGGGACGTGTCCAGCGTCACCGTCCACCTCGACCCGCACGTCCACTCCGAGGACAGCTACGACGGTCACGAGCCGGTGGAGCTCATCCTGGAACACGCCGCGGAGATCGGGCTCGACGGCGTCGTGATCACCGACCACGACGTGATCGGGGAGTCGAAGCGCGCGGCCGAGATGGCCGCCGAGTACGGACTGATCGGGATCCCCGGAGTCGAGGTGTCGACCGCGGACGGTCACCTGCTCGCGCTCGGCGTCGAGCGAATGCCGCCGCGCCGACGTCCCTACGCCGAGACGGTCGCGTGGATCCACGAGCGCGGCGGCGTGGCGGTCGTGCCTCACCCGTTCCAGCGGTCGCGCCACGGAGTCCGTCAGCAGAACATCCCCGTGCCGGCGGACGGGAGCGACGGGCGCGACGACCGCGGCGACGACG
>NZ_WPCE01000110.1 GCF_009742825.1 Halorubrum sp. CBA1125
GGAGGCGTGAGGTGCGGGGCTGTGCGGTCGGGTGGGATACAAAGGGGCAGCCGCGAGGCCGCCGTAGGCGACACAAGCACCGCAGGAACGAGTGAAACGAGCGACGAGGAGCGCAGCGAGCGTACGGCGGCCTCGCGGCTGGGGCTTTGGTGGTGTTCTCCGCCGTCACGTTTCTCAGATCGTCGTCTCGTTCGTACAACCGAGCGGCTGGGGCTTCGGAAGCGGGCATCACGCCACCGGCGACTTATAAAAAGAAGCGAGACGCCGAACCGCTCAGTCTACGAGTTCGAACGCGACCTCGACTTCGGCCTGGTACTCCCGGTCCGGCACGCTCTGCAACTCGACGCCGAACTCCTGTACCTCCGCCCAGTAGACGTTCTCCAGGGTGTCTTCCGCGCGGTCGATGGCGTCGTCGGCCGCGTCGTCGAAGCTCTCCTCGCTCGTCCCTATCAACGTGATTTTCTTGAACACCATGTCACGTGTTGGTTGAACGCACGGGGAAATAAAAATACGCGTCCGGGGACACCCGAGCGCGGCGACGTCGCCGGCGCGCGGTGATCGCATCTATACCTGCCCCGGCGTAGTGTCACGTATGCAGACGCACATCGTGCCGGTCGGGTTCGATTACGACCGGCTGATCGCGCTGTAGCGTCTCTCGCTCCCGTTCTCGGGCTTTGCAAGGAGAAACGCAATGTCCGATTCCACGCTTGAGCCAATCGCCCCTGAAGAGGCCGTTCGCCTCTACCTCAGGGACAGACGTACCGACTTAGCCGAAGAAACCATCGAGTCGTATCGCTACAAACTCACCCGCTTCATCGAATGGTGTGAGCAGGAAGACGTCGACAATCTCAACGAACTCTCCGGTCGTTCTCTCTTAGAGTTCAAGCAGTCTCGCTCGGAAGACCTGAATCCGGTTTCGTTGAAGGGGCAATTAGACACCCTTCGTTCCTTCATCCGATTCTGTGAGTCGATTGACGCCGTGGAAACGGACTTGCACAACAAGGTGTTGTCCCTGACGCTCAATCAGGGAGATCGAGAACGGGACGTGTTAGTCGACCCTGAGACGGTCACGGACGTCCTACAGCATCTCTCTCGGTTCGACTACGCGTCGTCCGGTTTTCGGAGAGCGTCATCCGTCTGGAGATTATGTTCGCTTATAAGTGAAGCCTCGCTTTATCGGAGATGCCTTACACTCAAAGACGCGGTCGCGGTGAGGGTAGTCTGCGGGATTTATGACACTCGGATGGATTGGATGGCGTATTCACAATGTCTCAGGAAACGGGTCGCTCTGCTGAGCGAAGTGACCGGAAGGAACTCCCCATTGAACGGGGGTTCCCGATTGAGCGAGTGAATGAAATCGCACAGAAAGAAGGGCGCGCAAAGCAGTACTACCGGCCTATCTACACGATGCACAAGTGGTGGGCACGAAGGCTCGGCTGTGTCTTCCGGTCTATTTCTCTGTATTCCCTCTTGGATGACCCTGATAAGGTCGAAGTTCACGAGCCGGGCGAGAACGGAACACTCGGAGATTTCGGTGGGGGCCACAGCGAGGTTGAGAATCTAATCGAAAACGTCGATATGGCCGACCCGGAGAGTCTGTGGGAACTCTATCCGAAAGACGTGAGAATTGGTGATAAGAGGATTCTTGACCCGTTTATGGGCGGTGGCACTTCCCTTGTCGAAGCCTCACGTTTCGGTGTTGAAGCGGATGGATTTGACCTGAATCCGGTCGCGTGGTTTGTCACAAAGAAGCAACTTGACGCGGGGGAGACCGACGTAGAGGAACTTGAACAAGCATTTAAGCAGGTCAAAGAGGATGTAGCCGACGAGATTCTTGACTACTACAAGACCCCGTGTCCGAACGGTGACCACGACGCTGATGTGATGTACAACTTTTGGGTCAAGGAACTTGACTGCGTCTCTTGTGGTCACGAAGTTCCTCTATTCAAGGACTATCGGGTAGCGAAGGGACGCTACGAGAACGACGACAAATACAACGTCTTATGCCCGGATTGTGGTTCCGTTTTTTTGGTGGACGATTGGCGGCAAGAGTGTACCTGTACCGAATGTACCCATACGTTCTCACCGGAAGAAGGGAACGCTTCGCACGGTACCTATTCGTGCCCTGACTGTGGACAAAAGTACGGCATAACGGACGCGATTCACGAACAAGAGGGGTACGGACTGCGGCTATACGGAATCGAATATTACTGTCGGCATTGTGATGAACGAGACCGGGCGAGAAGTGACGTGAAAGGGTATAAATCTGCGGAAGCACCCGACAAAGAACGTTTCAGAAAGGCAAAACAGGAATGGCAGGAAAACAAAGAACTCCGACAATACGTTCCCGACGAAAAAATCCCGGAAGGAGCGATTACAGCGGCGTCTTCGGTGAGTGGGAATGACGTTTTCCAACACGATATGCGGTATTGGACGGATATGTTCAACGAGCGCCAACTTCTCGGGCTTGCGAAGTTGCTCCGTTCTATCAACGAGATTGAATCACAGAACGTTCGGGAATATCTCCTTCTCTGTCTTTCGGAGTCGCTAAATTACAATACGATAATGACCTCCTACAATCCCGGAAAAAATCTAATAGCGAACATTTTCAACACAAATTCCTTCGATGCGCCCCAACGACCGGTAGAAAACAATCTGTGGGGGACGTACTACGGGACAGGCACGTTCACGGCGATGTGGGATATGATTCTAAAGGGCGTCGAATACGCCAAATCACCTACCGAGAGACATATCGAAAATGGTGAAAATAAAGAAACACAGCCCTTCTCACAACCTATCGGAGAAAATACGACGATTCATCAGGGAGATATGCGTCTTATCAAGGCCGAAGACGAGTATGACGCGGTGATTACTGACCCTCCATACTACGACAACATCATCTACTCTGAAGTTTCAGACTATTTCTATGTTTGGCAGAAAATCCTCCTTGAAGACGAATACGAAGGGTTCGACCAAGAAAAGACGCCACGCGCCGAGAGTATCGTTGCCAATCCCTATCTCGGGAAAGGGTCGGAAGAGTTCGAGTCGGAACTTCACGAATCGTTCTCCGTTATCCACAAGGCGCTGAAAGACGACGGCGTTCTCACGTTCACGTACCACCATAGCGACTCCGAGTCGTGGGGGGAACTACTCGAATCGCTCTGTGACGTTGGGTTCGAGGTGACCGCGACCTATCCAATTTCAGCGGATATGAACAAGTTCATCGGTGGTGAATCAGTCGAGTTCGATATTATCATTGTTGCTCGCCCGGCAGGCGACCGACAACCCGTCTCTTGGAACTCCCTTCGCCGGAGCATTGTTCGGACAGCCAAACAAACTCATCAGCGTCTTACAGAAAACCGCGAACTCTCCGAGGGAGACATTGGAGTTATCGAGATGGGACGGGCGTTCCACGAATACTCGAAACATCACGGCGAAGTACAGCGTGGTGGAGAAGTAATGAGCGCCAAAGAGGTTGTGGACGAAATCTATGGTATCATCCAACAAAGGGAGCGACATTGGTGAGGTTGACGTGTTCCTTGACCTGCTTGAGATAGATGACCCCACTTACAATGACCTGAATATGTTGACACGCGGGACGAGCGCAAATCCTGATGGGATGAAAGAGACGCTTCTCTACCGAATGGATGCTGGAGAGTTCATCCTCGGAACGTGGGACGATGAGAAACGGCAGGCGTACATTCAGGAACGGGTGAACGGAGAGGGCGATAATGGATTGACTCCGCTTGACAAAGCCCAATTCCTTCGCCACCGCTACGAGCAGGGCAAGTCCATTCAGAACTACCTAGAAAAGTGGACTGTCTCCGATGACCTGCGTGAACTCTGTGGTGAGTTAGCCGATGCAAGCGGCGACGACGTGTACCGACGTATCCTCGGTGGCGACCGGACTATCGGGGATTTCTAAGTCGCTTTTCTCCTTCTGAGAGTTCCTTCCTGCCGATTTCGACCACGTAGAATTAAGACCGTAGCGCCTGTCGATTCTTACGAATCCCGTGACGGGAGCAGGCACGCACACGAACGATGTGCAATTGAACGGTATGCTACTTGAGGGGATATATAACCGCCCCGACGTAGTATAGCGTATGCAGACGCACATCGTCCCGGTCGGGTTCGACTACGACCGGATGATCGCCCCGCTCATCCGGGATCAGTTCGACGTCGACCGGGTGATCCTCCTGGAGGGGACGGTCGGGAGCGAGGCCAACGTGGAGTACTCGCGGAACATCGCTCGCAAGCTCGAACAGGACTTCCAGAACCTGCTCGGCGCCGAGACGGTCCGCGAGCGCCTGACCGACGTGTACGACTACGACGCCGCCTTCGAGCGCGCGTTCGACCTGATCAACGCGGAGCTCGACCGGGGTGCCGAGGACGACGAGCGAGAGAACGCCGACGGCGCGGCCGACACCGCCGACGGCTCCTCGGTTCCCCGCGAGGTGTGGGTGAACCTCTGTTCGATGCCGCGGCCCGTCTCCTTCGCGTTCGCGACCGCCGCCCACTCGATCATGGTCGAGCGGCAGGACGACCGCGACCGGATCCACACCTACTACACCGCCCCCGAGAAGTACCTGGAGACCGAGCTCGCCGAGGAGCTGCGGGCCACCCGCGACCTCCTGCGCGACCTCGCCGCCGACGGCGACGTCGCCGACGAGCGCGTCGCGGACCGGCTGACAGCCACGACGGACCTGCTCGCGGAGTTCGACGAACGCGGCACCACCATCGGCGCGAAGCGGATCGGTGACAGCCACGTCATCGAGCTGCCCGTCGCGTCCTTCCAGAACGTCAAACCGTTCGAGGAGCTCGTGCTGTTCACGCTCGGCGAACACGGCGAGTTCGAGTCGGTCTCCGAGCTCGCGGAGACGCTCGCCGCCGAGCTCAACGAGGAGTACACCGACTCGTTCCGCTCGAAGGTGATCTACAACGTCGACCGGCTCGGCCCCGGCGGGAAGGGGTACATCGAACGCGAGGAACACGGCAAGTCCTACCGCACCACCCTCTCGCGGATCGGCGAGCTGTGGGTCCGCGCGCACGCCGGCGAGGACCGCGACATCGCCTGACGCAGCTGGCCGGAGCCGCGCTCCCGTCGTCGCCGGCCCACCTCGTCTCCCCGACTCGCTTCCTCCCGCTCTCCGTGCGGCCCGCGAGACGGGGGGTGCCGTGACCGTCCCGTTTTTATCCGTGGGGTCGCGAGTACCACGGGATGACCTCGGACGGGACCCCCGGAACGGACGGCTCGGACGCGGAGCCCACCGACGACGGCGCCTCCGGCGCGGAGTCCGTCGGCTCCGACGCCCTCGACGCCGACGAGTTCGGCTTCGAGACGCCCGAGACCGACCAGTCGTTCGAGAACGCGCTCGCGAAGGCCCGCGACGGGGTCCGGCTCACGGTCGACGACGCGGTCGAACTGCTCGCGACCGGTACCGACACCGAGGGGATAGACCCCGTCCGGAAGGAGGCGGTCTTAGAGGCCGCCGACCGCCGGCGGCGCGAGGAGGTCGCGACGAGGTCACCTTCGTCGCCAACCTGAACAACAACGTCACCACCGCCTGCAACACGGGCTGTCTGTTCTGTAACTTCAAGGACTCCGCACACGCGTTCGAGGCCGACAGCGACGTCGACCACGCCGGGTTCACGAAGACCCCGGCGGAGTCGCGGGCGATCGTCGAGGACGCCCTCGACATGGGCGTCTACGAGGTGTGTTCCGTCTCGGGGCTCCACCCCGCGTTCGCGCTGAACGACGAGCACCACGAGATCCTCGCCGCCCACGACGACCCGGCGAGCGAGGTGAACTACAAGCCGCCCGAGACCTACGCGACCGACCCCGGAACCTACGTCGAGCAGATCGCGGCGATGTCCGTCGGCGGGATCCACGTCCACTCGATGACCCCCGAGGAGGCGTACCACGCCAGACGCGGCACCGACTGGGACTACGAGACGGTGTACCGCGAACTGGCCGCCGCCGGGCTCGACTCGGCGCCGGGCACCGCCGCCGAGATCCTGGTCGACGAGGTGCGCGACGTGATCTGCCCCGGGAAGATCCGCACCGACGACTGGGTGGCGGCGATGGAGGGGGCGGTCGCCGCCGGGCTCGACGTCACCTCCACGATGATGTACGGTCACGTCGAGACGGTCGCCCACCGCGCGGAGCACCTGAAGGTGATCCGCGACCTCCAGGACCGGACCGGCGGGATCACGGAGTTCGTCCCGCTCTCGTTCATCCACCAGAACACGCCGCTGTACCGGCAGGGCGTCGTCGACGGCGGCGCCTCCCGCGACGAGGACGAACTGCTCGTCGCGGTCGCCAGGCTCTTCCTCGACAACGTCGACCACGTGCAGGCGTCGTGGGTGAAGTCGGGCGACGCCCACGGGCTCAAGCTTCTCAACTGCGGCGCCGACGACTTCATGGGGACGATCCTCTCGGAGGAGATCACGAAGCGGGCCGGCGGCGAGTACGGCGAGTACCGCTCGTTCGACGACTACGTGGAGATGATCACGGCGATCGGTCGCGTCCCCGTCGAGCGCTCCACCGATTACCGGACCCGACGCCGGATCGACCCCGACGACGGCCCGCACGGGCCCCGGCTCGGCCCGCGCGCAGACGGTACCCCGATGCTCCCCGAGCGGTCCTCCGGCGCCGGGCCGACGGAGTCGGAGTCCGCCGGCGCCGACGACTGAGGGGCTGAGATCTCGATCGACCGTCGGACACCGGACGGCTCGCGGTGCGGTAGCAACACCCTCGATCGCGGCTTCGCTCCGCTCTTCGACCCGGTACGTTATATGTGAACGCACCAACTGTACGTAGATTCAGCATGACCGCCGACATCGCCGGAGCCGATCCGGAGCCGACCGCGGCTCGCCGGGCGCTGAGCGGCGCCGTCGTCGGCGCGGCGTGGGTCGCGGGGCTGTTCGCGGCCGCGCCTCTCGTCGGCGGGTTCGCGATCGAGACGGTCGCCGAGGGGATCATCGTCCGCTCGCCCGGCTGGCTGTCGACGCTCGCGGTCGGGCTGCTCGGCTTCTACGCCAAGCCCACGCTCGTGGTCGCCGTGATCGCCGGCGTCGTCGGGACGGCCGCGCTCGGCTGGCTCGTCGGGACGGTCGCGTTCGACCGGGTCGTCGGGACGGCCGCACTCGACCGGGTCGTCGCCGACGAGCGGGCGATCCGACCGGGAACCGGGTTCGCGGTCGCGGCGCTCGGCGCGCTCGTGACCGTCCCGCTGTTCCTCCTCGCCGGCGGGTCGCCCTCTGTCGGGCTCGCCGTCGTCGTGATCGTCGCCGTCGTCCCGCCGGCCCTCGTCGCCCGTCGGCTGTCGAGCGCCGGCTCGGTGAGGGGTCGACGGGGGTTCCTGCGGCGCGTCGGCGGGATCGCCGTCGCCGGGGGCGCCTCGCTCGCGGGACTCCGCTGGCTGTTCGAACGCCTCGGCGGCCCGGAACCGAGCCAGCGGGTCGAACAGCCGCTCGAGCGGTCGGTCTCCCCGTCGAGCGGCGACCCCGCGTTCGACTTCGACGGGATGCCCGCGGCGGTCACGCCCCCCCGACGAGCACTACGTCGTCGACATCAACGTGAACCCGCCGATCCTCGACCCGGAAGCGTGGACGCTCGACGTCGGCGGGGCCGTCGCGGAGCCGTACGCGCTCGCGTACGACGACCTGGTGGGCCACGACGCGAGCGTCGAGCAGACGACGACCATGGTGTGTATCTCGAACCGGGTCGGCGGCGACCTGATCGGGACCGCCCACTGGACCGGCGTCCAGCTGTCGGACCTCGTCGACGCGGCGGACCCGGCGACGGACGCGGCGGACGTGGTCACCCACGCCGCCGACGGGTACAGCGAGGCGATCCCCCTCGACCTCGTCGAGCGCGAGGACATCCTGATCGCGTACGGGATGGGCGACCGGACGCTCGCGACCGAGCACGGGTTCCCGGCGCGGCTGCTCATCCCCGGGCGGTACGGGATGAAGATGACGAAGTGGATCGACCGGATCGAGGTGACGGGCACGGACCACGAGGCGTACTGGGAAGCGCGCGGCTGGGACGAGGAGGCGGTCGTCAACACGATGTCGTACGTGCGCGGCGCCGAACGCGACGGGGACCGGGTCGTCGTCGGCGGGGTCGCCTTCGGCGGGCTCGAAACCGGTATCGAGGAGCTCTCGGCCGTCGAGGTCAGCGTCGACGACGGGGAGACGTGGGGCGACGCCGAACTGGAGGCGCCGATCGCCCCCCACGCCTGGCGGCGCTGGCGGTACGAGTTCGACGCCCCGGACCGGACCGAGTTCGACGTCGTCGTCCGCGCGGTGCGCCGCGACGGGACGGTCCAGACCGAGGAACGGACGGAACCGCGCCCCGGCGGGTCGACGGGGTGGCACCGGACGACCGTCGAGGTGGAGCCGGCCGCGACCGAATAGTCGGGCGCAGCCGGATGTCCGGGCAGCGGAATCCCTCGCAGACCAGCGATCGGACGACCACGCGACCCGTCGCCCACCCGCGGCTTTTTTTTCGCTACCGCGCGTCCACGACCCATGGACATCGGACTCGTCGGGGACGGACCCGCAGTCGAGGCCGTCGACGCCGCGCTCGCGGACGTCGACGTGAACGTGATGCCGGTCGAGGCGGGCCTGCTCGACGGGTTCGACCTCGCCGTCGTCGTCGACACGGCGGGCGCCGAGACGTTCGCCGCGGCGGACGCCCGGGTCGACCGCCTGATCGCCGTCGAGGTCGGCGGGGTCGGCGGCGTCCCGTTGGAGCCGCTCGACGCCGCGGTGTCGGTCCTCGACGACGCCTGTTACGACTGCCTCCAGACCCGGGTCGCCGCGGGCGATCCCGACCCGGCCGAGGCGCCTCGCGGCCGCCGCTCGGCCGTGCGTTACGCCGGCGCGCTCGCCGGCCGACGGACCATCCGGCTGCTCGCTGACGAGCCCGTCGCCGACACCGTCGTCGAGGTACCCGGCCCCGAGCGCACCCTGCTGCCGGTCCCCGGCTGCGACTGCGGGACGGCTCCCGGCGACGCGCTCCCCCGCGACCACGAGTCGCGGTCGGTGTCGGCGGCGATCGACCGCGCCGACCGCGCCGTCGACGAGCGGGTCGGACCGCTCGCCGCGGTCGGCGAACAGGAGTCGTTCCCGCTGCCGTACTACGTCGCGCAGGTCGCCGACACCACCCCCTTTTCCGACGCCCGGGCCGCCGAGTTCGGCGGCGGCGCTGACGCCGACTGGGACGTCGCGTTCGTGAAGGCGCTCGGCGAGGGGTTAGAGCGGTACGCGGCCGGCGTCTACCGCGAGGCGTCGTTCACCGACGGCACGGCCGCCACCGTCCCGAACCCCGTCGCTCCCGACGCGTTCGTCCGGCCGGACGACGCCGCGGCGTACGCCCGCGACGACCGGCTCCCGTGGGTGACCGGCGAGCACCTCGGCTCCGGCGACGTCGCGAGCCTCCCGGCGGAGTTCGTCCACTTCCCGCCGCCGGAGCGCCGGTACCGCCCCGCGATCACGACGGGGCTCGGGCTGGGGAACTCCGGCCCGGAGGCGGCGCTCTCGGGGTTGTACGAGGCGATCGAGCGCGACGCGACGATGACGAGCTGGTACTCGACGACGGAGCCGCTCGGACTCGCGGTCGACGACGACGGGTTCGCCGAGCTGGAGAAGCGCGCGCGGGCGGAGTCGCTGTCGGTGACCGCGCTGCTCGTCACGACCGACGTCGACGTGCCCGTCGTCGCCGCCGGCGTCGGCCGCGACGGCGACTGGCCGCGGTTCGCCGCGGGCTCCGGCGCCGACCTCGACCCGGTCGCCGCGGCCCGGAGCGCGCTCGCGGAGGCGCTCCAGAACTGGACCGAACTCCGGTCGATGGGGCCCGACGCCGCGGCCGACGAGGGCGCCGCGATCGGCCACCACGCGTCGTTTCCCGAGGAGACGCGCGCGT
>NZ_WPCE01000071.1 GCF_009742825.1 Halorubrum sp. CBA1125
GCGGCGACGGCGACGATCTGCGACTCCTGAACCGGCGGTTCCGGGCCGTCCTGGTCGGTGAACGGGTTCGCGTCGCCACGCGTGATGTATCCCGCTTCCGTCTCGTCGACGACCCGATGAGTCGTGAGTCCGCCGCCCTGGAGCTCCTGTGCCTCGAACGTCACGACGTCGCCCTCTTCGATGTCGCCGGCGAGCGACGGCGGGACCGCGATGAACCCGTCGCCCGGAGCCATGTTGGCCGGCTCGCCGTTCATGCTCCCGGTGAGCACGAAGCCGATGACGATCGGTTGGCCGAGCTGCTGGCCGACGAGCATGGCAACGACGAGAACGACGAGCACGGCCGTGACGCTCGAACCGGCAAGCGATCGGAGATTCATCGTGGGTGTGGAGTGCCCCGACTCGCGTCGGTCGCGTAGACGTTGGGGTGTCGAACGTATAGCTCGTTCGACCGGACCGCCTCACCGCGCGGCCGTCGAGAACACGCCGTGACGGTCGACCAGGAGGGAGACGTAAACGACGAGAAACGACAGCGCGTACCCAAGAAAGTGGATGTAGACGTTGACGCGGAGACCGGGTGACGTCGCCGGCGGGAACCCGACGAGCGGGTACGCGACGAGCACGAGCGTCGCGACCGCGACGAGTTCGCCGTACCGGGGGGTCGCGAGGACCCGCCGGACGGCACACCGCAGGGCGCTGACCGAGTCGCGGTCGGTCCCTCGGCCGTACGGGAGCGCGAACGTGAGCACAGCGGCCCCGAACCCAGCCGACCGCGTCGATATCGGGAGCGCAATCACCGCGACGTACGCGACCGAGACGAAAAACAGCACCGGGACGAGCCGACGAGAGTCGAATCCGAACCGCTCTTCGAGTGCGACCGGGAAGACGACCGCGACGTATCCGAGAAACGCCATCGTGACGCCCGAGAACCCGTACCCGATGGCGTTCCGCGGAATCGCGAGGTTCAGCCCCGAGAGGACGAACGGAAACGCGAACAGGTACGCGATCCCCGAGACGAGGAACAGCCGACGTCGCCCGGCGGCGACGCTGAGTCCGTAGGCGACCGATCCCAAAAGCAGGAACCCCAGGACGTTCCCGACGAGGTGCGGGAAAGAGAGGTGTACGTAGTGAGCGGTGAACGCCGTCACGATCGTCGGATCGGTGTACGAGAACGCGGCCGCTCGCCTCGTCGAAGCCGGGAGGGCAAACACCGCGAGAAGCACGACCGGAATCGAGAGCAACGCGACTACGTCGCTCGCGAGACGGATCCGATCTACCGAAGCCGGCGTGGATTCCTCGGCGTCCGCCACTACCCGGGTCGACTCACCGACGTTCGTGGTTGACACGGCCGTCCATCGAGACGGGTCGAATATAGATGTTCGTCGATAATTATCAGAACAGATATCATCAGATCGTACCGTCACAGATCTCATATCACACGAAAAGGAACGTTTCGGTGGCTACCAGACGATATCTCGTTCTGAATTCGAATTTGGTACTGCAACAATATCAATTATCAGATCGTGTATTTAGTGAGCGAGAGACAACGAGAAATCGCTCACGCTCCGGAGCGCGAACACGCGTATCGAGAACGGACGGAAACAGCGATCTGCGGCGTGTCGAACGCGACCGAAACGAGTTCGGTCCGCGGCGGACGGCTCACTACGGGTCGCGTCCCCCGGTCGTCGTCACTCGGACCGGCGGACCCAGACGACGACCGCGGCCGCGACCAGCGCCAGGACGATCAGCACCAAGATCGCACTGATGCCGAGTCCAGCTGGCTCTTCCGCGGGTTCGTCGTCAGCACCGTCAGCGCCGTCGGCACCGTCGGCACCGTCAGCGCCGTCGGCACCATCGGTCGACTCCTCGACGGTGACGGTGGCGGTCGCGGTGTCGGTCTCGCCCGCGTCGTTCGTGACGGTCAGTTCGACCGTGTACTCGCCGGGCTCGTCGATCGTCGCGCTGGCGGTCTCGCCGGAGATCGACTGGCCGGCGACCGACCAGTCGTACGCGACGATCTCGCCGTACTCGTCGGTCGAGCCGGAACCGTCGAGCGCCACGGACTCGCCGGCGGTCACGGTACTCGGGTCGACCGCGGCGGCCGCCTCGGGCTGGCCCACGGCGCTCACGGCGAACACCGAGAAGCCGGGCGTCTGCGCCTCGAGCCGGACACCGTCCGCGGTCTCCTCGACGACCGACGTTTCGAGGCGCTCCCACTCGCCGTCGTTCAGCCGGAACGCGGTGAGGTCCTCGGCGTCTGCGCCGACCGCGTCGAGCCGGTCGGCCGAGACGCGGAACCGGATCGTCGCCGCCTGGTCGGTTGCCTCGTCGGGGACCGTAATCTCCTGCACCGTGACGTCGCCGCCCGGCGCGTTGACCTGACCGCTGTCGGGGTCGATGTCACCCACGGTGACCTCCCCGATGGTGTCGGAGGTCTGGAAGGCGATCGACTCGACGTTCTCGACCTCATCGAAGCTTGCGACCTGCTGATTGGCCTCGGTGTCGAGCGACGGCGTCACCGTCTCCGTCGCGGTCGCGTCGAGGTCGAGCGCGGCGTCGGGTTCGTCGCCGATCAGGCCGCCACCGCCTCCGCCACCACCGCCGCCGGCCGGCGGCGTCTCTTCTTCCTCCTCGTCGTCTTCGTCGCCGTCGTCAGCCGGCGGAACGGTCACGTCGAAGCTCCCGGTCTCGGTGAGACCAGCAGCCGAGACGGTGTACGAGAGCGTCCGATTCTCGCCGCCATCGAAGGTCTGGTACTCGAGAGTCGGCGTCGCGGTGTCACCGGGTTCGACCGTCACCGTCTGGCTGTCCTGGGTCCCGTTGACGGAGAGGGTGACGGTCTGTTCGCTGCCGAACTCGCCGCCGTCGTTGGTGATCTCCGGGGTCACGGTGAACGTCTCGCCGGCGTCGACCGACTCAGCCGAGTCGCCGATAGCGAGTCGGAGGTCGGCGCGCTGCTGGATGGAGACCGTTTCGGTCTGGCTCGTGTCGTCTTCCGTCTCGACGGAGACGGTGAGATCGTCACCGATATCGCGGATGGTCGGCGTGAACGTGAGGCTCACGTCCTGCGTGGCCGAACCGTCGAGTTCCACCTCTTGCGTGTCGACCGTGTTTCCGTCGACGTTGAGCTCGACGTCTTTCGAGCCGGTCCGCTCACCGTCGTTCAACACGGTCACGTCGACCGTCGTCTCTCTGCCGGCGGTGGACGTGGGTTCGGCGTCGACCGTCTCCACGTCGAAGAACGGATCCGACACGGGGCTGTTGAGCGGCTCGACGTCGGTCGAGTCCGTCCGGTCGACGACGTCGGCGGAGTCCGGATCGATCCCGAAGGCACTGACGTCGACCTGGGCGTCGGTGTCGTCCTGCTGCGTGGTGACGTCTTGGCTCGCCACCGAGGCGGTTCCGAACGTGGTGGCCTGCGGCCCTGCCGGCTGGCTGTCGTTCTGGACCTCGCTCACGATCGCCACGTCGTTGGCCTCGACGTTGCTCTGGGTGACGTCGACGTTCTGGTTGCGGTCCTCGGTGTTACGAGCGTCGAGACCGACGCCGTTTCCACGGAGTTCGGCCTGCTCGATGTCGACCGTGTAAGGTTCGTGGTTCGACGCCGTTTCGAGCGGGCCCACGCCGAGCGGGACCGGGAGGATGATGATCCCCCTGTTCGAGCCGGTGACGACCGTCGCGAAGACCCGAACCGGTGTCGCCTCGATGGCGAGCCCGCGTTCGGCGCCGGAGATGAGACCGAACGCGACGGTGCTCCCGCCGTCGCCCGCGAGCCGGATACCGGTCTGGGTATTGGTGACCAGCGACTGCCGGATCAGGTGGTCGCCGCCGTCCTCGGTCACCACGCCGGTCTCCCAGTTGGTGATCAGGACGTCGGAGACGGTCGCGGAGTCACCGGTGACCCGGACCGCCGTGCCGGTGCCGTCACCGGGCATCGTGAAGCCGTCCACCGTGACGTCGTCGCCGCGGAGCACGAACCCTTCGTCGCCGATCCGCGGGAGTAGCGTCGCCGGACCGACCGACCGCACCGTGATCTCGTTCGTGTCGATGACGACCCGCTCGGCGTACGTGCCGCCGGCGACGAGGACGGTGTCGCCGGACTCGGCGGCGTCGACGCCGCTCTGGATCGACCCGAAGTCGACCGCGACGGCGGCGTCGTCGGTGTCCGTCTCGCCCGTCTCGGTCGTCACCTCCACCGTGCCATCGAACGTGCCCGCACGCGGGAGCGCCTCGACGGTGTCGTTCAGTGGCACCGTCGTCGACTCGCCGCCGGCGAGGGTGACGTTCTGTGAGGCGCTCGCGACCGAGGTCCCGTCGACGGTCAGGTCGAGCGCGACCGACTCGTTGTCGGCCTCGAGGTCACCGACGTTCTCGACGGTCGCGTTGACCGCGATCTCCTCGTCCTGTGTGACCTCGGCCGGCACCTCGTCGAGGCTGACCGTCAGGTCTGCCGGGTCGGGTTCGCTGACGGTCACGATCGCGCTGCCCGAGCTGTTCTCGGTGGCGATGGCGACCGTCTGCTCACCGGTGTCGAGAGCCTCGGCGTCGACGGTGAATTCCACGTCAGTGCTGTTACCGGGTTCGAGACTGATATCCTCCGTCGTATTTTCGACCGTCCCGTCGACCAGGAACTCGACCGTCTGCGTCCCGTCGAGTTCGCCGTCGTTCGTCACGGTGGCGTTCGCCTCGACGACCGCGTCGTCCGTCTGTAACACCGCGTCGGGCGCGGTGAAGTTACTCACGCGGAAGAACTGGTCGTCGAGTTCTGCGACCTCGACGTTCCTATCGAGCGTCTCTGCGCCCGCCTCGACGGTGACGGGGAGCGCATCCTCGCGGGTCTCGTCGACCTCGTAGGTGAACTCGACGGTGTGGGTTTCGCTCCCGTTGAGCGTCACCGTCTGGTTGTCCTCCACGGTGTCGTCGACCGCGAACGTCACGTTCTCCGTGACAGATGCGTCACCGACGTTCTCCAGTCCGACCTCGACCGAGAGGGTGTCGCCGGCGTCCACCGGGTCGGTCACGTCGTCGAACTCGGCGGTCAGCTCGCCGGGCGTGCCGACGTCGATCGTCTCGGTGTCCGAGTCGTCGACCCCGACCACTTCGACGTCGAGTTCTCCGGGCTCGGTGGGCTCGTGCGTGAGCGCGACGGTTTCGGCGCCGTCCGCGGGCACCTCGACGGACGCGGTGTCCGTGGGCTCGAAGTCGTCGCCGATGTACAGTTCGAGGGTGTCGGTGCCGGAGACGTCACCGTCGTTCGAGACCTCGACGATGACTTGGAAGGGTTCGCCGCTCACCGCGTCGAAGTCCTCGTCGTCGATCGGCGCGTTGACGGCGACGACCTCGGTCTCGAAGCTCGCCTCGGAGAGAACGTCGAACTCGCCCTCGACGCTGTCGTCCTCGGCGTCGACCGTGAACTCCGGCGTGCCGACGTCCGCTTCGTCGGTCTCGTAGGTGAGGTTGAGGGTGGTACTGTTACCGCTATCGAGGCGCACGTCGCGCACGATGTCCGCGCGGCTGCCGTCGACGAGCAGCGCCACGCTCTGGTTGTTCGGGACGTCGCCGGTGTTGTTGATCGTCGCGGTGACGTTGAACGGTTCGTCCTCGACGACCGGTCCGTTCGTATCGAGGTCGGTGATCTGGTGGTTCGTCGCCTCGCCGATGGAGATCCGACGGATGTCGGTCGTGTCGGCGACCGCGGTGACGGTGGCGCTCCCCGGCTCGCCGATCGCGTCGGCCGGGACGGTCAGCGTTCTCGTCCGTGACTCGCCGGGCGCGAGGTTCCGGACGCGGGCGCTGGCGCTTTCGTTGTCGATCTCGTCGCCCCGGAACCGGAGATCGATCGTGGTGCTGCCATTGAAGTCGCCGGCATTCGTGACGGTCACCGCGACGTCGAAGGCGCTCTCGCTGCCGATCTGATCGTCCACGCTCGTGATCGCGGCCTGGAACTCGGCCGGCGCGAACAGCGGAACGTCCGCGGCGTCACTGGAGACGGTCTCGTCGTCCTCCACGAGTTCGACCGCGAGCTCGGTGCTCGGACCGTCACCGACCGCCGTGTCGACCTCGAAGTCGAGCGTGTCGCTGCCGTCCGCGAGCGTCACGTCCGTCGAGTCGACGACCGCTCCGTCGCGGAGGACACGGAGCGTCCGGGTCTCCGAGACGTCCCCCTCGTTCGTCACGTTCACCGCGAGGTCGAGCGTCTCTCCCTCTCTGAACGCTGTGCGATCGTCCGGGTCATCAATCGGCGGTGCCTCATCGTTGACCGTCTCGATGCTGGCGCTGAACGCGGCGGGCTCCGACACCACGAGCGGTTCGTCGGCCGTGAATTCGTCGCCGTCTTCGGTCACCGCCCGGACCGTGTAGTTCCCGGCGTCGAGGGTGCCGGTGTCGATCGTGCGCTCGGAGATGTTGAACTCGCTGGCGTTGAGGTCCACGTTCGAGACGTTCGGCCCGTCGGTCACGGTCCCGTCGTCCGCGACCAGTTCGAGCGAGACGTTCTGGGTGTCCCGGACGCCCCCGACGTTCTCGATGTCGAGGGTGACCGTGGCGTTCTCGCCCTCGACGACGTCGAGGTCGGAGAACGGCTCGACGACGTCGACCTGGAAGTCGGCCGGAGCGTTGATCTGGACGGACCGCGCGTCGAGGTCGTCCTCGGTGCTCGCGAAGACCCGATTGGCGCCTTCCGTGGCGTCGACCTGTAACTCCTCGGTCGTCGACTCGCCGCCGTCGAGTGTGACCTCCGTCGTCTCGTCGTTCCCGTTGAGGAACACCTCGAGCGTCTGCGTGTCCGACACGTCGCCGAGGTTCTCGACGTCGACGCTGACGTTGAGCGTCTCGTCGTACGCGATCGGGTCGTTCGTCTCGTTGACCGAGACCGCGAACTCGGGGAGCGCGTTCAGGTCCCGCACCGTCGTCACGTCGGTGTTGTCGCTTCTGACCGTGAACGTGACGTCCGGCGCGTCTCCGACCTCGGTGTCGAGCTCGAAGTTCACGGTCTCGTTCTGGCTCCGGTTGAGCTCCGTGACCTCCTCGCTGTCGATCACCGAGCCGTCCCGGACGAGTTCGATCGTCTGGGTGTCGGTCTGGTTCCCGCGGTTCACGACGTCGACGGCGAGTTCGAGCGTCTCGCCCTCTTCGACCGGGGCGTTCGAGTCGATGGAACGGATGTCGAAGAACGCCGGCTCGTCGGGCGGACTCACCGTCAGGGTGGTGTTCGCCGTCTGGTTCGGCGTTGCGACCGCGACGTCGACGGTCGCGGCGTCGGCTCCCGCCTCGAGGTCAGACGCGGTCTGTATCGAGACCGTTTCCGTCGTCGACTCGCCGGGCGCGAGCTCGTCGATCGTGACGTTCGAGACCTGGGTCGTGACGTTCTCGCCGGTGTCGGTCGTGGCGTTCACCGTCGTGCCGCCGGGCAGCTCGCCGACGTTCTCGACGTTCACCACGACCAGCCCGGTGCTGCCGTTGGGGACGTCGAGCCGAGAGGCCGCCTCGTCGACCTCGACCGTGAAGTTCGCCGGCTCGGGCGGCTCTTCCACGACGACCGGTGTGGTGGTCGCGTCGTCCTCGGTCGACACCTCGACGAACGTCAGGCCGAGATCCTCGTCAGCCTCGACCGGGTACTCGAAGTCGACGGTCTGGTTTTCGCCAGCGTCGAGTTGGACGGATTGGCTCTGGTCCTCGCCGTCCTGACCGAAGTCGAACGCGACGTCCTGGGTGCCGGGGTCGCCGCCGGTGTTTTCGATCTGGGCTTCGAGCGTGTAACTCTCGCCCTGCTCGACGGCGTCGTCACCCTCGAGGGACGTCACCTCGAAGAACTGCTGGGCGGTGACGTCGACGTCCACCGAGTTGCTGTCGTCGTCGGTGCTGATCGACGCGTCGACGTCCGGGGCGTCGCCGACCTGGGTCGTGTAGTTGAACGTGACGGTGTCAGCACCACCGCCGGAGAGATTCAGCTCTTGGCTGTCCGCGTACCCGTTCACCGAGAAGGTCACCGTCTGCGTCTCGGTGAGGTTGCCGGTGTTGTTGATCGTCGCCGAGACCTTGACCGTCTCGCCTTCGACGACGTCGGACGCGTTCGTGGTGATGTCCTGGACGCGGAAGTTGGACGCCTCGACGGTCGCGGTGGTCGTCGCCTCGTCGTCGGGCGTCCGCGCCGTGAGGTCGATCTCGGGGGAGTCGCCGAGCTGCGTCGGGTAGGTGAACTCGAGCGACTCGTCTTCGACCTCGGGGATCTCGACCGTCGTGGTGTTGACGACGTTTCCGTTGGCCAGGAGGGTGACGTCCTGCGGCTCGTCGAGGTCACCCTCGTTCGTCACGTTCACCGTGACGGGGAGGTCAGTTCCCTCTTCGACGGGGTCGGCCGGGTCGATCTCCGTGACGCTGATGTTCGCCTGGCGGACTCTGAAGTCAGTCTCGGCGGTGTCGTCGTCGCTTCTCACTTCGAGCGTCCGGTCGCCCTGACGCGTGTCGTCGTCGGTCGCGTAGGTGAGCTCGACCGTCTCGGTCGTGTCGCCGTCGAGCGTCCCGTTGATAGTGACCGTCCGGCTGTCCACCGTCTCGGTCAGCGCGGACTCCGGATCGACCGCGAGGCGGATCTCCTGTTCGCCCTGGACCTGACCGACGTTCTCGACGGTGGCGTTGACGGTGAGGTTCTCACCCGGAGCGATGGTCGCGTTCTGGGGCGTGGTGTCGAGTTCCGTCACGTTGAACTCGGCGTCCTCCAACACGGTCACGTTCAGCGTGGCCGTGTCGTTCGCGCTCGCGACGGTGAAGTTCAGGTCGCCGATGTCGGACTCGTTGGTGACGTATTCGAACGTCACCGTGTCGCTCGCCCCGCCGGCGAGAGAGACGTTCGTGCTGTCGATCGGCTCCTCGTCGAGCCGGAGTTCGATCTCCTGGTCGGCCTCGACCTGACCGAGGTTCTCGAGGTCGGTGACGATCTCGATGCCGTCGCCCTCGACCACGTCACCCGTCGTCGAGTTCTCCTCGTCGATCGACACGTCGATCTCGGCGTCCCTCAGGACGGTGACGTTCAGCGTGTCCGTGTCGTTCGCGCTCGCGACGATGAAGTTCGACTCGCCGAGGTCCTCTTCACCGGTTTCGTATTCGAACTCGACCGTCTGGGATTCGCTCCCGTTGAGTTCGACTGAGGTTTGGTTAGCGTGTTCTCCGTTGACGGTCAGGTCAATGACCTGATCACCGGTCACGTTACCGACGTTCTCGACGTCGGCGACGACATCGACCGTGTCGCCTTCGACCACGTCCTCGGTCGTCGAGGCTCCCTCGTCGATATCGACCTGGAAGTCAGCGTCCTTCAGCACCGTCACGTTCAGCGTATCCGTCTCGTTCTCGCTTTCGACGGCGAACTCCCGGACACCGATGTCGCTCTCGTTGGTCTCGTACTCGAACTCGACCGTCTGGGATTCGCTCCCGTTGAGTCCGACGTCCTCGGTGTCGACTTCCTCCCCATCGACAGCGAATCCGATCGTCTGATTCGCGGTGAGGTTCCCCTGATTCGTGAGGGTGGCATTCACCACGACGGTCTCGCCTTCGACCACCTCATCGGACGAGTTCTCTCCGTCGATGTCGACATCAATGTACGTGTCTTCGAACACGTCGACGGTCCACTCGGCGGAGTCGTCCTCGGTCTCGACGGTGAAGTTCAGTTCGTCACCGGCGATGTTGTCAGACTGACTGGTGTCGTACTGGAAGGAAACGGTCTTGCTTTCAGTCGTGTTCACCGTGATCGTCTCGTTGGCGACCGACTCTCCGTCGCGCCGGAGTTCGATCGTCTGCGTGCCGTTGACGTCACCGACGTTCGAGACGTTCGCGACGACCGTGGCGGTCTCGCCGAGCGCGATCGCCGAGTCAGACTCGTCTTCGTCGACGTCGACCTGGAACTCGGGCGGTGACAGTACCGTCACCGTGCGCGTGGCGTCGGCCGCGCCGGCCTGCACCGTGATGTTGGGCTGGCCGATGTCGCCCTCGTCGGGCGTGACGTTGAATTCCAGCTGTTCAGTCGTTCCGCCGGCGATCGTGACGTTCTCTTCGATCTCGACGGACGTGCCGTTGAAGCTGAATTCGACGTCTTCCGTCGCGGTCGCTTCGCCGGCGTTCGTGACGTTCGCCGTGACGTTGAGTTGCTCACCGGCGACGACCGGGTCGTTGACTCCCGTTATTTCGACACCGAGGTCGGCGGCCTCGATGACCTCGAAGTCGAGTGTATCACTGTCGTCCGGTGAGGACACGTTCACCGTGTAGTCCCCCGTCGTCTCCAGCAGGTCGGACGGCACTTCGGCGTCGACGGACTGGGTGTCGCCTGGACCCAGCGTGAAGTTTCTGCTGGTCGAATCGACGGTGCCGGACTCGTTCGTTACGACGACCTGAATCGGCTGCGTGGCCTCGACACCACCATCGTTCGTGACGTTCCAGACGACGGAGAGGTTCTCGCCTTGGGTAGTCTGCGTCTCCGAAGCGTCCTCGTCAATGTCGACGACGAAGTTCGCGTCGGACAGAACCTGGACATCCACCGGCGTCGAATCGTCGTCGGTCGTGACGTTGTACGAGAGTGTCTGCCCGGCGTCAGCCTCGTCGGTCTCGACGACGAGCTCGACCGTCGTCGTATCGTTACCGGCGATTTCGACGCTGGATTCGCCAGCGACGACGGTTCCCGTCTCGTTCCGGAGGGTGACGTCCTGTGTGCCGGAGACGTCACCGACGTTCCGGATGTCGGCTTCGATCGTCGCGTTCGCCCCGGGCGCGACCGGGTCGTCCGCGGTGACGTTCTCGATCTCGAACTCCGCCGGCGACTGTACCGTCACCGTGCGCGTGGCTTGGGCGGCGCCGGCCTGCACTGTGACGTCGCGCTCGCCGACATCGCTCTCGTTGGTCTCGTACGCGAACTCGAACGAGTCGGTTTCGGACGCGTTGAGCGTGACGTCCTCGTTCGTCGTTATCGACGTTCCGTTGAACAGGAACTCGACGTCCACGGTACCCTCAGCACCGCCCACGTTCGAGACGTTGGCGGTCACGTCGACGCTCTCACCCGCGACGATCGGATCGTCGACCGAGGCGAGCTCGACATCGAAGTCCGGTCCGGGGAGGACCTCGACGTCGACCTCCTCGAAGTCGTTCTCGGAGCTGACGTTGACGGTGTAGTTACCCGGTTCGAGGTCGACCTCCTCGAAGGTGAGATTAACCGTCTCCGTCGTACCCGGATCGACCGAGACTTCCGCGGATTCGGTAGTGCCCTCGAACGTCGCGTCGATCGTTTGGGTGCCGGGGATGTCGCCGTCGTTCGTGACGTCGGTGACAATCGTCAGGTTCTCGCCCTGGACGACCTCGGCGTCGGAGGCGCCCTGATCGACGTCGACCGAGAAGTTCGCTCCCTGGTCGCCGACGCTTGCTAATGTAGTGCCAGTCTCGTCGCTAGTTCGGATTTCGACAGATAGGTCTGTTGGAATTTCATTAATAACATTGGATGTAGCTGTATCATTGGATGTATTATATACGAACGAGAATTCCTCGGATTCTCCAGATTCAAGATTAATATCTTCGCTGATAGGTTCCGTCTGGGGTATCCGTCCAAAATTGGTTTCCTCAAATCCAGTCAACCGCTCTGCTTGGGTGTCGTTAAGATATAGACTCGCTTCATCATCAACTGTTCCATTACCAATATTGGTCACCGTCGCATTAACGACGATCTCCTCGCCGTTCAACACGTTGAGTTTTGAATCCTCTTCATCGATATCGACGGTTGCCCACGGATCCAGCTCCTCGGTCAGCGTGACCGTCTCCTTGTTCGTGTAGATCTCGCCGGTTTCGTTGTTCTCGGCGACGTGGACGACCGAGTACTCGCCCGTCGAGAAGTTCTCTAGCGTCTCGATCTCGAAGGTCGTCTCTGAGCCGGTATCGGCTTTCGCGACCATCGACGCGTTGAGAACATCACCGTCTTCGGTATCGATCCGGTCACCGATACTACCGCCGACGAAGTTGAACACGTCGTCGATCGTGAAGATACCGGTTTCGTCACGCTCTCCGAGGTCCTGCCCCATGAAGGTAGCACCGTCTTCGACCCGACGAACACCGTCAAACCCGGCGATACCTGACGAAATATTAACCTCATTTGGATCGATATTCTGCGTATCCTCGATCTCAGCGCTTATACTTCTGCTGCCGAGTTCGTCCTCGCTGTAGAGGATAACGGCTTGTGTGATCTCGTTTTCAGTTTCGAACGGTGCCTCCGCTTCGACGGTCACGTTCTCACCGGGGCGGAATTCTGGACTCGGATACTCGGAATCCTGACGCGCCGGATTCACCGTCGAGCTCCCGTCCTGAACGACGGCGAAGTCCAATCCGATGACGCGAACGTTATCCGTAGTTACGTTTCCGTCGGGTTCGACGCCGATGCTCCCGTTGTTGACTGCCAGGAAGACGTAGTTACCGCTACCACGGCTCTGGCCGGTCAGGTCGTACGAGACGTCGGGATTATCCCCGCTGGCAGTTATCGTTTCGAATACCTCGACGTCGGTATCCTCATCGTTGAGTAGCTCATCAATCTGCGTGATTTGTGAGAAGGTGTCGAGTCCCTCGCCGGAGTCAGTTTTGACGGCCACCACGTCGACATCGGAGCCATCGAACGTCCCGAATGGGCCGTCTCGAAGAGTGAGATCAACGGTGCCAGTTTCTTGATACACTGGAACGACTTCCTTGTCAGGGTTGGGATAAACAGGAGTACCGGTTAGTCCAAACGCGTTAAGTTGCACGCTCGGAACATCCGTTGTCATTCCAACGGAATCGTCCTCGGGGACCTGGGTCCGCATCCCTTGGAAGAAGAGATTGTATAATCCGATCTCGTCAGAGGCCTGAATAAATCCGTCAGTCTGAGATCCACTATCGGTCGTGAAGTTGGTGAGGTTACCTTTGATAGATTCGTTCGTATCCGTAGATTCGGCAACTGCCCGGAATTCGTACGTTGTTCCCGGATCGAGGAACGACAGCGACTGAGTAAACGTCTCATTTCCGGTAACGGTTTGGTTCGGTGTCTGGCGGAACTCAGTTTCTGACTCAGCACGCCACTCGAAATACACCTCCACGGAGTCCTGATTGAGATCGTCTACTTCACCGGTTAACGTCGCGGTATAGATTCCATCTACCTGTCCTGTAGGGCCGGCCGTATTTACGGAGAAATTATCTGTCGCCGTACCGCTCGCGGTTGTGGAGAGCGACAGTTCCCCCGTCGTCTCGTTCTCAGTAGAGGATGAGTCTTGGGTCGTCTCGTTCTCAGTCGACGAACCATCGTCCGTCGACCCATCATCCGTCGATGAATCATCTGTCGATGAGTCATCAGACGAACCATCGTCCGTCGAACCATCGTCCGTCGAACCATCGTCCGTCGACCCATCATCCGTCGACGAATC
>NZ_WPCE01000075.1 GCF_009742825.1 Halorubrum sp. CBA1125
CGTCGGCGCCGCCGAGCGCGCGACGGTGCGCGTCACGGAGACGGGAGCGGGGAACGGGACGGCCGAGAACGGGACTGCCGGAGACGGCGGCGACGCGGAAGCGACCGGGACCGCCGCCCAGATCCCCATCGGCGCGTACGTCGTCGCCGTCCAGGAGGACGGGCCGATCCACGACGCCGGCGCGCCGCTCGGCGAGCCGATGACGATCGTCGGGGTCGACGGCGAGCGCGTCCACGATAACGAGGATCTCTCGGCCGTACTCGGCGAGCGCGACCCCGGCGAGACGGTCGCAGTGACCGCGTACGACGGGGCAGACGAGAGGACGGTCTACGACGTGGAACTCGACCCGCATCCGAACCGCGGCGGCGGGTTCATCGGCGTCTCCGTCTTCCCGGGGGCGAGCGGCCTCGCGCTCGACGACGTCGGTGTCTCGCAGTACCCGGCGGGCGCGTACCTCGAACTGCTCGGCGGCGACGGCGGCGCGGGCGCGGCCGACGGCGTCGCGGTCGGCGGGCTCACCGGGTCGCCGCTCGGGCTGGTGTTCGCCGCGCTGATCCTGCCGCTCGGCAGCCTCTTCGGGCTGCCGTACAACTTCGCGGGCTTCACCGGGGACCTGACGAACTTCTTCGTGGTCGAGGGGGCGCTCGGCGTCCTCGGCGGCGGGACGTTCCTGCTGGCGAACCTGCTCTTCTGGACCGGCTGGATCAACGTCCAGCTCGCGCTTTTCAACTGCCTGCCCGCCTTCCCGCTCGACGGCGGGCGGATCCTCCGGATGGTCGCCGAGGCGGTGGTGAGCCGGGTGCCGGTCTCCGACCGACACGCGGCCGTCCGGACGATCACGGTCTCGTCCGGACTCGTCATGCTCGCCGGGCTGATCGCGATGATCTTCGGCACGCAGATACTCACAGCGCTCGGGGCTATCTGAGACAGTCGGGCATCTGCGGCGCTCGACGGCGCGCGAGGCCGGACGGCCCCGATCGTTTCGGGCTCCGGGATCCTCCCGAAGGGAAACCGGTTTCTCCTCGCGGCGAAACGATGAGGTATGAGCCACTCGCGCACCGTCGAGATCGAGGGCCACATCATCGACAGCGGGACGATGCAGCGCTGTTTCGGCGCGGTGATGGACCTCGGCGGCTCCTTCGACGTCGAGCAGTTCGACGTCGGGACCCACGAGGAGGCGGAGTCGTACTGCCGGATGACCGTCTCGGCCGACGACCGGGAGACGCTCCAGGCGATCCTCCACGAGCTCCACCAGAACGGGGCCGTGCTGGAGAACCCCACCGACGTCGACCTCGTCGCGGCGCCCGCCGACCAGGTGGTGCCGCCGGACTTCTACTCGACCACGAACCACCCGACCGAGGTGCTGTACGACGGCGAGTGGATCGAAGTCGAGCGCATCGAGATGGACTGCGCGCTGATCGTCGAGCCCGAGGGGGGTCCGGACGGCGGCCCGCGGGCGTACACGAAGGTGTTGAACGCGGTCGAGGAGGGAGACCTCGTCGCGACGGACCAGTCGGGGATCCGGGTGCGACCCCCGGAGCGACCCCGGAGCGGCGGCGGCGCCTTCGGGTTCATGCAGGGCGGCGTCTCCTCCGAGCGCCCCTCCGAGTCGACGATCCGTGAGGTCGCAGAGGCGGTCCGCGAGGTGAAAGCCGACGGGGGGAACGTGCTCGTCGTCGCCGGCCCCGCGGTGATCCACTCCGGGGCGGGCGACGCGCTGGCCGACCTCGTCGCGGGCGGGTACGTCGACGCGCTGTCGGCGGGCAACGGCTTCGCCACCCACGACCTCGAACGGTCGCTGTACGGCACGTCGCTCGGGATGGACGTCGAGACCCTCGAACACCCGCGGAAGGGACACAAACACCACATCTGGACGATCTCGGAGATCATCCGCGCCGGCGGGATCGAGGCGGCCGTGGAGGACGGGATCGTCACCGAGGGCGTGATGTACGAGTGCGTGAAACACGACGTCGACACCGTGCTCGCGGGGTCGATCCGCGACGACGGGCCGCTGCCCGACACGATCACGGACGCGGTCGCGGCGCAAGATGCCATCCGCGAGCAGGCCCACGAGGCCGACATCGTGCTCATGCTCGCGACGCTGCTCCACTCGGTCGCCGTCGGGAACTGCCTTCCGTCGACGACGAAGACCGTGTGCGTCGACATCAACCCCGCGACGGTGACCCAACTGCTCGATCGCGGCTCGGCGCAGGCGGTCGGGATGGTCACCGACATCGGGACGTTCGTGCCGACGCTCACGGAGTTCGTGCTCGGCGAGGGCGAGACGACCGCCGTCGACGACGCCGGACCGCACGCACACGACGACTGAGGCCGCCGACTGAGGTGCCGCCTCGCGGCCGGTCCGCGACGGGCTTCGGTGCCGCGCGAGGCGGTCGGCCGCTCACCACCCGGGAACGCCGGACAGGAGTTATGTAGGCTTTGGCCCCACGATCTCCTATGAGCTATCTCGTTGCGACCGACGGGTCCGTGGAGGGCGACGAGGCCGTCAGGTACGCCGCCCGACAGGCGGTGGCGTTCTACCAGACCCTCGAGATCGTCCACGTGCTGACGCCGGACTCCGAGCTGGTCGACGGGACGATCGTGCTCCCGGGCGAGGAGGCCGCCGTCGAGGCCGGCCAGGGAGTCCTCGCCAACGCGCGGACGCTCGCCGAGGAGGCGGTCGGCGACGAGCCGATCGACGTCGAGACCCAACTGGTCACCGGCCGCCCGGCCGACGCGATCACCGACTACGCCGACGAGACCGACGCCGACGCGATCTACGTTGGCCACCGCGGCCTCTCCGAGGAGCGCGAGCAGGTCGTCGGCAGCGTCGCGAAGAGCGTCGTCGACAAGGCCGACGTTCCCGTGACCGTGATCCGGTAGCTACCCGTGGTCGCCGCCGGTGCGCCGAGAGCGGTCTCGTGACGGCGACCAGCCGTCGGTCCGCTCCGTTCGTGGGACGAGAGCCGCCGAGACGAGCTCTCACCGGCGAGCAGGGGCGATATCGGCCGTCCGAGACGGCGGCAAGGACCACCATTACCGGTCGTTCAAAGCCCGTCGCACTCGTACGGGTGGTCGATGACAGGAGATGTACTCGTCACGGCGGACTGGGTCGAATCGAACCTCGACGCGTTTCAGGACGACGACTCCGACTACCGGCTCGTCGAGATCAACAACCCGACGGTCACCGACGAGTCGGACTACACGCCCTACGAGGAGGGCCACATCCCCGGCGCGTTGAACTTCGAGTGGGACGAGGTCTTCACCGACGAGACGGAGCGCGACATCGTCTCGAAGGCGGACTTCGCGGCCCGAAACGGCGAGGGCGGCATCGACGCCGACACGACGGTCGTCGTGTACGGCGGCGGCCGCGTCCCCAACTGGTTCGCGCTGTTCGGCTACTGGATCTACAAGTACTACGGCCACGAGGACGTCCGCGTGATCGACGGCGGGAAGGGCTACTGGGTCGACAACGACTACCCGCTCTCGACCGACGAGCCCGACTTCACCCCCCGCGAGTACGAGGCCCGCGGTCCCTTCGAGAGCGTCCGCGCGTACAAAGACGACATCGACCACGCCATCGAGGAGGGGATCCCGATGGTCGACGTCCGATCGCCCGAGGAGTTCTCCGGCGAGGTCATCGCGCCCGAGGGACTCATGGAGACCGCCCAGCGCGGCGGCCACATCCCCGGCGCGAGCAACGTCCCGATCGCCACCGTGCTGAACGACGACGGCACGTTCAAGAGCCCCGACGAACTCCGCGAGCTGTACGCCGAGGTCGGCGTCGACGGCAACGAGTCGACGATCACCTACTGCCGCGTCGGCGAGCGCTCGTCGATCGAGTGGTTCCTCCTGCACGAGCTGCTCGGCTACGAGGACGTCAGCAACTACGACGGCTCCTGGACCGAGTGGGGGAACCTGGTCGGCGCGCCGATCGAGACCGGCGAGTAAGCGACGGACGATCCGCGGTCTGACCCGCGGTCGGGAGCGATCTGCGAGCGAACTCGCGGTCCGATCACCGAACGCCTTTTTATTTCGACCCGACGGCGAGCGTCGTGTGCGAGCAACGCGAGCATACCCGACGAAAAAAAAAGGTGGCCGTGCAGAACTCTTCTAACAGCCTCGTATCGCACTGTACGAACCAGAACAGTATCCGAGGGACTGCTCAACAGAACGGTTCTCTGAGCGCCCCGAAGCGAGCGTCCCGAACGACGCTCGCCGGCCTCGTCCGGCGCGGACGGTCTACTCGTCGACGGTGACGCGTTCGATCTCGACGGTGTCGCGCGGCTCGTCGCGGCGGTCGGTCGGGACGGAGCCGATCTCCTCGACGACGTCCATTCCGTCGATCACCTGGCCGAAGACGGCGTGTTTGCCGTCGAGGTGGGGCGTCGCGTCGAGCGTGATGAAAAACTGCGATCCGTTGGTGTTCGGGCCGGAGTTCGCCATCGAGAGGATGCCCGGACCGTCGTGAGTGAGGTCGTCGTGGAACTCGTCGTCGAACTGGTAGCCGGGGCCGCCGCGGCCGTTCTCCTGCGGGTCGCCGCCCTGGATCATGAAGTCGTCGATGACGCGGTGGAAGACGTTGCCCTCGTACAGCGAGTCGCCGCGGACCTCGCCCGTCTCGGGGTCCTCCCACGTGTTCGTGTCGCGGGCGGAGTCGGCGTCGGCGGCGGGGTCGTGACGGGCCAGGCCGAGGAAGTTCTCGACCGTCTTCGGCGCGCGGTCGGCGAACAGTTCGACCACGACGTCGCCGTGGTTCGTGTGAAGCGTCACCTGCGGGTTCTCCGGATTGTGAACGTCTCGTCCCATGTCTCCGCGGAGGACCGCCCGCCGGAAAACCCTACCCATCTACGGCGTCCCGACGGCGGAGGGAGCCGATACCTTCCGCGTCGACCGCGCGGTTCCGGCCGGTATCGTTTTGCACCCGGCGCGTCGACTCTCGTCCATGTACGACGACATCCTCCTCCCCGTCGCGCCCGGCGGGGAGGCGAACGACGCCGTCCCGCACGCGCGCAGCCTCGCGCAGCGATACGACGCGACCGTCCACGTCGTCTCCGCGATCGACACGGTGGCACAGACCCTCCGCGGCCCGCAGGCCGGGGCGTTCGCCGAGCGGGTGGAGTCGGCGGCGGAGCGCCGCGTCGAGACGGTGACGGGGGACCTGGAGGCGGCCGGCGTCGAGGTGGCGGGGAACGTCATCCGCGGCGAGCCGGTCGACGTCATCGAGAACGCGATCGAAGACACGGGCGCCGACCTCGTGGTGATGCCCAGTCACACCCGCTCCGGGATCCGGCGCGTCCTCCTCGGGAGCGTCACGGAGAAGGTGGTCCGCGTCTCTCCGGTACCCGTCGTCACCGTGCCGATAGCCGACGCGGACGAGGAGACGGGAGGCGCCGAGAGCGACGACGCGAGCGAAGGGGCGGGCGGCCAGAGCGAGGACGGCCCGACGGAGACCGACGACGGCCCGACGGAGACCGACGACGGTCCGGACGGCTCCGCGGACGGGGCGTGACCGCCGCGACCCGCGCGTTCCGGATCGCCTACGACGGCCGCGAGTACGCTGGCTTCCAGCGGCAACCCCACGCTGCGACCGTCGAGGGGACGCTGTTGCGAGCGCTCTCCGAACACGGGATCGTCGACCGCGGCGACGGACCGACGCACGCGACGCCCCCCGGCTACGCGGCGGCCGGCCGGACCGACGCCGGCGTCTCCGCAGTCTCACAGACCGTCGCCTTCGAGGCGCCGGCGTGGCTCACGCCGCGCGCGTTCAACGGACGGCTCCCCGGTTCGGTCCGGGTCTGGGCCGCCGCCGACGTCGGCGAGGGGTTCCACGCGACCCACGACGCGGTGTCGCGGACCTATCGGTACCACCTGTTCGCGCCGACAGAACCCGAGCCGGCCTCGGCGTCCGCGACCCGGGACGCCGAGTCGGCCAGAGGGCTCGGCGATCGGACGCGAGCCGAAGAGCGCGCGAGCACCGCCGACCCGGCGGTTCCCGTTCCCCCCGCTCACGACGACCGCGTCCGCGACGCGCTCGCGCGACTGACCGGCGAACACGACTTCCACAACCTGACGAGCGACGGGACCGGCACGGTGCGAGACCTGACGGCGACCGCGACCCGCCGCGGCGACACCCTCGTTATCGAGGTCACGGCAGGGGGGTTCCCGCGGGCGCTCGTTCGGCGGCTCGTCGCCGCGGTTCGGGCGGTCGGGCGTGGAACTGCGGATCGCTCGCTGATAGACCGACTGCTCGCTCCCGACGCGATCCCCGGCGAACGGGGAGTCGGTCCCGCACCGCCGGAGCCGCTCGTGCTGTGGGACGTCTCCTACGAGGGCGTCGCCTTCGACGTCGACCCAGAGGCGGCCGCGAGCGCGCGCGTCGCTCTGGCGAGCGCCACCGAGACGCGCGGCACGCGGCCGCGGCGACCGGAGCGATCCGCGACCGGATCGGCACGGGGTGGGGTGACGACGGGGATCGGGATGCCCACGGCGATCGGGGTGGTGACGGCGATCGGAACGACGGAAACGACGGCGTGGACCGGCGCGGTTAGGTGGCCGGCTCGCCGTTTGGCGTCTCCATCCCGTCGACGCGCACCAGTAGCGTGTTGCCGTCGACGTTCGCCGCGTCGACGGTACCGGAGATCCGCAGTCCCGTGGCCGGCGTCGGCCCGACGGTGACGTGGTCACCAGCGTCGAAGGTGCTCAGTTCTCCACGCACCACGAATTCCGCCCGGCACAGCTCCGGGTTGGCGACGCTCGAGAGGTCGATCTCCTCGATGGTCACGCCGTCGACCGGGTCTCCCTCGCGCTCGACTGGCGTGCTCGCGGCGTCGTCCATCTGCTCGACGCCGAGCGTCTCGTACGCCCCGTCGGTGGGTACGTACCCGCCTTTGGGACCGGGGACGCCTTCCACCAACTGGAGGTTCCTGAGGCTCTGCATCTGGTTCCTGACCGTTCCAGGGTTGCGGTCGATCGCCTCGGCGATCTCGCGGCCGCACACGGGTCGATCCGCGTTCTCCGCGAGGTTCACGAGCGACGTGAGGACACGTCGCTGACTCGCTGTCAGTTGAAGCGTTGACATAGATAGAGGGAGAAAACGTATCTGTATAAATCTTGCTTATTCCTACATTATACTCTTGAAAAGCATAATTAATTCTAATATAATTGGATAAAGAGATTTTATTACGAAAAACACACGTGTTTTGATCAAACTATTCTATGAGAAGGGGTATTTTTGTATACTTAGAAATACTACCCATGACTTCCGCATATTCAGTGCCCTCTTCCCAGCACAATCCACCATATACAGTAGAATAGGCATAATTCCTTAAACAGACGCCACCACAAGTATATATTCGATCGTTCGAAAGCGGCGGCCGAGAATGAATCGCAACACCGGCGACCGGACGCGTCCCCCCGGCAGTGGGTCCTCGTTCGCGAGCAACTCGATACGCGAACGCGTCGTGGCGACACCCGGGCGCATGGAGGCGCTGCGTGGACGCGTCGGGGCGGAACACGGATCGGCGGCGCGGAGACAAGACGATGAGTGATCCGCCTGCGTCCGCGTTCGGCGACGAGGTGGGCGACCGGCAGCCGATATCTGCGATCGAGACCCGAACGGCCGAGAACGAGGGACGGAACGACGCAGAGGGCGACGGCAGCGCGGTCTTCGATCCCCGCGATCCGGCCGCAGAGCGGGACCGGGTACAGTCGTTCCTCGCGGATCGGGTCGACGCCGCGGACGCCGACGGCGCCGTCGTGAACATGAGCGGCGGGCTCGACTCGACCGTCACGGCGGCGCTCGCGGTCGAGGCGCTGGGCACCGACCGCGTCTACGGGCTGATCCTCCCGTGTAACAAGGTCGGGGCGCCCCACGCTCGCGACGCGGAGGCGCTCGCGGAGGCGCTCGGCATCGAGTACGACACGGTCCACCTCCAGCCGCTGTTCGCCCAGTTCGGCGCGGTCGCCCCCGACCGGTTCGACCTCCACGACGAGCCGGTCGACTCCGGCAACGCGATCGCGCGCCTCCGGATGGCGATGGCGTACCTCGCGGCCAACGCCACGGACCGACTCGTTTGCGGGACCGCCAACCGGAGCGAGCTACTGCTCGGCTACCTCACGAAACACGGCGACGGTGCCGCCGACCTGTTCCCGATCGGCCACCTCTACAAGACCGACGTTCGCGCGCTCGCCGCCGAGCTCGACGTTCCACGGTTCGTCGTCGAGAAACCCCCGACTGCGGGGTTCCTCCCGGGACAGCGGGACGTCGACGATCTCGGCGCGCCCTACGAGGTGATCGACCCCGTGTTGCAGCTCGGCGTCGACCGCGGCCTCGACGCCGAATCGGTCGCGGAACGCCTGGAGCGGGCCGGCGATCTCGTCGCCGGTGGTACCGAAGCCGAAAGAGACGAGGCGGAAGACTCCGACGACGACCGACCTCACCGCGACGTCGACGAGTCGACGGTCCGACGGCTCCTCGACCGGCACCGCGCGACCGCTCACAAACGCGTTCCGCCGCCGACGCCCGACGGCTGATCGGTCGGGGGAACCGAGATCCCTCGACGGGGGAGCGTCTCTCCGGCGACGGAAGCGCTACGTTGAAGTGGAACGGTCGGGTACGTCGATACGAGCACCGTTGGTCCAGTGGTAGGACATTAGCTTCCCAAGCTAATAGCCCGGGTTCAATTCCCGGACGGTGCATCCGACCGCTCACGCGGTCGTTTTCCGCACTTTACTTGGGTCAACACCCTGAAAGAAAGCCGTTGAAGATACCACGGTAACACAGAGGGTGTTAGCTTAGTCACGTCGGGCGATTTCCCGAACCTCTCAGGGCTACTACACAATAGCCATGTTCGACACAATCGACGACCAAGACATAGAAATCGGCTTCGATCCCGTAGCTGAGGGCACTCGGGAGGATTTAACGAACTACGCTCCGCTTCATACAGAGAACTACGCGGGATCCAAAGAGTATTTCCTCAAATGATTGTTACGAACGGGGAGTCACCCGCGAAGGGAAACGGCTACGCGCAGCAGACTGTTCGACAGACGCACTACCGCATTGAACACGTCTTTCGCTGGAAATGGGAGGAGGATGGAATGACTACGGATTTATCCCGGAAGACGCCGACGAGCTAATCCAGTTGCTCTCCAAGCGCACGGAGAAACCAGAGAGTGAGGTCGCAAAGTTCCAGAAAGCGATCAAGCGCCTGTTCAAATACTACAAGCACTCAAAGGGTCGAGACTACGAATGGGAACCCGAACATCGGAGTGATAAGGGGAACGCCTCGATGAGTCATAACTATTTCAAGAAATCTGAACTCAGCGAGCTATACAATGCGGCTATTGAGATTTCTTCCTTCAAGAGTTACGACAACAAGGGGATGAGCAGTCAGGAGAAGAATCGTCTGAAGATCCACCTCTCTCAGCGTCTCGAAAAGCCGATATTCAGGGACATGATTTTGCTATTCAACCCGTATTACGAATTGGTTATCAGTATGTGTGCAAGTGAAATGTTATGGTAGATCCTCAACGGAGCCCACATAATCGCAACCGGGGCAGTTGACAATAACGATCTCATCCTCAGCACTATACGAACCACCTAACTTGTTTAATATTTTGGCACTTAGTGACTTTTTCTTTTGAACCGTTGTAATTACTTTCTGACCACAATGAGGGCAGTATCTTTGTCTCTCATCTATGTCCATGTATCAATCTTTACTTACAAGATGAAAATCCTTTGCGCTATTTTATAGGTAGTGTTCAGATAAGCCTGGGAGTAATATCGGCTGTAGAATGGTTCTAACATCTATTTTCACAGAGGGCGTCGTTTTTGAGGTAACGGTTGGTAACCGTAGTTCACGAGATACTGAGTCGTCGAATGTGCCATCAGAAACAGCCTACCGTTCATATTACGATTCACCGCAAAATTATTACTGGAAGTATTATCTGAACACTACCATTTTATACTACGTAGTCTCCTCCCATCACGGTAATTATTAGCGGTAGATATGTGCCCTGAAGTCAGCAAGACCGTCAGAACATATCACTGATAATGGGTTTCAACAGAGCCAATATAGTAGCTTCTTTCCAAAATTGATAATATTTCACCATACCGTCTTTTCATCTACACAGAACCAGCATCGTTGCTCATAGTACAATTATCCCAAATACTACTGCTAAAACCACACTAATTATGAATGATGACATCTCAAAAATAGCAAATGTTTTAACATTACCTTCGTATATCGAGGGATCTTTATTATCCGGTTTGCCCAAGGTACCTGTCAAAGCCATCATTGTGGCTACTCCAAATCCTATTGAAAACAGAAAAAATATCCACGATACAATGAGAACAAGACGGGCAGTTCCCTCAACAGGCGGTTCACTACCATTAAGAAACGTTATCGTCAGAGCCAGAAATCCTGTAGACAGTGATACCACCTGTCTGGTCGTAGAGAGAGCAAAATCAAAGGATTTCTCTTGGTTATCCATTGTACCACCGCTAACAGAATGGCCAGAGAGGACAAATATCTCTGGCGGCATTATATGAAGCAACACCTAAGTCACCTTGACCAAGGCGTATGTTGTTCATCTCTCGGACGAATCGAACGATGTTTTTTTCCGCTCTTTGAATTTGCGACGGATCATTAGCAACGCCGAGTGTATTCATACGATCAACACCGTCGCTGATCATCTCCTTGAGGCGTGCCTCAGCAGCTGGCTCAATGGCCTTTCCTGATTGATTAGCCTCTTCCTGTGCGGCTTCCCAAAGTCGATCCTCCAATCTCGAAGACATTATTTTCCCTGAGTAAATCTCTATATGAGATATGATAAATGTTGAGCTCCCCAGTGTGAATATATTATTACACTATATAAACTCCGTAAACTTCTATCGGCTACGAAATGATATAAATTCCTGTACAAGCACAGATGTTATTGTAGCAGTCAGAGAGGGCGTGTTCCAGAGAATATCTCCGGTAAGACCGTGAAATCGGGCGGTAGAGGTTCCAGAGCTTCCCAAGCTAATGGCCCGGGAATCGAATCTGGGGGATCACAGTCCGGAACGGTCGAGCGAAGCGAGACTGTCGGTTCACGTTCGAGGGATGTCCTCGATCGCGATCTCACCCGAGAGCTCGTGTTGGGTGGTCGTGCTGAGGTCGATCCCGGCCGCTCGACACCGCTCGGTCACGGTGTGAATGTACTCCGAGCGCGTCACCGAGAACTCCTCGCGGTCCGGATCGGCGATCCAGAACCGGGCCTGGAGTTCGATCGCCGTATCCGCGAGCCCCGCGACGCGGACCGACGGCTCCGGATCGGCGATGATCTCGTCGTGCTCCGCGGCCGCGTCCAGGAGGATCCGCGTCGTCTCGTCGATGTCGTCGTCGTAGCCGATCCCGAAGGTCGTGGAGATGCGGAGGATGGGGTTACTCATGCGGTTCGTCACGGCGTTCGTGGCGAGTTCGGTGTTGGGAACCGTGATCGTCTCGTTGTCGAACGTCCGGATACGGGTCACCCGGAACCCGATGTCGTCGATGAACCCGGCGTTGTCGTTCCACTCGATCCAGTCGTCGATGTTGAAGTTCCGGTCCTGGACGATGAAGATCCCGGCGACGAAGTTCGACAGCACGTCCTGGGCCGCGAACCCGACGGCCAGCGTGAGCGCGGCGACGATGAGCGCCGATCCGCCGAGGAACCCGCCGAAGCCCGCCGCCCACGCCCCGACGATCAGCGAGCCGACGACGATCCCCACGCCGAGGACCTTCTCGACAGTTCGCTCGATGGTCGGTTCGAGGTCGTGCCGGTCGAACACCCAGCTAACGACCGGTTTGACCACGAACCGGCCGGGGAGATACAACACGCCAGCCACGATCAAGAACTCACCGACCTGCCCGAACAGGAGGGCGTACTTCGAGATCAGTTCGGCGAGCACCTGTGACGCGGTCATGGGTGATGCATCGGCGGCCGAAAAATGAACCTTGCCGTGGGTCGCGCGCTCAGAAGATGTTCGCCCGCCCGTACACCGAGATGCCGGACGCGGTGAGCTCGTACGGCTTGGACTGTCTGGAGTGGTTCGCGTCGCGGATCTTCTGGATCTCGACGGCCAGTTGCGTCTCGCGGAAGTCGTCGGCGCGGACGTACTGGAGCACGAACACCGCGTCGGTGAGGTACTCCACGACCCCGTAGCGGGACGCGTAGGGCGTGTCCTCGCTCGCCTCGGAGGTGAGAAGCGTCGTCACGCCCGCCTCCTTCAGCGCCCGGGTGAACCCGAACACCTCCGAGCGCCGTTTCGACGGGTGGTCGTACATCATCTCCAAAAGCGAGACCGAGTCGAGCACCAGCCGCTCGGCGTCGAACTCGGCGATGAGCCGGACGAGGTCGTTCCGGATCGACGCGAGCGAATTCGCCATCTCGATCGGGTCGATCGCGACCACCGCGAGCCGACCCTCGTCCGCGTACTCCCGGAAAGACCACCCCTTCTCCTCGGCCGTGTCGAGGATCGACTCGCTGCTCTGTTCGAGCGTGAGGTACACCCCGCGGTCGCCCGACTCCAGCGCCTCGTTGAGGAACTGCAGCCCGAACGTCGTCTTCCCGGTCCCCGCGCCGCCGATGACCGACAGCAGCGACCGCTCCGGCACGCCGCCGAGGATCATCTCGTCGAGCCCCTCGATCCCGACGTCGATCCGGTCGATCGCCGAATCGAACTCGTCGGGGTCGACGTCGAACTCCGGGACGTCGCCCTCGTCTCTGAGGGGATCACCCGCCGGTCCGCCCCGCGAGCCCGGGTGACCGCCCGCCGCAGACGCTCGGTTGCCCCTGTATCCTCCGAACGGGTCGTCTTCACCGAACGACCGGCTCCCGCCAGCGCCCCCGAACGGGTCGTCTTCACCGAA
>NZ_WPCE01000140.1 GCF_009742825.1 Halorubrum sp. CBA1125
ACGGCGGCCGCAGTAAGCACTGAAGGAGTGAGCGGAGCGAACGACTGAAGCGCGCAGCAAGGCCCCCAAGTCCTCGTGGCTGGGGCTTTGGACGTATTCGCCGTGGAACTATCGACCACGTATCGCCGAGCGGCTGGGGCTTTACAGATGTTCTCCGCGTTGACAACACTCTCGTATCGAGCAGTTCCACCCGAAATCTCGTACCACTAGCACACACGATCTAATGGATAATTCATAACGTTCACTATGAAATAAAATGGCGTGAAAAGCGTTCGATGACACCTCGCTCCGTCGCGGTCAGTCAGTCGACTTTCGCGTGCGTTCCAGATGTCATCGAATCCGTTGCAATCCGGCGATTTAACCCGGTTCCTGTTCCCGACGAGTCGGGAGTGCCTAACCGTCATTAAGGTACATTTATTACAATAGAGAGGTTAAATTCCAAAACGGATGCACAACAACGATACTACCGATGGCGTCTCACGGCGTCGCGTTTTGCAGACCGGCGCGGGCGCTCTCGCGGCCGGGATGGCAGGTTGTACGGGAATCATCACCGGCGGTGGCGGTGGCGGCAATCAACCGGTCACGATTCCGGACGATCCCGACGGCACGGTAGACGGTATCGAGATCACCCACGCGATGGACGAGGGGCACAACACGAACCCCTTCGACTGGTTCAACGACGACATTCAGGAACGTACGGGTGTCTCCGTCGGCAACATCCAAGGGTTCCCGCCCTCCGAGGTGTACAGCACGCTCAACACGGAGTTCACCACCGGCGACACCGGCTTCGATCTCTGTTCGTTCTACCCCCAGTACCTGGGGGAGTTCGCGGAGAACGGCCACATCGTCCCGCTGGACGAGATGATGGAGATCGAGGGGTGGGACCCGGCGTTCGACGACCTGCTGGCGCCCTACCGGAACATGTACACCCAGTGGGGTGGAAACACCTGGGCGCTCCCCATCGACGGCGACGTCCTCATGCTGGTATACCGCAAGGACCTCTTCGAGCAGCACGACCAGGAGGTCCCGACCACCTGGCAGGAGTTCAACGAGGTCGCCCGCTACTTCACCGAGGAGACCGACGACATCGACTACGGCGTCGCGACGTTCGGCGCCCGTAGCTACGCGTACGGTTGGTTCCTCACCCGTTTCGGCGGCGCGGGCGGCATCTACTTCGACGAGGACATGAACCCGCAGATCGACACCGAGGCGGGTCGGATGGCCCTGGAGTCGTGGGCCGAGACCCTGCAGTACGCGGATCCTAACTCCGCGTCCTACGGCTACGCCGGCCTGCGCGACGCGTTCCTCAACGAGCGCGCGGCGATGGTCATCCAGTTCACCGACGTCCCGAAGAAGGCGGCGGCCTCCGACACCGTCTCCGACGTCTGGGGCGGCGCCCCCATCCCCGGCTTCGAGGGGATGGACGCCGCCTCCTCGATGCCCGTGGGCCGCGTCCTCGGCGTCTCGAACTACGTCGAGAACGACCGCAAGCTTGCGGCTTACCGCTTCGCACAGCAGATCTCCGGGCCGACGTTCTCCGGGCACATGGTCTCGGATCCGGACTGCGGGCTCGACCCGTACCGGACGTCCCACTTCGACGACCCCGCGCTGTTCACGGAACCCAACGAGTTCCGCGACGGCCAGCCCGACTCCTCGATCGCCTTCTCGTCGATGGAACAGGCCGAAGAGTACGCGAACGCGGTCCAGGCGACGCTCGAACAGGGGTACCCGATCCCCTACTGGCCGGGTGCGCAGAACTACATCCAGGCCATGACCATCGAGATGTCGAGCTTCGTTTCGGGCGAGCAGGGCGTCGACGAGACCCTCACGAACGTCCAAGAGCAGTGGAACAGCATCGTCGACGACCTGGGTCGTGAGAGCCAGCGCGAGGCGTACCAGAACGTCATCGACGCGTGGCAGAACGCGGGCCTCTGGCCGAGCAACTAACGCTCGTCCGCCCGTCTTTCTTACGGAGTCCACAAGCATGTCATCCGACACGGAGTCGAGTCGTCTCGCTCGGGCCACCCGAAACGAATACCTAGAGTACTGGTTCGCCCTCCCGGCGATCCTGATACTGCTGGCGCTGGTGATCATCCCGATGGTCTGGTCGCTGTACGTCAGCTTCACCAACCTGAACCTGACCATCGCCAGCCGGACCACGGAGTTCATCGGCCTCGCGAACTACGCCGATTTACTGACTAGCGGTCGCTTCTGGGACGCGATCATCAACACCGCCTACTACGTCGGTATCGGGGTAACGGTGCAGTTTGTCCTCGGTTTCGCCGTCGCGCTGATCATGGCGAATTACACCGACGGCTGGTTGAACAGCCTGCTCTTTACCGTCCTGTTGTTGCCCATGATGATGGCGCCCGTCGTCGCGGGGTTGATGTGGCGGCTGCTCTTCGATGAGAGCTTCGGTCCCATCAACCACCTGCTGGGGGCGATGGGGCTCCCGGAGCCGTCGTGGCTCTCCTCGGCCCAACTCTCGTTGGACGCCATCCTCATCGCGGACATTTGGCAATGGACGCCGTTCATGATCCTCATCCTCTACACCGGGCGGCTGGCGATAAACGAGGACCTCTACGAGGCAGCCCGTATGGACGGCGCCTCGAAGTGGTTCACGTTCCGCCACGTCACGGTCCCACAGATGAAGGGCGTCATCGCGGTGGCGCTGCTGATACGCGCGATGGACGCGTTCAAGTTCTTCGATAAGATGTACCTCATGACGCAAGGCGGTCCGGGGACCTCCTCGGAACTGGGGACGTACTACAACTACCTCCTCGGCTTCTCCGACTTCGCGATGGGGAGGGCGACCGCGATGAGCTGGCTCCTGTTGCTGTTCGCCGTGGTGCTGGCGAACATCTTCCTGTGGGTACTGGAGCGCGGTGAGGGAGGTGAGCAGGTCGTATGAACGCCTCCTCGCTGCGCGAGCGCCTCGGGAAGATAGGTGACGAGCCGATCAGCCTCCGGGGGGCGATGAGCCGTATCGGTATCACGGCCTTCGTCAGCGCCATCGTGGCGATCACGCTGTTTCCCCTCTACTGGACGCTGAACACCTCGTTCAAGCAGACGGAAGACACGGTTACGGCCGTTCCGTCGTTCTTCCCGCCCGACTTCACGATCGAGGGATACATCAACGTCCTCTTCGCGAACGGCGCGATCGACAACCTGATCAACAGTATGATCGTCAGCCTCGGATCCACGGCCGTCGCGATAGTTGTCGGGGTGCCTGCGGGGTACGCCTACGCGCGCAACCCCGACCGCGTCGGCGGAAAACACGTCGCGTTCTGGATCCTCTCTTTACGGATGTTCCCGCCCATCGCGCCGATTCTCCCGCTGTTTTTCATCTTCCGACAGCTGGGGCTCATCGACACGTACCTCGCGATGGTGCTGCTCTACCTGACGTTCAACGTTCCGCTGGTGGTGTGGCTGATCCGGAGCTTCTTTCAGGACATCCCCGAAGCGGTCGAAGAGGCCGCGCTCATCGACGGCTACTCCCGCTTCGAGGCGTTCTTCAAGGTGGCCCTCCCGCTCGTGATGCCGGGAATCGTGGCCACGACGCTGCTGGTCTGGGTGTTCTCCTGGAACGAGTTCCAGTTCGCGCTCGTCTTCACGCGCGACGCGACGCGGACCTTCACGCCGCTCATCCCGACGCTCGTGGGCGGCCACCAGACGCTGTGGAACCAGGTCGCGGCGCTGTCGACGCTCGCGATGCTGCCGGTGATAGCCATCTCTCTGCTGATGCAAAAACGCCTTATCCGGGGACTCACTCTGGGGGCGGTAAAAGGATGATAGACGACACATACACGGAGGTTACGAATGAGTAGAATCGAACTCGACGAGGTCACGAAGGTCTTCGACGACGACGTGCTGGCGGTCGACGACGTCTCGTTGACCATCGAAGACGACGAGCTGGTCGTCTTCGTCGGTCCTTCGGGGTCGGGGAAGTCGACCACGCTGCGGATGATCGCCGGGCTGGAGAAGCCAACCGACGGCGACATCCGCATCGCCGGCGAGCGGATGACCCATGTCGAGCCCCAGAACCGCGACATCGCGATGGTATTCCAGTCTTTCGCGCTCTACCCGCACCGCTCGGTTCGCGGGAACTTGTCGTTCCCGCTGGAGGCTCGCGACATGGACGACGACGAAATCGAGCGCCGCGTCGCGGAGGCCGCGGAGATCCTCGGGATCACCGAGCTCCTCGACCGGAAGCCCTCCCAGCTGTCGGGCGGGCAACAACAGCGCGTGGCGCTCGGCCGCGCGATCGTCCGGGACCCGCAGGCGTTCCTGATGGACGAGCCGCTGGCCAACCTCGACGCGAAGCTCCGCACCCAGATGCGCGCGGAGGTCGTCAGCCTCCAGCAGGAGCTTGGCGTCACGATGATCCACGTCACGCACAACCAGGAGGAGGCGATGACGATGGGCGATCGCGTCGTGGTGATGGACCAGGGCGAGGTCCAGCAGATCGCCCCACCGAAGGAGATGTACCAGCGGCCGGCGAACCGGTTCGTCGCGGAGTTCATCGGCTCTCCGAGCATGAACATCATCGAGGGCAGTATCGAAGACGAGACGTTCTCGGCGTACGACAGCGGCGTGACCCTCGGCCTGCCGTCGGGTCTCTCCGGCGTCACCGGCGAGGTGGCGCTGGGTATCCGCCCGGAGAACGTCGAACTCGTCGACGAGCCCGGCGACTACACGTTCGAGGCCAAGGTCGAACTCATCGAGTTGCTCGGGAACGTCCAGATCGTTCACTTCGACGTGGGCGGCCAGGAGTTCCTCGCGGAACTCCACCCCGACGTGGAAGTCGAACAGGGCGAGCACAGACACGTCCGCGTCGCGCCCGGGAAGGGTCACCTCTTCGACGGGCTCTCCTCGCGGAGCGAGCGCATCGTCCCCGAGGGCGAAGCGTAGGCCTTCCGCCGATCTTCACCGGCGACGGGCCCGGCGGCTCACGAGCACGGCTACGACGCCCAGCGCGAGCACGGTGGTCAGAACAACAGTAATCTCCGAGCGGTTCGGTCCTAAATCTGGCTCTCTTCCCTTCTAGCTCCGGCGGGCGACCACCGACAACAGGAGGAGCGCCGCGATGAAGTGCGGAATCCCGGTCAGCGGGGCCTGGTCGTCGGATGCACCCTCGTCGTCGTCCGCTTCGTTGGGTTCGATCGACCCGTCGTCGCCGTCTGCGGAGTCGTCAGCCGAGTCCGACGACCCGTCGTCGTCTCCACCGTCCGACGAGCCGGAATCGGTCGACGAGTCCGTGTCCTCGCCGTCCGTGTCGCTTTCACCGTCGTCTTCGCCGTCGGTGTCGGCTCCGTTCTGGGTGTTCGCGTCCGCGTCGTCCTCTTCCGAGGTATCCGAATCGTCGTCAGAGGTGTCCGAGTCGTCTCCGGCCGGGGCGCTGCCACCGCCTCCGTCTCCTCCGTCATCGGTCGACTCGTCATCGTCCGGAGCGTCGGGCGCGGAGTTGTTCCCGTTGGACCCATCGTCCGTCTCGTTGCCGTCGGTGTCGTCTCCGTTCGAACCGTCCTCATTCGATCCGTCAGAACCGTCTTCGGCGGCGTCTTCGCTCACCTGGATGCTCGTCTCGGTGATCTCCAGCATCTCCTGTTCGGAGTCGGTGAGCGCTTCCTCGCCGAACACCGTCGAAAAGACGGTGTACTCACCTTCGTCTTCGGGAACGGTGATCTCGGTCTCGTACACGCGATTGCCGCTATCCGTCGTGGTCGCCTCGATCGGGTCCGGATCGTTTCCGTCCATCAGCACGAGTTCGACGGAGTCGATCGGCGGCTCCTGATCGTACGGTTCGAGTTCGACGGTGGCGTTGACCGTCTCGCCCGGTGCCGCCTCCTCGGGAACCGTCAACTCTGCGTCGTACGCCGCGACGACAACCGGAACGGCGCTCTCGTCTATCTCGTAGTCGTCGATGCGTATCGCGACGAGGTAGGTTCCGGGGTCGTCTCCGTCCGTCGAAAACGTCGTCGAATCGTCACCGCTCAGCTCGGCCGAGGCCAGCCGATCTGCGTCGCTGTTGAACTTCTCGGCGTAGTAGCTCCCGTTTTCGGGCCCCGTCGTGTCCACGTCAATTTCTTCGCCGGGCGCCACGCGCGCGATAGACGTTATGTCGAACTCGATCCGAAACGTGAGCCCGTCTCGCTCGCCTTCGATCTCGATCGTGCGATCCGGCACGTCGATCGAGTCGGCAACGGACACGTCGTACGACGATGACGCTGCGGCGAGGGGGGCGACGGCAAACGCCGTCGACAACACGAGCAGGGCGGCGAGGAGTACCAAGCGGGGACTTGGACGTTTCATCTGCCGACGGATAACACCTTACAGTGCATAAATGGTCGTGTTTGGTCAAGGATGAAGAGTGAAGCGGGATGATTTTGGTGGTCTATGCCAGAGTCGCCCGCCTCAGTGGCTGCACGAACTGGATCGATTCGGATTCTGTGGAGCGACAGCGGACATCCGAGTGTCCGATGAAGCTCGATATTCAACTGTAGTTATCGGGATTATCGCTGTCGGCAACCGTCTCTATCATTGAGGAAGTGAGTGTCGAGTGATCTCGAAAGCGATCTGCGATTGGGAGAGAAAGCCGATTTACAGCCTACAGAAGGCCAAACCGCGAATTACGTTGCGCTGACGAAACTGTAATTCGATCAATGATCCGCAATTTGGCTGTACGCAGCTGTCATCCCGATACAAACGACCTGCTGTATCTGCGGTTATTTCCCCACAACGACTGCGCTAACAGCGGTGTTTCTATAAGAAATTCGTCAGAAACACGATGTCGAATCAACCGTGTTTCTAGTCGATGGTGCTCGACACCTCCAAACTGTGCTGGTCAGGGTTAGGCACCGATTTCAGACTGAACGGAAGGACACTCCCAACGTCATCGAACGGATTTTTTGAGAATTCAAGCATCGTACTTCTTCGTTCTCACGCTGTTTCTGCCATACTGTGCCTGAGACCACTGAAAATTGGCTCCAAGCATTTATCACTTCGTTCAATAATCCATACTCAACACTACGTATAAATTATTGCTTTACGGGCGAGTTAGGAAGCTCTTAATCGACCTAAGGCGTGGCGCTTTCTCGTCGTTTGTGCCGGGTCGGATCTGTGATATTTTCGTCCGAGAAGTTTCGGATGAGCAAAACAATTATGTCACTACGATATAGACTCAACCCATATGCAATTCCCGGATCGGCAACAGCTTCTCGCTACCGTCTTCGCCTTCCTCATGGTCACCTCCATGATGGCCCCGGGCGTGCTCGCGTCGGCGGGGGACGCGGACGGTATCGAGCAAACGGGGGACAGTGACCTCGCGTCACAGTACGACGTCGGGGATAACGAAACGACGGACGATGGGTCGACGGATGATGGTTCGACGGACGATGGTTCGACGGATGATGGGTCGACGGACGATGGTTCGACGGACGATGTAACGGACGATGTCGTACCTAGACTGACTCCATGACGAAGGATGGATTCGATCCGACGGACTGAAGTGGGATCGAGGCGGACGGATGTTCGTCGACTGAGAACGAGACGACC
>NZ_WPCE01000078.1 GCF_009742825.1 Halorubrum sp. CBA1125
CGACGGACTCGAGACCGCCCACGAGGCAGAGTCGCTCCGCGTCGCGCCGGGCGCTCCGGCGACCGAGCTCGCCGACGACTCGGCGCTCGCCGAGCGGGTTCGTGCCGCGGCACCGCCCGAGCGGCTGGCCGACGACGAGGAGGAAGACACCGACGCCGTCGCGGCGTTCCTGGCCGACGACGACCGGATCGAGGCGATCCGCGAACGAGCCCGGGACGAGGCGCGCGACCGGGCGGCCGAGTGGGGGCTCGACGGCGCGCTCGCCAGCCCGGCAGAGCACGGATCGGGAGACGAGACCGCCTCGACGGACGGCCGGAACTGAGCGGATCGGTTTTGCCTCCGGGCGGCGTATCGGCACCATCTCCGTCCTCAGACTCCTCCGGTTGACGGTGCCCCGCGACTTCGCCGACTGGTACGCCGCGAGCCGCGCGTACACCCGCCACGTCGCCGACGGGATGGGGTTCGGGGGAACCGACGCGATAGACGGGACGCAGGCGACGGCCGCACTCCGGGACGGTCCGGATCGGCTCTCGTCCGCCGAAGCACGGTCGGTGGCGACGACGCTGCTCGCCGACGGCGCGTTCTCCGAACCCTACTGCGAGTGGCTCCCGACGTGGTACGAGCTGGGACTCCTCGCGCCGATACGGTACGGCGAGTGGCGGCTCCGCCGGGTGGCCTCGACGGTCGCCGACGCGAGCGGCGTCACCGTGACTGCTCCGCGGTTCTCTCGCCCCCGGGACGTGCGTCTGGAGGGCGACCCCGTCCTCTCGGGGGTCACGGGGTTCCGCGATCGGTTCCTGCTCGCCGACGCGCTGTTGCACCTGGAGTGGTTCGTGCACGTGGGGGCGGCGGACGGGATCGACGTGCCGCGGTCGCTCGTCGAACGGACGCGTGAGGAGTCGCTGTCGTACTACGCCGGCCGGCGAGATCACCTCTCTCCGAGAGTTCGGCGGTTCCAGCGTCTGCTCTTCGCCGACGACCGGTGGATCCGGCAGGTCGACGAGCGGTACGGACTCGACAGCACCCTGTTCGCCCACTGGTCGCGTCTGCTTCGATCGGAACGAGAGCAGTTGTCGCCGGAGTGAACGGTGCCGACCGAGCGGTGATCGACACGAGATCCTCGCCCAGTTCGACACGGGAGCGCCGCCGGCAGTGGTGTTACCGAACCTGTAACGCGTAACAGGTGCGATCGAGGACGCGGAGGGTAAGTATAGGCGACGCGCCCGCGTGTGTGTCGGTACGGACCGTCAAACGGTTCGTCGATATCCCCGGCTCTTCGGCCCTCATTCGTTCGACAGCAGACCACCGAACGGGGGGTTTCAGTGGCGCTATCCCGATAACTCGGGAGTGAGTTATCTTTTATTCACCGTTGCGGATGCCGGAAGCTTCATACGTCGGCTCGCGGATCCTCCGGGTACACGAATGGCAGTACTCTGGCTGGAGGACGTCGATGCCGACGACGTCGGGACCGTCGGTGGCAAGGCCGCTTCGCTCGGTGAACTCATCGGCGCGGGACTCCCGGTACCGTCGGGATTCGCCGTCACCGCCGGTACGTATCGGACCTTCATCGAGGAGGCCGGGATCGACGAGGAGCTGTTCGCCGCCGTCGACGTCGACCCCGAGGACTCCGCGGCGCTTCGCGAGGCCGAGGAGACCGCGGCGGAGCTGATCCGCGAGACGCCGTTCCCGGACGACGTCAGCGAGGAGATCCTCGATCGGTACCGGTCGATGGGCGCCGACGACGAGGAGGCGTTCGTCGCCGTCCGGTCCTCGGCGACCGCCGAGGACCTGCCCGACTCGTCGTTCGCCGGACAGCAGGAGACGTTCCTCAACGTCCGCGAGGACGACCTGCTGCGGCGGGTCAAGGAGTGCTGGGCGTCGCTTTTCACCCAGCGGGCGATCTACTACCGCCAGCAGCGAGGCTTCCCGCACGAGGACGTCGACATCGCCGTCGTCGTCCAGCGGATGGTCGACGCGGACAAGTCCGGGGTGATGTTTACCAGTCATCCCTCCACGGGCGACCCGCAGGTCACTATCGAGGCTGCCTGGGGGCTCGGCGAGGCCGTCGTCTCCGGAACCGTCTCACCGGACAACTACGTGTACGACCGCAGTCGCGGCACCGTCGACGAGGTCACCGTCGCGGACAAGAAAGTAGAGATGGTCAAAGACGACGAGACCGGCCAGACCGTCGAGCTCGACGTCGAAGACGAGCGTCGGACGGCGCGCGTGCTCTCCGACGCGGAGATCGAGCGGCTCGTCGAACTCGGCGAGCGCGTCGAGGACCACTACGGAACGCCCCAGGACGTCGAGTGGGCGATCTACGACGGCGAGATCTTCATGCTCCAGTCACGGCCGATCACGACGATCCAAGCGGACGCGAGCGACGGATCCAGTGCGGCGAGCACCGACGGCGACGGCCCAGACGACGGCACCGACGCCGAGCGCGATTCCGACGGCGAGGACGAGGACGTCCTCGTCGACGGTCTCGGCGCGAGCCCCGGCGTCGTCTCCGGGACCGTCCGGATCGTCCACAAGCTCGATCACCTCGATCAGGTCCAGGAGGGAGACGTGATGGTGACGGAGATGACGATGCCCGACATGGTCCCCGCGATGAAACGCGCCGCCGGAATCGTCACCGACGAGGGCGGAATGACGAGCCACGCCGCGATCATCTCGCGGGAGCTCGGCGTCCCAGCCGTCGTCGGCACCGGAAACGGAACCCGGCGGTTACAGGAAGGGACGAACGTCACGCTCGACGGCGACAAGGGGACCGTCGTCGAAGGCGAAGACGAATCCGCAGAGCCGGGTGAGGAGTTCGAGCCGGTCGAGGCGGCCCGTCCGGAGACGCCGGTCAAGCCCATGACCGCCACCGAGGTGAAGGTGAACGTCTCGATCCCCGAGGCGGCCGAGCGCGCGGCCGCGACCGGGGCGGACGGCGTCGGACTGCTCCGGATCGAACACATGGTGTTGACGCTCGGGAAGACGCCGGGGAAGTACATCGCTGACCACGGAGCTCGTGCCTACCAAGACGAGCTCATCGAGGGCGTCCGGCGCGTCGCCGACGAGTTCTATCCGCGGCCGGTCCGGGTGCGGACGATCGACGCGCCGACGGACGAGTTCCGCGATCTGGAAGGCGGCGACGACGAGCCGATCGAACACAATCCGATGCTGGGCTGGCGGGGCATCCGTCGGAGTCTCGACAAGCCGGATCCGTTCCGGCAGGAACTCGCCGCGTTCTCGCGGCTCCACGAGATGGGATACGACAACCTCGAGGTGATGTTCCCGCTCGTCAACGACGCCGCCGACATCGAGGGCGTGAAACGGCACATGCGCGAGGTCGGGATCGACCCCGAAACGCGGCGGTGGGGCGTCATGATCGAGACGCCCGCGAGCGCGCTCCAGATCGAGGAGCTGGCCGAGGCCGGGATCGACTTCGCCTCCTTCGGAACCAACGACCTCACCCAGTACACGCTGGCGGTCGACCGCAACAACGAACACGTCGCCGACCGGTTCGACGAGCTTCACCCGGCGGTGCTGCGGCTCATCGGCGACACGATCGAGACGTGCCGGGAGCTCGGCGTCGACACCAGCATCTGCGGCCAGGCCGGCTCGAAGCCGGAGATGGTCGAGTTCCTCGTTGAGCAGGGCGTCTCGTCGATCTCCGCGAACATCGACGCGGTCCGGGACGTCCAACACGAGGTGAAACGAACCGAACAGCGGCTCCTCCTCGATTCCGTCCGCTGAGAGGCGTCTCGGGGCTCGCGATCGGGCTTTCGGAACGGAACGGGTAAGACGCTCCACGGTAACGTTGAGGCGAATGCAGCGACCCGAGCCGGCGCCGCAATCGTTCGATCAGGTGCTCTCCTCGATGTGTACCGAGCCGCATCCGGCGGCCCGCGAGGCTGCCGAGCGGTTCCTCGCGTCGAACCCCGGTGACCCGGCGACGTACGAGGCGGTCGCGTCGCTGGAGGAGCGCGCGGTCGAGCTGCTCGCGACCGTCGCCGCGCACCCGACGCCGGCCGAGGCGGCCGGCTACGTCACCTCCGGCGGCACGGAGGCGAACATCCAGGCGCTTCGGGCGGCACGGAACCGTCACGACGCCGCGGACGTGAACGTCGTCGTCTCCGAGTGCGGCCACTTCTCCTTCTCGAAGGCGGCCGAGATCCTCGACGTCGAACTCCGGACGGTGCCGGTCGACGACGAGTACCGGGCCGAGCCGGACGCCGTCGCGGCGGCCGTCGACGATTCGACGGCGCTGGTCGTCGGCGTGGCCGGCAGCACCGAGCACGGGCGCGTGGATCCGATCCCGACGCTCTCTCGGATCGCACGCGACGCCGGGGCTCGCGTCCACGTCGACGCCGCGTGGGGCGGGTTCCTCCTGCCGTTCACCGACCACGAATGGTCGTTCGCGGACGCGGCGGTCGACACGATGACGATCGACCCGCACAAGTTCGGACAGGCGCCGGTTCCGTCGGGCGGGCTGCTCGCGCGCGACGACGCGACGCTCGACGCGCTCGCGGTCGACACGCCGTACCTCGAGACGCGCTCGCAGGCGACGCTGACGGGCACGCGCAGCGGTGCAGGTGTCGCCGGCGCGGTGGCCGCGATGGAGGCGCTGTGGCCGGACGGCTACCGCGAGGCGTCCGATCGGGCGTTCTCGAACGCCGACTGGCTCGCCGACGAGCTCGCCGCGCGCGGATTCGACGTCCTCGAACCGGAGCTACCGCTCGTAGTCGCGCGCGTCTCCGAAGAGGTGTTCGACGCGCTCAGAGAGGCGGGTTGGAAGGTCGCGCGGACCGGCGACGGGTGGCTCCGAGTCGTCTGTATGCCGCACGTAACCCGAGAGACCCTGCGGGCGTTTCTCGTCGACCTCGATCGGATCCGGAGGTGAGGTGGTGACGCGGTGTCTCGCAGCTCCGTGGACACGCGGACGGCGTAGTGGCGAACAGGCGGCGGGCGGCGCTCCCGGGCGGCTCGCCGCGCGATCGCCTCGACCGCTCCGGGACGGACGTCAGATCACGTCCCGGAGTGGCCACGGTATCCCTGATAAACGGTCGGAGAGATCCGGGACCGCCGGCGGCCGATCGTCTTTGCAGACAACGATCCGCGATCTGGGGACAACGCGACCCGCGATCTGGTGACAACGTTTAACCGATCCGTATCCGCCTGATCGATCATGTCGATCGCGCAGGCGGCCACCCGAGAGACGTTCTGGACGATCGGTCCGGTCGGGAAGGCGACGTTCTACTGGCTCGCCGCGGTCGCGATCGGCGTGTTCCTCTACGGCGTCTACGCGCGCTTCGCGGCGTACGCGCGCGGGGGTGCGGACCCGCGCGATCGACTGTCGAACCTCCCGACACGGACGCTCGCGGCGACGAAGGCGGTCCTCACGAACGAGCACCAGTTCGACCGTGACCCGTACGCGGGCCTGATGCACGCGTTCGTGCTGTGGGGCTTTCTCGTCCTGCTGGTCGCGACGACGGTTCTCGGGTTCGACATCGACGTGTACCGGCCGATCACGGGAGCGTCGTTCTGGGTGGGCGACTTCTACCTGGCCTACCAGTTCGCCGTCGACGCGTTCGGCCTGCTGTTCGTCGTCGGCGTCGGCATGGCGGCCGTCCGGCGGTACCGCGCCCGCGACGGGCGGCTGTGGGGGAAACACACGTCGCTGGAGGACGACGCGTTCCTCTGGGCGCTCTTCGCGCTCGGCGTCGGCGGCTTCCTCCTCGAAGCGCTCGGGATCGTCGGCCAGCCGGCGCGCGCGAGCGAGACGGTGAGCTTCGTGGGGATGGCGATGGCGATCGGCCTCGAGTCGGCGGGGCTAACGGCTGCGGGCGCCGAGGCGCTCTACGGCGTCGTCTGGTGGAGCCACGCGCTGCTGGCGTTCGCGTTCGTCGCGTGGATCCCGTACGCGAAGCCGTTCCACATGATCGCCTCGTTCGCGAACCTCGTCGCGCGCGACGAGAAGGCGGGCGCGCGGCTTCCGAACGTCCCGGCTGACCTCGATCACACCAACGCCGAGTCGCTCGCCGACTTCACCTGGAAGGAGCTTCTGGACGGCGACGCCTGCACGAAGTGCGGTCGGTGTACCGACGCCTGTCCGGCCGACACGGTCGGACGGAACCTCGACCCGCGGGACGTGATCTTGGACCTCAAGGCGTACCGCGAGTCCGTCACCGACGACCCGGTAGCGGGGAATCGTGGCGGAGTGGCGACGGACGGCGGCGTGGCCGACTCCGCCGCCGTCACCGACGACGGCGTGGATGGCTCCGCCGTCGGTGACGGCGACGAAACCGTCCCCATCGTCGCCGACGAGGGCGGCGTGATCGCGGCCGAGTCCATGGAGTCGTGTATGTCGTGTCTGGCCTGCATGGACGCCTGCCCGGTCGACATCGAGCACCTCACTTCCTTCACGAAGATGAACCGCCAGCTCGTCGACGAAGGTGCTGTCGACGCGAATCTCCAGGGCGTCTTCCAGGACGTGATGTCGACGGGCAACACCTTCGGCGAGTCGCAGGCGGCACGGGGAGACTGGGTCGACGACGTCGCCGACGTCGAGGTGGCTGACGCCCGCGAGACGGCGGTCGAGTACCTCTGGTACGTCGGCGACTACCCGAGCTTCGACGACCGAAACAAGCAGGTCGCGCGGGCGCTGGCCCGGCTGTTCGACGAGGCGGACGTGTCGTTCGGAATCCTGTTCGACGACGAGCGAAACGACGGCAACGACGTCCGCCGAGTCGGCGAGGAGTTCCTCTACCTCGAACTCGCCGGCCACCACGTCGAGACGTTCGCCGACTGCGAGTTCGACTCGATCGTCTGTACGGACCCGCACTCGTACAACACGATCAAAAACGAGTACCCCGAGGTCGACTTCGCCGAGTTCGCGGACGACCCGATGATGCCGTTCGACCGCGAGGAGCCGTGGAATCCGGAGGGAGAGATCGACGTGTTCCACTGGACCCAGGTGGTCGAGGACCTCGTCGCCGACGGCCGGCTCGGCCTCTCCGGCGACGAACTGGAGTACACCGTCACGTATCACGACCCCTGTCACCTTGGGCGGTACAACGACGAGTACGAGGCGCCCCGCGAGCTGCTCCGCGCGACCGGCGTCGACCTCCACGAGATGCCGCGGTCGCGCGAGGACTCGTTCTGCTGTGGCGGCGGCGGCGGTGGACTCTGGACGGAACACGACGAGGAGATCAAACCGAGCGAAGAACGGCTCCGCGAGGCGGTCGAGGACACGGACGCCGGTTCCGACGTCGAGAAGTTCGTCGTCGCGTGCCCCATGTGCACGACGATGTTCGAGGACGGTCGTAAGACGGGAGGGTTCGAGGACGACGTGGAGATCGTCGACGTCGCAGAACTGCTGATCGAGGCGATCGAGGCGGAGCGGTGAGCGGGAGGGCGGGCGGAAAGGCCATCGCGGTCTACGGGCGCGGCGAGCGCGGACCGGTCGCGTCGTCCGTCCGGCGCAGGAGCGCGCGCCCGGGGGCGCGGTCGCGGACCGGCGCGTCGCCGAGGTAGTCGACGAGCGCGTCGCGGAGCATGGCGACGCCCCGGTCGTCGAGCGGCACGCCGCGCTCGATCGACTCCAGCGGCTGGTGGTACGGCCGACCGTCTTCGGGGGCGTCCTTCGCAGCGTCGAGCAGCGCGGCGTGTGCCACCCACGCCTCTTCCCGAGAGGTCGTCGGCGCCGGCGGTCCGTCGGTCGTCGAGGACGTCATTCGTCAGGATTCTCCCGGTAGGGCGACTTAAAACTACGCCTGGAAGACGCGTCGATCGCAGAACTACACATGTCTATATAGGAGAAAAATACGTATATAGGTATCCCAAGGGATACCCTACACCTCATACCCCTCATAGCATACTACTTAACCGAAACACGTCCACCGACAGGTGATGGCAGAAGGCCGCGACGCGGACGCCGAGGGAATCACTCGTCGACAGTCGCTCGCGACGATCGCCGGTGCGGGAGCGTTGGCGGTCGCGGGATGTACGCAGAGCACGGGTGGTGGCGGCGGCGGGGACTCGCTCTCCGGGTCGATCAACATCGCCGGGTCGAGCACCGTCTTCCCGCTGATGACCGCCATCGGTGAGGACTTCGCCGAGATGCACGACGACGTCTCCGTCGACATCAGTTCGACGGGCTCCGGCGGCGGGTTCTCGAACTACTTCTGCGTCGGCGAGACCGACTTCAACAACGCGAGTCGACCGATCCAGCCGGCAGAGGAAGAGCTGTGTGAGGAAAACGGCGTCGAGTACATCGAACTGATCGCGGCGACCGACGCGCTCACCGTCGTCGTCAACAACGAGGCGGACTGGATCGACCACCTCACCATCGACGAGCTCGCGCAGATCTGGCGGTCCGACCCCGCCCAGACGTGGGACGAGGTCCGCGACGAGTTCCCCAACGAGGAGATCCAGCGGTTCGGCGCCGCCGACACCTCCGGGACGTACGACTACTTCATCGAGGCCGTCCTCGGCGAGCAGGGACACACCAGCGACTACCAGGCGACCGAACAAGATAACTCGATCGCGCAGGGGGTCTCGGGCAGCGAGTACGCGATCGGCTACTTCGGCTTCGCGTACTACTATCAGAATCCCGACCAGCTCAAGGCGCTCGGGATCGACTCCGGCGACGGCCCCGTCGAGCCGAGCCTCGAAACGGCATCCAACGGCGAGTACACGCCGCTCTCCCGACCGCTGTTCACGTATCCGTCGATCGAGTCGCTCGGGAACGAGCACGTCGCGGAATTTGCCCGCTACTTCGTCGAGCAGACGACGAACGAGGACCTCGTCGCCGGCGACGTGGGGTACGTCCCCGCGACCGAAGAGACCCAGGAAGAACAGATGCAGAAGCTCGAGGACGCGATCGAGCGGGCGCAGGGCTGACCGGACGAAGTAAACCAGTGTATTGATTTACGACAGCATGCGATACCAGACCGGTTGTGACAGATAGTATCGAGAGCCCCGATCTCCAGCGTCGGAGCGGGCTCACACGACTGAAGGAAGGAACCTACGGCGGCCTGTTCGCCGCGTGCGCGGCGGTCACCCTGCTCACGACGGTCGCGATCTTCGTGACCCTGCTGTCGGACGCGGTGGTGTTCTTCTCCGAAGTGGCGGTCGTCGAGTTCCTGGCGGGTACCAACTGGAGCCCGAACCCCGCCGGCGGCGGGCAGGCGTTCGGCATCGTCCCCCTGTTGATCGGGACGCTCGTCGTGACGATCACGGCGGCGTTCATCGCGCTGCCGACCGGGACGCTCACGGCGATCTACCTCAGCGAGTACGCGACGCCGAACGCGCGCTCGATACTGAAGCCGCTCTTGGAGATCCTCGCCGGGATCCCGACGGTCGTGTACGGGTACTTCGCGCTGGTGTACGTCACCCCCGCGCTGGAGGCGACGCTGTTCCCCGAGATTAGCACCTTCAACGCGCTGTCGGCGTCGATCATGGTCGGCATCATGACGATCCCGATGGTGTCGTCGATCTCCGAAGACGCGATGAGCGCCGTGCCGGACGAGCTCAGACAGGCCGGCTACGGCCTCGGCGCGACGAAGTTCGAGGTCTCGACGGGAATCGTCGTGCCCGCCTCCATCTCGGGGATCGCCTCCTCGTACATCCTTGCGGTGTCTCGCGCCGTCGGCGAGACGATGATCGTCGTCGTCGCGATGGGCGCGCAGGCGCGGATGCCGGCGGTCCAGGAGGCCGTCTTCGGAATCCCGTACGTCAATCCCGCCGACGTGCTCTTGCAGTCCGGGATGACGATCACCGTCGCGATGGTGCAGATCGCGGGCGGCGACCTCACGGGCGGGACGATTCCGTACGACTCGATGTTCGCGCTCGGGCTCGCGCTGTTCGTGGTGACGCTCGCAATGAACGTGCTCAGTGACATCATCGCGGAACGCTACAGGGAGGAGTACTGATGGCGACCGACAACGTGAACCCGACCGACAGCGAGAACGCGACCGAGTTCGACCAGGTCAGTCGAGCGAGAGGGTTCGTGTTCGAGTACCTCTCGCTCAGCGCGAGCGTGGCGGGGCTCGTCGCGCTCGGCATCCTCTTGGTGTACGTCGCGATCGACGCTTTCGACCTGGCGAACGCGAGCCCCGAGTGGCTGTTGACGTACTTTCTCACCCTCGTGGTGCCGTTCCACGCGTTCTGTCTGTACAGCGTTTCCGACCGAGAAGTGACCCGGCGCGTCCTCGGCGCCCTCGGCGGCGGACTCGTCGTCGTCGCCGCGGCTTTCACCGCGATCGAGGCGCTCGTCGTGGAGATCCCGCGACTCAGCTGGCAGCTCACGTACCTCTTTGCCGTCGTCGCGCCCGCCACGGCGTACCTCGCGTACGTCGGGAACAAGGGGCGCGTCGGCGCGGTCGGCTTCGGGCTGCTCGGCCGACTCGTCGGCGGGGTCGCGATCGGCCTCGCGGTCGGCACCCTCTTTTTGGTGTTCGACGAACTGGTCTGGTTCCTCGCGTACACGCTCGGCGTCCTCCCGGCCGCGGCGCTGTACGCGTACGGCCGCCGGCGCGACGCGGACCGGGCGACGACGGCCGCGCTTCCGGTCGGACTCGTCGGGCTCGTCGCCGCCGTGTTCCTCCGCGGCGTCGTCGCGACGTACCCGTCGGATCTCATCATCTATCTGTGGACGCTCGCGGTCCCGGTTGCCGTCGCCGGCGCGCTCCTCGTCGCGCCCGCGGGAGCCGGGGTGCGGCCCTCGCGGTCGGCGGCGTCCCGCTCGCGCTCGCGGCCGCCGGCGGGTTCCTCGGCGGAAGCGTCGGCCTGCCCGGCCCCACCACGCTGCTCGTGGTCGCGCTGACCGGCGTGCCGACGGCTGTCTACGTCCACCGGGTGTCGCCAGCCGGGACGGGCTGGTCGGGCTCGGGCTCCCCCTCCTGCTCGGCGTCGGCGTGATCGCCGGCGCGCTGATCGTCGAGGCGTGGGGGGTACCGGCGCCGGATCCGTGGCTCGACGCCAACTACGTCACGGAGGCGCCCTCGACGACGGCGGCGGAGGCCGGGCTCTATCCGGCCATCGTCGGCTCCGTCATCATCATCGCGCTGGTGGCGGTGCTCTCGTTCGTGCTCGGGGTCGGGACCTCGGTCTTCTTAGAGGAGTACACCGCCGAGAGCGGGATCGTCGGGTCGCTGACGCGGCTGCTCCAGGTCAACATCGCGAACCTGGCCGCCATCCCGTCGGTCGTCTACGGGCTCCTGGGACTGGGCCTGTTCGCGAACCTCCTCGGGTTGGGCTACGGGACGGCGGTGACCGCGTCGCTGACGCTGTCGCTTCTCATCCTCCCGATCACGATTATCTCGGCGCAGGAGGCGATCCGGTCGGTGCCGGACGACCTCCGGCGCGGGTCCGACGCGATGGGCGCGACGCGCTGGCAGACGACGAAGAACGTCGTGTTGCCGGAGGCGCTGCCCGGTATCCTGACCGGGACGATCCTGGCGCTCGGCCGGGCGATCGGCGAGACCGCGCCGCTCATCATGATCGGAGCGGCGACGACGGTGTTCAGCGCGCCGAACAGCCTCTTCAGCCGGTTCAGCGCGATGCCGATGCAGATCTACGCGTGGGCGAACTACCCGCAGGCGGAGTTCCGGTACGGCGTCGTCGCGGCGGGCGTCATCACGCTACTGATCGTGCTCATCGGGATGAACGGGACGGCGATACTGCTACGGAACCGCGCGGAACGGGGGACCTAACATGAGTAACACACCATCGAGCGACTCGCTCATCACGACGGAGGTACAGGCGGAGTCGAACGACCGGACGACACAGGGGGCGGCGACCGCGGTCGCGGCGCGGAACCTGAACGTCTACTACGGCGACGAACAGGCGCTCGACGACGTGTCGATCGAGATTCCCGAGAAGCGCGTCACGGCGCTCATCGGTCCGTCCGGCTGCGGGAAGTCGACGTTCCTCCGGTGTGTCAACCGGATGAACGACATGATCGACGTCTGCCGGGTCGAAGGCGACGTCGAGTTCGGCGGGAAGAACGTCTACGACGACGACGTCGACCCCGTCGCGCTTCGTCGGAAGATCGGGATGGTGTTCCAGAAGCCGAACCCGTTCCCGAAGTCGATCCGCGACAACGTCGCGTACGGCCTGAAGATCCAGGGGTACGAGGGCGACGTCGACGAGCGCGTCGAGGAGTCGCTGAAGGGGGCCGCGCTCTGGGACGAGGTGAAAGACCAGCTCGACTCCTCGGGGCTCGACCTCTCCGGCGGACAGCAACAGCGGCTCTGTATCGCTCGGGCGATCGCGCCCGACCCGGAGGTCATCCTGATGGACGAGCCGACCTCGGCGCTCGACCCCGTCGCGGCCTCGAAGATCGAGGACTTGATCGACGACCTCGCCCAGGAGTACACGGTGATCATCGTCACGCACAACATGCAGCAGGCGGCGCGCATCTCCGACCGGACCGCGGTGTTCCTCACCGGCGGCCGGCTCGTCGAGTACGACGAGACGACGAAGATCTTCGAGGACCCCGAAGAGCAGCGCGTCGAGGACTACATCACGGGCAAGTTCGGATAGACCGAGGATTCATCGCACACGTCACGAGGAGTTGTGTGCACCGTTTGTCGGTGAATCGTCCGTTAGAGTCGGCGTGCATATCCACCTTTTT
>NZ_WPCE01000371.1 GCF_009742825.1 Halorubrum sp. CBA1125
AGATCTGAATGCGCCTCCGCCCCTCCGCGGGCGCAGACAAATTAACCAACAGAGCGGAATGAACCCATCACCTTGTTGGTTAACTGAATAAGGACGAGGATTTATCCTCGCAGAACGTCGACTGAGTTCTTCTGCCGTCCGACTGATCCGTCCGAGCCGCTCGCGAACGACCTCGGGATCGTCCGACTCCCACGCAGCGAGGTAGAACGCCGACCCGCTGGTGTCCAACCCACAGTAGCGCCCGACGACGTAGGCGACCGCCTTGGCCTCGACTTCGCGCTTCGCCCGCTCGGTGTCGTCGTCGACGTCGAAGTGGAGCAGGGCGTGTGCGTACTCGTGAATCAGCGTCCGCGCAAGGTCGGCCTCGTTCTCCCGATCGCGTACCTCGACGAGCGGCTGAACGTCGACGAGGCTTAGCTGCTCGCAGATGCCCTTCGCCTCGCCGTGGGTCCACTCCTCGGCTGGAACGATCCGCACCGTCACGCTGAGGTCGTCAGCGGCGGCAGTCAACTGTTCGACGAGGTCGCCGGCGTCCCCAGTCGCTTCCGTGTTCCAGGTCGGGGAGCGGTTCGCCCTCGGTCTGGGAGACGTCGAACACCGGAGCGGGCTTGAACCCCACCAGGCCCTCGGACCACTCTTCAGGCGATGTCTCGTCGTAGTCACAGTCACTGTTCTCGTGGTAGTTTGGCGAGTTTTCGCACTCTGGACACTGCTTGGTGATGATCGGCGCCCAGATCCAGATGGCCGACTCCCCCTCCTGGACGTGCCTGTCGAACTCCTCCTGCCATGTCCGGTAGCCCGCCACCCTGGTCGCCTCGGGACACTGCCGCTTGATCAGGAGCGTGTTGCGGTAGGAGTAGTCATGGAAGCGACTCTGGACGTCAAGCCACTCCTGGAACTCCGCGCTGGCCTGCGCGTCCCCTCGTTGTCGACGAGGTCGTCGATCCACTGTTCGATCGTGCTGTTCATGTCGTCGGATCGCGTGTCGGTCTGGTCGAAGGAGACCGACGAGTCTCTGGTCGTGGACATCGTGTTCACCGAATCAAGTTCACGGCGACTGCGTCTGTTCAGACCGCGCCGCACCCCTCAGGGGCGTTCAAAAAACCGCTCTGTCGGTCAGCGGAGCTCGTGGCGTTCGTCCGCGAAGCCCACCGTAACGAGGTACTCGAGGAACTCGTCGAACCGCTCG
>NZ_WPCE01000184.1 GCF_009742825.1 Halorubrum sp. CBA1125
CCGTCGGCGGCGGTCGGGGTGCCGTCGAGAGACGCGTCCGCGTCGGTCGGCGGCGTCATCAGGCGTTCACCTCCTCGGTCGCGTCCGCGTCTGGACGGCCGCGCGTACTCTCGCAGTTGTGCGTGTGCACCCACTCGCCGGGCCGGATCGGATCCGTGGCGGCTCCGATTATCTCGCCGTACTTCACGACGCGATCGCCGGGCGAGAGCGACACCAGCGCGATCTTGTGGCCGAACGGGACGTCCTCTCGGAGTTCTATCTCGCCGTCGTCCGCGGCGAACGTATCGCCTTCCTCCAGGTCGGTGATCGCGGTGACGACGTTGTCCGCCTCGGCCATGTGGAGCGCGACGTCGTCGAAGACGCGTCCCTTCATGCGTGTCCCCCCCCGTTCGGCCAGCTCAGCCGGCTGGATCTCGTTGATCGCGAACTCTTCGAGCCGGCGCTGTTCGGCCGCCGTCTGGCGACCGCCGGCGACGGCCAGCAGCGTCTCGTAGACGCGGTCGCCGACGGACTCGATCGACTCGCCGTCGAGCACGGTGCTCGCGTCGACGTCCATGTTCGACGCGAGCTTCTTCGCCGTCGAGGGGTTCCCGGTCACCTTGATGACGGGCGCGATGGGGTTTCCGGTCGTCGATCCCCGTCCCGTGGTGAACGCGACCACCTGTGCGCCGCCGGCGACCTTGCCGACGACGCTCTCGACGTCGTACCCCGGGGTGTCCATGAGCACGAGCCCCCCGCTCTCCGGAAGCCGTTCCGCGTACTCGACGAGGCCCTGCACCGGCGTGGTCCCGCCCTTGGAGATCGCCCCGAGGCTCTTCTCTTCTATCGTCGTGAGCCCGCCCTCCTGGTTGCCGGGGCTCGGCTGCGCCCCGCGGAGGTCGACACCCATCAGCTGGGCGGCGGCCTCGCGCTGGTCGACGCGCTCGAGGAGCCGCTCCCGAAGCTCGTCGTCGACGCAGCGCTCGGCGAGGATGTGCTCGGCGCCGATGAACTCCGGCGTCTCCGAGAAGGAGGCCGTCCCGCCGTCCTCCACGAGCCGGTCGCAGGCCGCGCCGACGGCCGGGTTGGCCGCGATCCCGCTCGTCGCGTCCGAGCCGCCACACTCCACGCCGAATATCAGCGACGACGCGTCGCACTCGACCCGCTCCAGCGACGCGATCTCTTCCCGGAGGTCGGCCGCCGTCTCGACGCCGGCGTCGACCGACGCCGCCGTTCCGCCCGCGTCGCGGAGCGACAGCCTCGACACGGGACGGCCGGCGGCCGCGATGTCGTCGACGATGCGGTCGCCGTCTATGGCTTCCGTCCCGAGTTCTACTACGAGCGCCGCCCCGACGTTCGGATTGCGACCGATGCCGGCGAGCGTTCGCTCGACCTGTTCTCTGGCGTCCGTCGGCGGATCGCCGCCCAACTGGTGGGGCGTCGCACGGACGTCCTCTCGGCTCCGGTCGGCGATCTCGCTCGCGACCGGCGACGCGGCGACGGAAAGCGGGAGCACCGCCACGTAGTTCCTGACTCCCGGTGGCCCGTCAGACCTCGGATACCCCTGAAATGTGGCCATGGAACCCATTCGTCGTCCGATCTCAAAACGCTTTCGTGCGGCGGCACCGCGCCACGCCGGCGTTTCTCGACCGAGTGCCTCACAAGGTTTCCGGGAGCCTCACAAGATTTAAGCGATGTTGCGAGCGATCAAATACGGCTCTCGATTGGGCTCGGACTCCGCGATCCGAACGCAAAGTGCACGAGGCGGGAGCCGTCCGCCGGAGACGTCAGCGGTCCGCGCGAAACGGAGCGAATCGAGAGCGAGTTGAGATCCGTGACATTGAGGCGGGATCCGTGACACGGCATTCGTGAGATCGTAAGCCGCCACAGCAGGGATTCGCATAGGTGTCGTGATAGTGGGCTCATCGAGGCCCAGACGACGACCGTCGACAGCGAGAGTCGATGCACTCGTGTCTCGACGATGCGCCGTCGATCGGAGGGTAATTCCAAGCGTTCTCCGTGATCTGGAATTAGTTCTATTATGAAAAACACGATGGCCCGGTTCGGGGGCAGACGACGATCGCCTTTGCTCGAGAGACGATCGAACCGCCCGACGTGATCCACCCACTATCGTGTTCGCCGATCCACGATCGCGCACCACCGAAAATCGTTCTTACATAGGGAATTATGAACGCTCGCTGAGTGGGATGAACTACCGTCATCCGCGTCGATATCGTCACTGTGTGTCTTCGTCACAGATAACGCAATCTGTGAAGAAATTCCAGTCAGAGGCGTTCTAACTGTCGAATTGCTCGCGTCGGAGGAGCGACGAGGCTGTTCTGTATCACAGATCACATCCTCCCGGCTTGCGATCGCGGTGCCCTGTATCCTCTCCCCCGGAAGGAATTACATCCGTAAGTTCGTAATCAAAATAATTGGACACGGTACCACTCTACACATACCGAACGGTCACTGGTCTTCGAGTTTCAGTTCGATCGTGTCGACCGCATCGAGCACCTTCGCCGGCATCAAGTCGATGCACCGATCGCCGTTCATGCCGTCTCTTCGAACTACCGCCCCGGATCGGTGGTCGTTTTCGGTGCGGATTTTCGGGGGCGTTCCAGGTCACCGTAGCTGGCAAACCATATCTTATCAATGATTTCTATTAATATGATAGTAATGGCGACACAGCCGCCGATCTCGTTGCTCGAACGAGCGATCGGATCGAGGCGAATTTGACGATCTGTGAGGTTCCGGAAACCCCCTCGCGGAGCGACGCCGTCGTCACCGTTACTGACGCGAAGATGCCGGTAGTGAATCCTGACTGGACCGATATCGACGGTCTCCGTGCCGTTCTCGGGTCGTACCGAGAACTGCCGGACGAGACGTCCGGCGACGCGGACCGGATCGCAGTCTCTCACGTCGGGTAGTACCTCCAATGTGGCGCGCTGGCCGACATGACGGCGCGAAACGAGAGGTCGGCCGCAGACCTGAACGCGACGATAGGCGAGGTGTTGGACGCCGACCACGAAACGGTAGGAGTGGACCGAACGATGTTCGTTCCCATCGGTCCCGGTAGCCTCGACGTCGCCGCCGCGGAGCGTGATATAATTATAAATATATGATATTATTTAATAACAATACTATATCTGATAGTACGGATGAGGGGATATCCGTTGGCGGTCCGAGACGCTCACACGGAACGCCGGGTGGCCGCTCGCATCGCCGAGGGAACCGCGGCGACCGACGGGGACGAACGTTCATCCGTGGGGCCGACGTATCCGCGGGCGATGGAACTGACCGAAGGATCGATTCGCGAGCGCGCCAGAGAGTACGCCGCGAACGAGCCGCTGTACGACGTGGAACGCCAGCACGTCGCGACGCTCCCCGAAACGCTGGCCGGCGGCGAGTACGGACGCCGAGACGTTCAGTGGGTCGTGAGGTGGTACTTCCGGCGGTACCTCGGTGACTACCCGGACCGCGAGCGGCGCGAGGCGGAGGACGCCTTCGCGGACAACGACTTCGGGGAGGTCCTCGACGTCCTCGGTACGGTCGCGAGCGAGGTGACCGGCGAGGAGGAATCCCCCGTGACCGGTGAGGACCTCGACGCCGCCCTGGCGACCCTCACGGACCTCGACGGGGTGGACGTGCCGGTCGCCACCGCCTTCCTCCAGTTCCTCGACCCGGAGCGCTTCGTCGCGATGGACCCGCGAACGTGGGACGCGCTGGCGGCCACGGGAGCGCTCGACGGACCGTACCCGGAGTCGCCTTCACCCGAGGTGTACCGGCGCTTCGATCGAGCCTGCCGGTCGGTGATGGACCGGACCGCAGTCGACGCTTGGACGCTCTACCGGGCGCTCTGGCGAGCGGCCCCGGACGCGTTAGGACCGACCGGAGACCGCGAGCACTCGTCGTAGCGGCACCTACGCGACGACCTCGACGACCGGGTCCGACGCGACGAGCCGCGTCAACACGACTCGGGAGACGTCGGCGTTGGCGAGGACCGTCTCCGCGATCGCTCGAGCGTCGGTCGCGTGCGCGTCGGTGTCGACCTTGTTGACGACCGGAATCGCGGTCGCACCGTCGGGGACACCCTTCAGTCCACCGTCGGGACTCGCCAGCACCGCGCCGACGTGAGCGGGCCGAATTTCCTCGCCGAGCGAGAGACCGGTCAGGTCGGCGACTCGCTCGGGGCGGTGGACGGCTTCCGCGGAGAGCGGCTCGCCGACGACGTGCGCGCTCGCGATCGGCACGACGACGTCTGCCGCGTCGGGGATCTGCGGCTCGTTCTCGCCGGGCGCCTTGAACTCGCGGACGCGCGCGCCGTCGGCCTTCACGAGCGTCGCCGGAGCCGCCTCGCCGCTCGCCGCGGTCCCTTCGTTCTCGACGACCGCCTCGTGGATCCCGTCGACCGTGTCGGGGTCGTACCCCTGGTAACGGTCCGACCGATCGCGTCCGGGCACGAGCCCGAGCGGCCAGTCGTTCGAGCCGGCGTCCGCGACGGCCGCGACCGGGTCGTCGGTCACGCGCACCGTCGCGACGCGGTCGTCGAAGATCGGGATGCGGACGGTCGCGGTCACCGCCGCGCGGTCGAGTCGGTCGGCCAGCGCGTACAGCGTCGACTTCTTGCCGCCCGCACCGACGACACAGACGAGACCGCCGCCGGCGTCGAGCGCCGTCGTCAGGTCCATGCCGGCGCCTTCGGGAGCCGAGAGGGTCACTCTGACGGTTCGAGGGGTGGGTCCGCCGAGCCGACGCGCTCGACGAGGACGCTCGCTCCCGGGGTCGACCCGGTGCCGACGGATCCCGAGGCGCCGAGAGACGGTTACCGGCGGAGACCGCCGGTCGCTTTGATCCGCATGATGTGCCGGACGTTGCGGTAGATCGCTTCGGGCGAGGTCTGCTCGTCGGGGTCGTACAGGTCCGACACCCGGTAGAGGATCGCCGAGAGCTGCTTGCTCTCCGAGCTGTCGCCGCGCACGTCGTCGGCGACCTCGCGAAGGAGCGCCCGCACCTCCGCGTCCGCGGGGAGGTCCGCGTCCGCGACGTCCGCGGGCACGACCGGGTCGCCGACGGCGGCGTCTCCGTAGCGCTCGTCGTCGGTGCCGTCGCCCTCTTCTCGGCGCTCGTCGTCGGTGCCGTCGCCCTCTTCTCGGCGCTCGTCGTCCCCGTCGTCGCCACCGACGTCGTCTCCTCGACGCGCCGTCATCGCCCCTCGGCCACCCCGCGGCGTCGGACGACGCCGGCGTTGTTCGCGACGTTCTCGACGATCACCTTGAACGCGTCCGCGGTCTCGCCGTCTTCCAGCACGACCGGTTTCCCGTCGTCGCCGCCGGTGCGGATCGCCGGGTCCAGCGGGACGCCGCCGAGGAACGGGAGGTCGTATTCGTCTGCCAGTGCCTTCCCGCCGCCGGATCCGAAGATGTCGTGGCGGCTCCCGCAGTCGGGACACCGGAACCCGGCCATGTTCTCGGCGATCCCGAGGACGTTCGTGTCGTGTTTGCCGAACATCCGGAGGCCCTTCACGGCGTCGTCGAGCGCGACCTCCTGGGGCGTGGTGACGATCACCGCGCCCGTCAGCGGCAGCGTCTGGAGGATCGTGAGCTGGGTGTCGCCGGTCCCCGGCGGGAGGTC
>NZ_WPCE01000092.1 GCF_009742825.1 Halorubrum sp. CBA1125
CGGGGTCGCCGTCGGCCTCCTCTGGGCGGTCGACCCCGACCGCTGGCGCCCCTGAATCGCCCGGAAAAATCGTCTCCCCCGGCCGAGTTCGACCCGGCCGATCAGTCGCTCGGGCGCTCCGTCTCCGCTTCGAGGTCGATGTCGGCCTCGTCGACCTCGAACTCCTCTATCTCGGCGTCCGGGATCTCCTCGCCGTCCCGGCTCGTCGAGAGGTTCTCGTCGGCGTAGGAGTCGAGTTCTTCTAACGCCGACTCGATGTCCTCCAACCCGAGCAGCTGTTCGGTCTCTTCGTCGAACTCCTTGCCCTCGAGCCCGTCCATCTGCTGGACGTCGGAGCCCGAAAGCGCCTTGCCGTAGCGGCCGACCAGGCTCGTGAGTTCCTGGGGGAGCACGAAGGTGGTGGACTCGCCCTTCCCGATCTCCTCTAAGGTTTCCATGCCGCGCTCGATGATCGCCCGTTCGCCCATCGACTCGGCCGAACGCGCGCGCAGGACCGTCGAGATCGCGTCCCCCTGCGCCTCAAGGATCTGGCTCTGTTTTTCCCCCTGCGCGCGGATGATGTTCGACTGCTTGTCCCCCTCCGCCTGCTCGACCGCCGACCGACGCTCCCCCTGCGCCTCCAGAATCATCGCCCGCCGCCGGCGCTCGGCGGACGTCTGCTGCTCCATCGCCTGCTGGACGTCCTTCGAGGGATTGACCTCGCGGACCTCGACGCTCTCGACGCGGATCCCCCACTCGTCCGTCGGCTCGTCCAGCTCCTTGCGGATCTTCGCGTTGATCTCCTGGCGCTTGTTCAGCGTGTCGTCGAGTTCCATGTCGCCGAGGACCGCCCGGAGGGTGGTCTGGGCGAGGTTCGAGACGGCCTTCTTGTAGTTGTCCACCTCGAGGAACGCCTTCTTCGCGTCCATCACCTTGATGTACACCACCGCGTCCGCCGTCACCGGCGAGTTGTCCCGCGTTATCGCCTCCTGACGCGGCACGTCCAGCGTCTGGGTGCGCATGTCGAACGGGTACGTCCGCGATACGAACGGCGGGATGAAGTTGATGCCGGGCTCGAGCAGCTTCCGGTACTCGCCGAACACCGTGAGCGCCTCCTTCTCGTAGGCGTCGACGATGGCGACGGACTGCCAGATCGTGAGGACCACTAACACCAGAAACAGCAGTCCGATACTCACCAGGCCGAACCCGGTTTGGAGGGGAATCGGATCCATGCGACGGTCTTGGGCCATCGCACGCTTAATACTTCGCACCGTCACCGATCTCGACGCGCTCTCGGGCGGTCCGCGGACGAGTCACGCCGCGTGGATTTGGCCCGGCGGGTCAATAACAAGCCCTAAAACGCGGCTCGTCGACCGATACGGTATGCCTCTGCGGTTCGTCGGCCGGCTCGGACTCGCGGACGCGGTGACCGTGGCGAACGCCGCCGTGGGCTTCCTCGCCGTCGTCGCCGCCACCGTCGACCTCGAACTCGCGGCCCGGCTGGTGCTGCTCGCGGCCGTCGCCGACGGACTCGACGGCGTCGTCGCCCGGCACCGCGGGTCGAGCGAGGCGGGTCCGTACCTCGACTCGCTCGCCGACGTCGCCTCGTTCGGCGTCGCGCCGGCGACGCTCGTCGCGGTCGCCGTCCTCGACGCGAGATCGTTCGAGAGCGACCCCGGATTCGTCGCGGTCGGACTGGGCGCCGCGTCGCTGTTCGTCGCCATGGCGGTCGCCCGGCTCGGGATGTACACCGCCTACGACAGCGGCGAGCGCGAGACGGTCGGCGTGCCGACGACGCTGGCGGCGACCGTCCTCGCCGCGGCGGTGATCGCCGGGTACACCGCCCCGGCGCTGCTCGTCGCGGCCGCCGCGGCCTTCGCGCTGCTCATGGGGTCGACGATCACGTACCCCGACCTCCACGCGCAGGACGCGCTCGTGATGGGCGTCGTGCAGGCGGCCGTGATCCTCACCCCGGTCGGCCAGATGGCCACGGCCTCTCTCCCGCCGTGGATCGGCGAGGGGTTCGCGTTCGCGCTGCTGTTCCTCGCGTGCGGGTACCTCGTGCTCGGCCCGCGGTTCTACTGGGGCGACGGGATCCGCTCGCCGCCAGACCGCGAGGACGTCGAGGAAAACCGGGCCTGAACGGCGACGCGATAACCGCTAGAATGAGCTGCCGACTGTCGGACGACCTACAGGAGGCCGTCGAAGTCCTTGTAGCGCGTGATGTCGACGCCCTCGTCGGTGACGACGGCGACGTTGATCCCGTTGCCGGACGCGAGGTCGCGCTCGACGGCGGACTGGATCGCCTTCGCGGCGACGGTCTTGGCCTCGTCGACGGTGAGCGCCTCGCTGTACTCCTGTTCTAAGACACCGAGGGCGTACTGGGAGCCGGAGCCGGTGACGGTGTACTCCTCTTCGGTCGTGCCACCGAGGGCGTCGATCGAGTAGATGTGCGGTCCCTCGTCGTCGACGCCGCCGAGGATCGGCTGGACGATGAAGAACGCGCCGGTCCGGAGGAGGTTCCCGGTGAGCGTCGAGAGCGCCTCCATGGACATGTCCTCGCCGCGACGGGTCTCGTAGAGGCTGGTCTCCGCGCGCAGCGTCGAGATGAGGTTCTGCGCGGCGGAGACGGAGCCGGCGATCGTCAGGGCGCCGCGGGGGTGGATCTCTTCGACCTTCTGGACGTCCTTCGAGGAGACCATGCCGCCGAGGGAGGCGCGCATGTCGGTCGCCATCACGACGCCGTCGGCGGTCCGGATCCCGACGGTCGTCGTGCCGGTCTTCATCTCGCCCTCGCCGTCGGACTGTGCGGCGCGGCGGTCGCTGTGTTCGAACTCGCCAAGCTCCGGCCCGAAGACGGGCTGGTCGCGGCCCAGCTCTACGTCGGGCCCGTCAGAGAGGTCGCCAGTCGGTGTTCGCATTACGCTTCCGTTGGCCGGGCGCGCTGATAAAGGCAACCCTTCGGTGGCCGTCCGCCGGTTCCGACGGGCCTATACGGCCGTCCGAGATCGCCGCCGCAGTCGGCCGATTTCGCGGTTAGCGCGCGAGTCACGATCCGCACACGAGACGAGTCGGTCAGCACCCCGGCGAGCGCGCGGGAGGGCGCGAGGCGTGGTGGCGTGCGACCACGGACGCAGGGTGTCAGCGGTCTCGTCCTGTAGACTGTATAGAACGAATCGATAGGGCGAAGGGCGGATATGAACACGGTTGGTCTGGCGTCCTCATCGATCGGCAACACGGACGCCACGCCGCGACGGAGAACGGGTCGATACGGCGCACGCGGTCGTGGTGGATTTTTATACTCACCCGCGGATCGACTCACATGGACGAACGGACGCGTCGCGACGTGCTTCGGACCGCCGGGACCGCCGGTGTCGCGGTATCCGCCGGCTGTCTCTCGTTCGGGGACTCGACGGAGTCGCCGGCCGACGGCGAAGACGGGAGCGATGACTCGCCGAACGAGACGGACGAGGACGTGTTCGGCCCTCCGGCCTCGAACGGCCTGGAGACGCAGTTCCGGCAGGGGCTGTTGAACACCGGGTTCATCGACACGAGCATCCCGGAGGCCGTCGAGGTCCGATGGGCGCTCCCGACCAACCACGGTGATCACACGGCCTCGAAGGGGAGCCCGCTCTTGGCGCCCGACGGGAACATCCTGATCGCCGACGACACCGGTCGGATCAGGTCGATCACGGCGGCGGGCGAGGTGAACTGGTCGACGTCGTTCACCGACGCCCAGCGGGGGAGCCACGGGACGCCCGCCGTCGCGGACGGGACGGCCTACATCGGCGACTACGGCGGGGTGGTCACGGCGCTGTCGCTCGCGGACGGCGAGATCGAGTGGCAGACCAAGATCAGCGACGCGATCGGGGCGAGCCCGACCTACCACGACGGGCGGCTGTACGTCGCCGCCGAGTTCGCGACCCCGAGCGGGAGCGTCGTGGCGCTGGACGCCGAGAGCGGCGATATCGAGTGGACCGACGACCGGCCGACCGACCACCCCCACTCGACGGTTGCGATCGACCTCGAGCGCGACCGACTGCTCTGCGGCTCGAACGACGGGCACTGTTACGCATGGTCGTTCCCGGACTTAGAGCGAGAGTGGACGTACGACACCGGCGACGATGTCAAGGCGCCGATCGCCGTCTACCGCGGCGTCGCCGTCGTCCCGTCGTGGGCGGAGACGGTCACCGGCGTCGACGTGGTCGACGGGACCCGGCTGTGGGAGTTCGAGACGGGCGGGAAGGTGATGTGCGCGCCGGCGGTCCACGACGGCACCGCGTACGTCGGGAGCCACGACGGGAACGTCTACGCGATCGACATCGCCACCGGCGAGGAGGTCTGGTCGACCGGGGTCGGCGACCTGGTCACCGGCAGCGCGGTGGCGACCCGCGAGCACGTCCTCGCCGGGGCCTACGACGCGCGGCTCTACGCGCTCTCCCGCGAGGACGGGTCCATCACCTGGTCGGTGGAGGGGCGCGGCGAGGCGACGAGCGCCGCGCTCGCGACCGGAGACGCGGTGTACTACGCGGAGCGTGCCCCGGAGGACACGGACGATCAGCCGGGGATGTGCTACAAGCTGGTCGCCCCCGAGTGACCGACGGAGGAGGATCCGACCCTCCACGCGGAGCCGGCGACCGGACGGTCGTCACTCGGTCCGAACGCGGACCACGATCCCGTCGCAGTCGGTCACTTCGATCCCGTCGTCGCGCTCGACGACGCCGACGTCGTCGCGGTCGTCTTGGCGGCGGTCGCCGACCGCGTCGAGCCGCTCGCGAACCCCCGCCAGCGCGGCCGCGTCGGGGACGACGACTTCGAACCACGCGAGGCCGCGTCCGGTCGCGGGGTCGGTCCGTCCGCGCCACGTGTTCGCGGCGAGGTGATGGTGGTAGCCGCCGGCGGCGACGAACCGGACCTCGGGGCCGGTCATCCCGAGCTCGAAGCCGATCCCGTCGACGTATATCGCCTCGAACGCCGCGAGCGACGTGACCTCCAGGTGGACGTGGCCGACGTCGGTACCGGACGGGGCGCGGTCGACGAGGTCGCTATCGCCAGTTCCGTCCGTCTCGTCCGCCGCGGCCGCCGCGACCGCGTCGAGGTCGAGCGGCTCGGTCGGCATGTTCACGGTCCCGTCGGCGGCGACCGGCCACGACTCGCGCGGGCGGTCGCGGTAGATCTCGACGCCGTTACCCTCGGGATCGTCGAGGTACAGCGCCTCGCTGACGCGGTGGTCGGAGGCGCCGCCGAGCCGCCACCGCTCGCGAACCCGGGCGAGCGCCGCTCCGAGCGCGGCGCGCGAGGGGACCCGGAAGGCGACGTGGAACAGTCCCGCCTCGGTCCGGTCCCGGGCGGGGCGGTCGCCGTCGCGGTCGAGGACGAGAAGCGGCGTCTCGTCGACGCCGAGCGTCGCCCGGTCGCCGTCGCGGTCGAGGACGGCGAGCCCGACGACGTCGCGGTAGAACGCGGTCGTCGCGTCGAGGTCGGCGACGCGGAGCGCGGTGCGGCCGAGACGGGTGTCGGCGGGCAGCCGGTCGGACGGCGACGACGGCGTCGACGCGTCGGACGGAGGCGGTGACATGGCTGTCGACACGTACGGGCGTCACCGCGTTTAACCCGTCGGCCGCGAGGGGCGAAACACCGCGCGTCGGCCGCGAGCGGTGCGGTACCGGTACCGGGAGCCCGGTGGGGCTCGATCCGGACGCACGGAGCAGACGGCCCCGAACGGCCGTCAGAGTCAAACGGTGCCGCGACGCAGTACCGATCATGAGCGTCGAACAGGAGGAGCGGGCCATCCGGTGTCTGGTCGCGAAGGTCGGGCTCGACGGCCACGACCGGGGCGCGCACGTGATCGCGCGGGCGTTCCGCGACGCCGGCTTCGAGGTCGTCTACTCGGGGCTCCACCGCGCGCCCGAGGAGATCGTGCAGGCGGCCGTTCAGGAGGACGTCGACGTGCTCGGGATCTCGATCCTCTCGGGGGCGCACAACACCCTCGTGCCGAAGGTGATCGAGGGGCTGAAAGAGTACGGCGCGTTCGAGGACACCCTCGTGCTCGTCGGCGGGATCGTCCCCGACGACGACGAGGAGGATCTCAAGGAGATGGGGGTCGCCGAGGTGTTCGGCCCGGGCACGCCGATGGAGGAGACGATCGAGTTCATCCGGGCGAACGTCCCGGCACGCGCGTAGATGGACGGATCGGACGACCCGGAGGCGGCGGACGGGGTTCGAGAGGGCGACGACCGCCGCGTCGACGACGACCTCGACGACGGCGACACCGACCGTCGCGCGGGCAACGACCGCCGCGCCGGCGACGATCTCCGCGACGGCGACGCCGACCTCCTCGCCGACCTCCTCGCGGGGAACCACCGGGCGCTCGCGCGCGTCATCACGCGGATCGAGAACCGATCCGCCGGGTACCGGGCGATCGTCTCGGCGTTACACGGACACACCGGCGGCGCGGACGTGATCGGGGTCACGGGGCGCCCGGCGCCGGGAAGTCGACGCTCGTCGACAAGCTCGCGGCGGCCTACCGCGACCGCGGAGACACGGTCGGCGTGATCGCCGTCGATCCCTCCTCGCCGTACACCGGCGGGGCCGTGCTGGGCGATCGGATCCGCATGGGGTCGAACGTCGGCGACATGGACGTGTTCTTCCGGTCGATGAGCGCGCGCGGGCAGCTCGGCGGACTCTCGATGGCCACCGCGGACGCGGTGACGGCGCTCGACGCCTTCGGGAAGGACGTCGTGATCGTCGAGACGGTCGGGGCTGGACAGAACGAGGTCGACATCGTCCGCACCGCAGACACCGTCGCGGTGCTCGTCCAGCCCGGCTCCGGCGACGACATCCAGACGCTGAAGGCCGGCATCTTAGAGATCGGCGACGTCTTCGTGGTCAACAAAGCCGACATGGACGGCGCGGAGCGGACGCTCGCGGAGCTCGAAGAGATGGTCCACCGTCGCGAGGGGTCTCGGGCGGGACTCGACGCGGGCCACCACGGGGTCGCGGGGGCGGCGAGCGGCGACGCCGACAGCGACGATGCCCGGTCCACCAACGACGATGCCCGGTCCACCAGCGACGACGGCGGCTCCGCCGCCGACCAGTGGACGCCCGAGGTGCTCCGGACCGTCGCGAAGGCCGGCGACGGGATCGCGGAGCTGATCGCGGCGTTCGACGCGCACGCGACGTACCTCCGAGAGTCGGGGGCGATCGCGGAGACGGAACGCCGGCGCTACGCGTCGCAGATCCGGACGCTGGTCCGATCGGACGTCGGCGCGCTCGCGGCCGACGAGATCGAGCGGCACGGGGGGATCGACGCGCTCGCCGACGCGGTCAGGCGGCGCGAGACCGACCCGTACACCGTCGCGGCGGCGATCGTCGAGCCGATCGCCGACTGCGTCGACGAGCGCGCCGATCCCGACGAGGAGTGACGGGACCGGCGGCGCGTCTCGGCGTTTGCGGTGGATCAGGGCTCCTGTCGCGCGCGGTCCCACGAGGTATAAGTCGTTCGCGAACCAACAGGTTTCCATGAAGCTCAGGACGCTCGTCGGCAGCGCCCTCCTCGGCGTCGGTTCGGTCGCGGTCCTCAACAGCGGGCTCCGCTACGACGGCGAACTGGCGGCACCGCTCGACGGTGAGGACGGCACGTTCCGCTGGCGCGGGATGGACGTCGCCTACACGGAGGCCGGCGATCCGGCGGACGGCGACCTCGTTCTCCTCCACGGGATCAACGCCGCGGGGTCGTCCGGCGAGTGGCGCGCGGTGTTCGAGGACCTCGCCGCCGACTACCACGTCGTCGCTCCCGATTTCCCGGGGTACGGTCGGTCCGACCGGCCGCCGCTGCGGTACTCGGCCGCACTGTACGAGGACTTCGTCCACGACTTCCTCACGGCGTTCGACGAGCCCGCCGTCGTCGCCTCCTCGCTGTCGGCGGCGTACGCGGCCGGGGCCGACGACGTCGAGTTCGGCGGGTTCGTCGGCGTCTGTCCCACGACGGTCGCGGGGCCGAGCCCGCCGAAGGCGTGGCTGCGGGAGCTGTTGCGATCGCCGCTCGTCGGCGAGACGCTGTTCAACGCGATCGCCTCGAAACCGTCGATCCGCTACTTCAACGCCGACCACGGCTACGACGACCCGTCGAACGCGACCGCAGAGTGGCTCGACTACGAGTGGCGCACGACGCACGTCGAGAACGCGCGGTTCGCGCCCGCGTCGTTCGTCGCCGGGTACCTCAACAGCGACCTCGACCTGGCGGCCGCGCTCGCGGCCCTCGACGCCCCGACGATCGTCTGGGGCCGCGAGGCCGACGTGAGTCCGCTCGCGGACGGCCGCGACCTCGCGGAGGCCGCGGACGCCCGGCTCGTCGTCTTCGACCGCGCCCGGCTGCTCCCGCACGTCGAACACCCGGATCGGTTCGTCGAGACGGTCCACGAGAGCCTCGCCGCGGCCGCGACGGCCCGACAGGAGTCGCGTAACACGCTGTGAGACGGCGCCTCGTCTCGCTCCCAGCCGAGGTGTTTCGACGACTGTGGAACACCGTAATCGACGTTCGTAGGGTCTCTACCGCCGGTTTCGGTCTCGAGATGGTAAGATGGTTAACGGGGGAGGGCCTCTCGCGACGTGAGAGCGTTCATCACGCATGACCGAGCACACCAATCTGATTATCGTGGGCGGAGGCATAAGCGGGGCGTCGCTGCTGTACACGGTGGCGAAGTTCACCGACGTCGACGACGTCACGCTGATCGAGAAGGAACGCGAGGCCGCCGCGATCAACTCACACCGGACGAACAACTCCCAGACGCTCCACTTCGGAGACATCGAGACGAACTACACCCTGGAGAAGGCCGAGGAGGTCAAGGAGGGCGCGGAGCTGCTCGCCGGCTATCTGGAGGGGACCGACACCGACCGCGAGATGCACAGCAAGCGGAGCAAGATGGTGCTCGGCGTCGGCGACGAGGAGGTCGCCAAGCTGGAGCAGCGCTACCGCGAGGAGGGGTTCGGCGACCTCTTCCCGAAGCTGCGCGAGATCGGCCGCGAGGAGATCGCGGCGCTCGAACCGAAGGTCGTCGAGGGCCGCGACCCGGACACGGAGCTGAAGGCGTTACAGACGCCCGACGGCTACGTCGTCGACTACGGTGCGGTCGCGAAGTCGTTCGTCGCGGACGCCCGCGAGGAGGAGGGTGTCTCCGTCCACTTCGGGACCGCGGTGACGAACGTCGAGGAGACCCGCGACGGGTTCGCCGTCGAGACCGACGACGGCGACTTCGCGGCGGACGCGGTCGTCGTCGCCGCCGGCTCGCACAGCCTCCAGTTCGCCAAGCAGATGGGGTACGGCGAGGATATGTCGCTGCTCCCGGTCGCGGGGAGCTTCTTCCTCGCGACGACCTGTTGAACGGGAAGGTGTACACCCTCCAGATGAAGAAGCTCCCGTTCGCCGCGGTTCACGGCGACGCCGACGTCCACGACGACGGTGTCACCCGGTTCGGCCCGACGGCGAAGGTCGTCCCCACGCTCGAACGTGGCCGAATCTCTACCGTGAGCGACTTCGTCGACGTGTTCGGATTCGACCCCGACGCCGTGTCGAGCTACGTCAACGTCCTCTCGGACCGGATCCTGTTCCCCTACGTGGTGCGGAACCTCGTGTACGACCTCCCCGCGGTCGGCAAGCGCGCGTTCCTGCCGCACGTCCAGAAGGTCGTCCCCACCGTCGACGTCGACGACATCGAGCGCGCGAAGGGGTACGGCGGCGTGCGGCCGCAGCTCGTCGACACCGAGAACAAGGAACTCGACATGGGCGAGGCGAAGATCACCGGCGACGGTATCCTGTTCAACATCACGCCCTCGCCGGGCGCGTCGACCGCGCTGAAGAACGCGATGACCGACGTCCAGACTGTGCTCGACTTCTTCGAGGCGGAGTACGCGTTCGACGAGGACGCCTTCCGCGACGCGACGATAGCGAACTTCCCGCGGCCCGACCCGGAGAGGGGAGCCACCGAGGAGGCGGCAGACGCCGAGACGAACCGCGAGAGCGACGACGCGAACGGCGACGCCGCCGACGCCGCCGAGGCGGAACTCGCCGCCAAGGCCGACGACTGACCCGGACGTTCGCGGGCGTGGTGGCCGTGAGCGTGGTGGCCGTGGACCGTCGCGGCCATGAACCGTCGCGTCCGTGGGCCGTCGCGTCGATCGGCTCACGTCAGTCCTTATAAGTAGCGAGCGGGCGCAGCGTCGGACATGAGCACTATCGGGTTCATCGGCGGCAGCGGCATCTACGAGGCGCTCCCGCTCTCGAACGTTCGCGAGGTCGAGTACGACACGCCCTACGGCGAGCCCAGCGACGCGATCACGATCGGCGAGTTCGCGGACACGGGCCGGGAGGTCGCGTTCCTTCCGCGACACGGATCGAACCACGGCGTCTCGCCCACGGACCTGCCGTACCGCGCGAACATGTACGCGCTGAAGCGGGTCGGCGTCACCCACGTCTTCGCGTCGAACGCGGTCGGGAGTCTCAGAGAAGAGCTGGAACCCGGGACCCTGGTCGTCCCGGACCAGATCTACGACCGGACCAAGCGCCGCGACCTCTCCTTCTACGGCGACGGCGTCGTCGTCCACCAGCCGTTCGCGGACCCGTACAGTCCCGAGCTCGTCGACCACCTGACTGCGGCCGCGAGGTCCGCCGTCGGCGGCGGCGATGGCGACACCGACGGCTCCGACGACGCCGACGGCACGCAGGTCGTGAAGGGCGGCACCTACGTCTGCATCGAGGGACCGCAGTACTCCACGCGCGCTGAGTCGGAGTTCTACAAATCGCAGGGATGGGACCTCGTCGGCATGACCGCGATCCCGGAGGCGAAACTGGCCCGCGAGGCGGAGATCGCGTACGCGACGATCGCGGGCGTCACCGACTACGACGTCTGGAAGGAAGACAGCGAGGTGACCCTCGACGAGGTCCTCGAAAACGCCGAGAAGAACCAGGCGGCGATCAAGGCCGCCGTCGAGGAGGCGGTCCGGACGCTCCCCGCGGACCACGAGTGTGACGCCCACACCTCCCTCGAAGGAACCGTCAACACGCCGACCGAGGCGATCCCCGAGGAGACCCGCGAGCGCGTCGAGCCGCTGCTCGGTGACTACTTATAAACAGATCTGCGATGCGGTGGCGTCGCCGGCGGCGTTGCCGCCGGCTGCAAGCGAGAGCTTCGCTCTCGCCCTGGGCTCCGGTGAGCGCCCGAAGGGCGCGAACCGAGCGCGAGGTCGTCGGGCTACGCCCGACTGCCAGAGAATCTCCGA
>NZ_WPCE01000277.1 GCF_009742825.1 Halorubrum sp. CBA1125
CGGACGGCAGAAGAACTCATCGACGTTCTCGAGGATAAATCCTCGTCCTTATTCAGTTAACCAACAAGGTGATGGGTTCATTCCGCTCTGTTGGTTAATTTGTCTGCGCCCGCGGAGGGGCGGAGGCGCATTCAGATCTCCGTCGAATGATGACTGAACCCCATCTCACAACAGTCCTTGAGGAAGCCGAGCACGTTGCCGAGCAGCACGATCAGGTCGCTCGAACGGTGGATAACCAAGCCCACGAGTACCTCCGATACGCCGTCCTCCGGATTCTCGAAGGCGAGACGGACCACCTCCCGGCGGACTGGACGCCGATCGACGGCGTGACCGTCGGCGACGGCAGCGACGAGGCGATGTTCGATAGCTGGGACTCCAGCAAAGACTGGTGGGAGACTGTCCCGCTGCAAGAAGCCTGTACCCGGTTCCGGGTGTTCTTCCCGGACGACTACCAGACCGTTCCCCGTGACATCGTCGACGTGATGGCCGCGCTCGGTGTCTGGCGAGTGTGGACCGGGAGCGCAGCCGCGTGCGGCTCCTACGACCATCGCGAGCGCCGCGAGGTCAACTGCTGCCACCCTTCCGAACCCGCTCGTTCCGCCGGTGAGAAGGATCGTGCGGTTGGAGAGGTCGTCGGTCACGACCTGTTTCGACGCCGACGGTCGAAAAGCGCGAGTAGCACGTACACAGCACCGATCACGCGGACACTGTCGGTGAGGTGCTCGTTCCACTCCACCACCTCCGGGTCTTCGTACACGATCGGTCCCGCGATTTGCTCGTACAGACTCGGGATGAAAAGCAAGACGGCACCAAAAATTCCGGTGACATTCATCAACCACGCGTATAGGCGGCCGTCACGGAGCGCGGCAAGCGTGATAACTATTCCTTCCAGCCGAATCAGGAGACCAAACCACGAATGGACGGTATTTTCGTCAGAGTTCTCGACCGCGATCGCCTCAAATACGTCCACGATCCGGTCCGGAACGAGCGCCGTGAGAACGCCGATCGCGCCGAGGAACTGCCGTAACATACCTGTTCATTCGGCCTGGGAGTAGGTTAAATTCGGTATCGGAGGAGTTGACTCATCACGGCTCTGAACGTCTCAACAAGCAACAATCGTCATCGTCTTGTCGGGAGTTTAATACAGCCATCTGGCAAAGTGCCTCGTATGTCCGAGTCAGCTACTATCGACCCTGAGACTGCGACTGGTTAACCCTCGACAAGGATGAAGAGATTGTTTGGTCTGGGAAACCACACGAGAGTAGCTTGATCCCAGCGCTTGTCGTCGGAATTCCTCTTTCTCTAATCCTCATTGGGTTATTCATCATCGCCGGAACCTACCTCCAGCGCGAGAATACGCAGTACGTTGTGACGACCGATGGGCTGTACAAGAAGACAGGAATCCTTTCACGGGACGTCCAGCGCATCGACTTCGGAAAAGTACAGAACACCTCCTACAGCCAGGGATTCTTTGGCTCTCGATTCGGCTACGGAAACGTTGATATCTCGACCGCTGGCGGCTCCGGTATCGAGATGCAGTTCCGGTCAGTGCCCGACCCGCGCGAGATTCAAGAGCTCATCAACAAACGTGTGAAGGGCAGCCGTGGTGAACCGACGACGGAATCGGGTGAAACCAAGCGTAACGTACTTGACGAGATCCTCGTCGAACTCAGAGCAATCCGGTCAACTCTCGACGAACAGGAGACGACAGGAACTACATCGACCACGACATCTACCACCGGCACTGCAACGGACGAACAATCGCCTGGTGTAGTCAACACCGATCATACTGAGTCAGTGAGTAGTAACCAGAGAGCTGAGAACTCTCCTACCGACCACGAGTCGGATGATGAACGATAGCCAGCCATGACAGAGTCGATCGACCCGGCTATCCCGCTCGACACCACCGAATCGGTCGAATGGTCCGGCCGCCCGCGAATCACTACTATCCTTCCGGCAGTTGTGATCGGCGTTCTCCTCCTCGTCGCCGGGATCGTGGTCAGTGTTACTAGGGGAACCCCGCTCTTCCTCACAGTTGTGCCACTCGGAGTGGCGATCCCGCTCTGGAAGTATTTCGCCCTCCAAGGCGTACAGTACGTGATTACGGACGAAGCACTTTACGTGAAACGCGGCGTGTTGACCCGGTCTGTCACACAGGCAAACCTCGAAACCGTCCAGAACAGTTCCTTTGGACAAGATGTCACGGGGTCGATCTTCGGGTACGGCTCAGTGACGTTCGAAATCGCTGGTGGGGAAGATCTCTCGTTCCGGGCGATCGAAGACCCTCGTACAATCCGGGGACTCGTCGATCGGGCAGCATCGAATGACGACGGTCTCGGTGGCGACGCTCGACGGGAATCCAGTATCCCTGGAGATCTGACGCAGTGGCAGCAAATTCGTGATGAGATCCGGGCGATTCGCAGCTCTCTCGAAGAATAGTTGTTCGGGAACAGCCAGAGGGGAGGCGGTATACCTACTCTGCAAATCGGTTAGTACAGGTGAAGCACAGATCGCTTAATTCAGTAAGAATGTTATCTATCCGATGAGAAGTCCATGATCCCGTGGCGGAAGACAATAAATAGAGTCAGTACGAGTGTTGAGATGATAAACACTTGCCCACCGGTATCCCGTCATTATTTATACAATTCACAATCATATTGAATATGGCCCTCCCGGAAGCTCCACGGTTCCGCTGTGAGCAACTGATACTGCTCGTGTCGGCGACGTCGTTCCACATTTTCA
>NZ_WPCE01000149.1 GCF_009742825.1 Halorubrum sp. CBA1125
GAGCGCAGCGAGGCGTTTCACCGACGGCGAGGCCGGCGGCCGAGCCGTCGGCTTTTTTCCCACCAGGTTTTTTCGAGGAGCGGTTCTCGAAGACGAAGATGAGCGAGAGAACCCGACGAAAAAAAGGTGGATATGCACGCTCATTCTAACCGATGATCCGTATACAACATCGTGAAAATAACTCCTCGTGACGTTTCTCTGATACCCTCGATCTGAAGGCTGCGAGGATACCGTCGCGAGACCGTCACTCTCCCACGGGTCAGAACAAGCAGATTCGTCTCGGGTGATTTATCACGATATATCAATCTTGAATATAAGAAATGTATTAGACATGATTAACGACGAAAGGACGATCGAGCGCGTACGTTCTGCGGATATAAGCGGTCTTTCGGACTCAAAAGAGTAGTACAACGAGCTACAACAGAGGCATAGAAATAATCCAACAAAACACAATTATAACATAAATGAGTATAGAATAAAAAATATATCCTATATATAGTAGATTTTCGTCTATCTTGCGCATCAATACAGATATATCATCGATCAGTTTATAAATAACTGTTATCCAATGGTTTATCGGTACTATACGATTTCAAATACGATTATCGGATGGGGTCGATCACACCCGGTGCCGATCCCGACCGAGATAGCTCGATCGAGACGTGGACGCGATCCGACGGGGAATTCGGGCGCCGAGAGGGGTCGAATCACGGCGGCCAAACGACCGAAGACGGGATCGAGAATTCGACGGTCGATCCCGGTTGGGTCACGGGATTCTCAGCCGCTGGGGACGCTCGGATCTCGTTTGACGGCCGCCAAACGCCGGTTCGTGGGCGCCAAATCCACGCCCGGTTTTAATCACTCCCGGCCGCTATGGACGTGGTACCGTGTCCGCGATTCCGCCCTGGATCGACGAACGAATCGATCGGAACCTCGACAACACGCTCACGCAGGAACACGTGGTCGAGACGATGCTGGAGTCCGATCGACCGTTCTTCTCGATTCGTCAGCTCCACGCGCGCGTCAAGCCCGACATCGGGAGGGCGACCGTCCGGAACCGGCTGAAGGAGCTACAGGAGATCGACGTCGTGGCGACGGAGTCGTACCCCGACTCGATCACCCTGTACTACGTCAACCACCCGGAGTCTGACTGGCCGCTCTCGCCGGAGGGGAAGCGCGCGCTCAACGCTGACACCCCGCTGGATCGGCTCTCCACCCGCGGATTCCTCACGCTGTCGGACACGGCGGGAATCCGCACGCTCGTGCTCGCCGGGTTGCAGCTGAGCCTCGTGATGTTCGCGCTCGGCGGCATCGTGACGCTGCTCGGCGTCGACCTCGGAACCACGAGCAGCGACATCGCCCTCTGGGGTACCGCCATCGACCTGCTGCTCGTGAGCCTGCTGCTGCTCGTCGCGGAGCGGATCGCCCGCTGGATGCGCGATCGGTACGGCCCGCTGGAGGCCCTTCCGTCGACGTAACGAATCGCCGGTCTGCGACCGCCCGAGCGGGCGGCGTCCCGCATTTCCCCCGGTTGCATCACACGAAATCTCGGTCACACCACACGAAAGACGCGAAAGAGTACACGTACACGACACACCCACAACGCATTCCCCACACGATACATCCCCGCACATGACGTCCACCACGACATCCACGACCGGTCCGGAACTGCTCGAAGAACGATCTGTCGGCGGCGTCCTCGTCCACCTGCTGGCGCTCCTCACCGGGTTCGTCGGCGCCGTGATCGTCTTCGTCGCGTCGAGCCACGAGTTCACGCGCGCGAACGCTCGAAACGCCCTCAACTGGCATCTCTCGGTGTTCGTGTTGACCGTCGTCGCGACCGCGACGTTCGTGCTCGGCGCCGACACCATGACACTCGCCGACGGCACCACGAGACAGCTGTCGCTGCTGCCCGCGCCGCTCGACGCGGTGTTCGGCGTCGTCGGGATGATCCTGCTCGTCGCGGCGGGAATCTCGTGGTTCCTCACGTTCGTCTTCGCGCTCGTCGCCGCCGGCAAGGCGGTCTTCGGTACGGCCTGGCGGTACCCCGGCTCGGTCGACCTCGTCGGCCGGTACACCTGACGGAGATGCCCGCCGAACCCACCTCCGCCGAGTCCTCGACCGCACCCGGCCCCGAACTGCTCGACCGCCGGTCGGTCCTCGGCGTGCTCGTCCACCTGATCGCGCTCCCGACGGGCGTCGTCGCGCCGGGCTCGTGTACGCCGCCGCGACGACCGAGTTCACGAAGCGCAACGCTCGCAACGCCCTCGACTGGCATCTCGCGGTGCTCGGGCTGACCGTCGTCACCGTCGGCTCCGTGCTCGGCGTCGCCGAAGGAACCGGCTCCGCCGGCGTCGACGTCCTCGCCGTCGCGTCGCCGATCGACACGCTCGCCGGGGCGGTCGTCTCCGGACTGGTGCTGCTGTGGATGGGAGTCGGGCTCTGGTCGTTCCTCGTGGCGTTCGTCGCCGCCGGGAAGGCGGCGTTCGGCGACGCGTGGCGATACCCGCTTTCGCCCGCGCTCACGGACCGGCTCGCGCCGCGCGTCGCCGAGAGGGCCGGCTGGCCACTCGTCGTCGACGCCTACGCGGTAACGACGCCGGTCGGCCTCGCGATCGCCCTGCTCGGCGCTGCGACGGGGTGGTCCGTCGCCGTCGCCGCCGTCGCGCTGATCGGCCTCGTCTTCGTCGGCGCGCCGGCCGCGGCGGTCGCGATGGTCGTCGTCGCCGAGCGGATCGTCCCCCGCCGACGCGACTGGCGGCCGAACCCGCTCGCGTACGTGGGCGGCCCGGTCGCGGTCGGAGGAGTCGGGTTCGCGGTCTCGGACGCCGCGACCGCCTCGATCAATCCGGCCGGCGACGCGGTGTACGCTTTCCTCGCCGCCCTGTGGGCGTCGTGCGTCGTCTTCGCGGTTCGATGGCGGCGCAACCGGCCACACCGGTGAGCCCGATCGGCCGCGGGCTCGACGTCGTCGACACCGCCGTCGTCGCGAACGCACGGTCGCCGGCCTATGATTCCGGGTCCTCGTCGCAGTACCGGTCGGGGAGAAACGGCGTCAGTACGGCCGGCGCGATGGGGGCGATCCGGGCCGCGAGGTCGGCGAGGTGTCGACGGAGCACCGTGTACGCGACCGCGACCGCGACCGCGCCGAGCACGATCCACCGGAGCGTCCCGTCGACCAAGTAAAGGAGGGGGAGCGACAGGCCGACAGACAGCGCCAGATCCTCGACGGCGCCGTCGTATCGAACGACCCGCCGTGGGGCGATCCACCGGCCGCGGTAGTGGTCGTAGACGGCCCGGTCGGAGGTCCCCTCCCACGGTCGCAGTTCGAGCCCGCCGCCGTAGACATCGGAGACGCTGTGGAGGGCCGCAGCGATCAGAAACACCGCGACGCCGACGGTCGCCGCCGAGGGCGCCAGCAGCGCGACGGGGAGGGCGACGGCGGCGAGCGCGCTGTAGTACACGGGATAGTGGAGGGTTCGGCGGTGACCGACGTACATGTCGAGGTCCGGGACGAGCCCGCCGAGGAACCCGGCGACGAACCCGACGGGCGCCAGTTCGGGCGCCGCGTACGCCAGCGGCGCGGCGAGCAGCATCCCGCCGAGCACGTGTGTCGGGAGCATCATCGTGGCGAGACGAAAGCGACAGAAACGTATGAACGTATCGCCCCGCGTCACGGCGCGGTATCCGTCGACGTCGAGCGGCAGCCGTCTCCGGGACGCAACCGAATTCACGCGTCGGAACGACGCGTTCGGAACCACACGCGTCGAGACGCCACGCACGGGGACCTGACACCGAGACGCCGTGCGTACCGCGACGGACGGGCTTTATGCCCGACGGGTGCGAGCGTGGGCGTATGCTCATGACGCCGGGACCGACGGCGGTCCCAGCACCCGTCCGCGAGGCGATGAGCCGCGAGCTGATCAACCCCGACGTGGACCCGGAGTTTCAGGAGATCTACAGCCGCGTCGTCGACCGGCTGCAGACCGTGTACGGCGCGGGACCGGACCGCGACGTCGTCGTGCCCGGCGGCGAGGGGATCCTCGGGCTGGAGGCGGCGATCGCCTCGCTGGTCGAGCCCGGCACCGAGGTGCTGTGTCTGTCGAACGGCCTCTACGGCGACGGCTTCGCGGACTTCGCCGAGGCGTACGGCGCGGAGGTGACGCTCGTCGGTGCCGACTACGACGAGCCCCTGCCGATCGCCGACCTGGAATCGGTCCTCGCCAGCGACACCGACTTCGACGTGGCGACGATGGTCCACTGCGAGACGCCGACGGGAACGCTCAACGACCTCGGTCCCGCGCTCGACCTGCTGGAGGCGGTCGACGTCCTCACCGTCGTCGACGCCGTCTCCTCGCTCGGGGGCACGCCGGTGCCGACCGACCGGATCGACGTCTGTCTCGGCGCCTCACAGAAGTGCTTCAGCGCTCCGCCGGGGCTCACCACCGCGGCGATCAGCGACCGGGCGTGGGACGCGATGGCGGCGCGCGATCCGCACTCGCTGTACACGAACTTCCTCCCGTGGCGCGACACCGACGAGGGGTTCCCGTACACGCACCTCACGACCGAGGTCGTCGCGCTCGAGACGGCGCTCGGGCTCCTCCTGGAGGAAGGGGTCGACGCCGTCGTCGACCGCCACGAGGCCGCCGCGGAGCGCTGTCGCGAGCGCGGCGCGCCCCTCGACGTGGACGTCTACCCGGATCCCGACCGCAGTTCCCCCACGGTGACGGCGTTCCACGTGCCGGGACGCGCGCGCGACCTCCAGCGCGCGCTCCGCGAGGACCACGACGTGCTCGTCGCGACCGGACTCGGCGACCTCGCCGACGACGTCCTCCGCGTCGGACACATGGGCCACAACGCTCGCGTCGACCGCGTCGACACGGTGATGGACGCGCTGGCCGCGGTCGAGTCCGGGTAGTCGACGTTTCCCCGTCGACTTCGGCGGGGACGTGTTGACTTCGGCGGGAGCGTGTTGACGTCCGCAGAATCCCCGCCGTCGACGACGGACGAGGCGAACATCATTTATCACTCGACCGGCGTATACGAGAGTACATGGAAACGATCGAACGCGGGTCCGCGGGTTCGGCCCGCGTCGCGATCGTCGGTGGGATCCACGGCGACGAACCCGCGGGCGAGCGGATCGTCAGACGACTGGCCGCAGAGCTCGACGAGGAGGGCCCCGGAAACGGCACCGTCCGACTGATCGTCGCCAACGAGCCGGCGCTCGCGGCCGGGACGCGGTACACCGACATCGACCTGAACCGGGTGTTCCCGGGTGACCTCGAGAGCGACGAGTACGAGCGGACGCTCGCCCCGCAGATTACGGCCGAACTGGACGGGATGGACGCGGTGCTCGCGCTCCACACCTCACACAGCGCGCCGCCGCCGTTCGCGATCTACAGCGAACTCACCGAGTCGGTCCGTCGGACCGTCACCGGGATGCCGGTCGAGTACGCGGTCGACTCCAGCGGCCTCCGCTCTACGACGATGGATTCCGTCGTCCCGCACACGGTGTCGATCGAGGTCGGCAGACAGGGGAGCGAGGAGGCCGCCGAGTTCGGCTACGAGGCGTGTCTGGCGTTCCTCCGCGCGCACGGGGCGCTCGACGACGAACCGCCGACGTTCACCGAGACGACGGTCGTCGAGGGCCGCGAGGAGGTGCCGAAAGGCGGCGGCGAGCCGCACGTCTACTACTCGAACTTCGAGGCCATTCCGCGGGAGGAGGTGTTCGCCGAGGACGACGTGTACACCCACCGCGTCGACGAGGCGGGAATCGTTCCGATCCTGGCGAGTGAGGACGGCTACGAGGATATCTTCGGAATCTACGGACAGGTAACCGGCGTCCTGAAGCCACCGGGCGAGGGAGAACTCGGCGTGGTATCCGCCGACGAACCGCCAGCCGAGTTCGGTGAGGACTGAGCGGCGCGAGCGAAACGGAGTGACCGGCCATCATGCCGGCCGGGTGCCGACACGGTCGAGAGAAAACGGCACGTTAACGCGGCAAACCGACGCCGCGTCACTGTCAAGACGACGCGCTGTCACCGATGCCGCGTCACTTCGCGGTCGGCGTGATGTCGCCGACGGCGTCCATCACCTGCATCGCGGCGCTGGCAGCCAGCCCGCGAGCGACCTCGTCGGTGTCGGCCTCGGCGATGCCGGCGTCCAGGTCCTCCGGGTCGGGCGTGAACCCGGCCGAGACCGGGTGCCCCGCAGGCGGGTTGACCGCGACGGTCGCCTGCGGACCGTTGGCGCCCACGGACAGCTCCGAGCCGACGGCGTAACTGTTGGGGAGATACGACTCTGTTCGCGATACGATTCCGGCGACCGCGCGCCGGAGCCGACGCTTCTGGTCCGGGGTGAGCTCGACGGCCGCGGGCTCGCCCGCGTCCATCACGCCCGGTGCCCCGGCGTACGGGTTGTTGCCGTTCATCGAAGACACGCTTCGTACGCGGAGACGAGTCAAAAAGGCGTCGGCGGTGACATTCCCACCGAGACCGACCGCAGGACCGCCGCCGACGGTCGCGGGACCGCCGCAGACGCTCACAGAACCGGTTCGGACTCGCCGTACGCCGCGATCACCACCGCCGTCGTGTACCGTCCGGCGTCCGCGGGCGCGGTCTCCACCCGGACGGCGCGGTCCGGGAGCTCCCAGTCCCGGAGCTCCGCGCCCGCGTCCAGTCCGGCCTCGATCCGCTCGCGGACGTCGGCCGCGTCCTCGCCGGTCACCTCGTAGAAGAGCCCCGGACCGGGGCCGGTCGCCCAGCCGAGTCCGGCGACGACGTCGGGGTGACGGCGTGGGGCGCGCTTCGTTTCGGCGTCCTCCGCGCCGGCGCGACCCCCCTCTCGGAAGTCGACCTCGTCGTCCGGACCCACCGTCCGTCGCGCCTCGACCACGGTCAGGCGGTTGCCCGCGGGACCGAGGTCCGGCACCGTCTCGACCGCCGTCACCGTCGCCTCGGCGGGGACGACAGAAGAGACGGCGACGAGGTTGTAGTTGTGGAGGTTCGCGTCCGCGAGCGCCGCGTCGTAGGAGGCCATCGCCGTGTCGGCGACGCCGACGCCGCCGGCGACGTGGATGGTGTTCATCGGTGCCGAGTCGACGCCGCTCGATGGAAGGTGTTACGAACCGACTCCCGCGGCGACGTCACGAAAACGGACCCGGGCGACGGCGACGAGGACGGTCCGAAATCACCATCGACTCGCGGTGGCGCGCCCGGGAGC
>NZ_WPCE01000143.1 GCF_009742825.1 Halorubrum sp. CBA1125
TCCTCGTCGTCGCGAGGGCGCTTTCCGTCGCCGGCGAGCCGCCGCACCCGGTCGAGCGAGTCGGCCTCGTCGACCGATTTGTCCTCGCGAACTCCGACGAACCGCGGGAATCGGAGGGCGTACCCCGAGGAGTACGTCGGCGAGGTCTGGATCTCCTCGTAGCCGACCTCGACGACGAGCGCCGGGCGGACGTCGATCTCCGTGCCGTCCTCGCGGACGACCTGGGGTTCCAGCCGTTCGGTGAGATCGGCGAGCCGCTCGTCGGTGATCCCCGTCGCGACCTTCCCGACCGTCGCGTAGTCGGCTCGGCTGCTTGGATCCGGACCGTCACGCACCCCGAGCAGGAACGTGCCGAACAGCTCCGCGCGGCGCCCCTCGCCCCACTCCGCGCCGACGACGACGGCGTCGAGCGTCTCGACGTCGGGCTTGCGTTTCAGCCAGTCGCGTCCGCGGTCGCCGGGCGTGTACGTCGACGCCGGGTCTTTCAACATCACGCCCTCGTGGCCCGCGTCGAGGGCCGCCCGCTCCGCGGCCGCGATCGCTTCCGCATCGGTCGCGATCGATAGTTCCGCGGCCGCGTCGGGCACGACCTCGCGGAGCCGATCGTGACGGACCCGGAGGGGCTCGTCGAGGAGGTCCTCGCCGTCGACGTGGAGGCAGTCGAACGCGTGGAGCCGGAGCGACACCGTCTCGCGCATCCGGTCGACGTCGTGTTTGCGTCGGAAGCGCCGCAACACCGCCTGAAAGGGAAGCGGGTCGCCCGCGTCGTCGACCGCGACCACCTCCCCGTCGAGGATGACCGGTACCGCGACGCGGGCCGCGACGTACTCCGCGATCTCCGGGAGCGCCTCGGTGACGTCTTCCATGTTCCGCGAGTAGAGCCGCGGACCGAGCCCCTCGGCGTTCGCGTCGGCCTGCTGCCGACCGTCGCGGTGTCGGTCGGTGTCCGCGGGGACGTAGTGGACCTGTACGCGCGCACCGTCGAACTTCGTCTCCACGGCGACCTCGCCGAACGACTCGACGGCGTCGGTCGCGCTCCCCGCCTGCGCGAGCATCGCCTGGACCGGTCGACCCACCCGGAGTCGCTCCCGGCGCAGTCCCTCGACCCCGTCGTCGCGCGCGAGGGCGGCGACGCGGCCGTAGTCGTTCGTCACCTGCAGCGCGCGCTCGACCGCCGCGATCGACTCGTCGCCGGCGCGGAGCGCGGGCGCCTCGCCGGCGTCGTCGGCCTCGTCGCCGTCCGTCTCGCGATCGCCGTCGACGAGGAACGCCTCGGCTATCGCGTCGCGAAACGGTCCCCTCGCCGACGCCGATCCGCATCTCGCCGAGCACGAGGCGGGCGAGCACCGCCGCCTCGTCGGCCTCACAGCGGTTGAACAGCCCGAACAGCGCGTCTCGCTTGCGCGACTCGCTGCCGTCGCCGGCGGCGGCCGCGACCTCCCGCAGGGTCGCGTCGACCGCGGCGACCGTGAGCGGGTCGCGGCCGTCGGCGAACGCCGCGAGCCCCCGCTGGCCGCCGAAGTCGTAGGCGGCGGCGACCGCCCCCGATCTCCCCCCGGTCGGCCAGTCGGTCCTCGACGTCGGCCGCCGTGACGTTCGGCCCCGCGGCGCGGGCGATCGCCTCCCGGCACAGCGCCGGTCCGACGTCGAGCGTCCGGGTGTCGTGGGCCGGGAAGACGCGCCCGAGCAGAAACCGGGTGACCGTCGCGAGGTCGTCGTCCTCGCGGTCAGTCTCGTCGCCGGCGGCCGAGAGCAGGTCGGCGACCGCGAGGGTGGTCTGGATGTCACCCGACTCCGCCGCCAGCCGTTCGGTCGCCTCGGCGAACGCCGCGAACTCCATACGGCGAGTCGGCGATCGTTCGGCAAAAACGCGCCGATGCGACACGGCGGCGTCGCTCGGCCGCAGCCCTTTTTAGGAGGCCGGCCCGTCGACCGTCGCATGAGCACCGAGTCCGCGCTCGCGGACGGGGTCCGAGAGGCGCTCGCGGTCGACGCGACGAGTTCGCCGCCCGCGCCGAGGAGGAGGCGGAGATCGTCAAGCAGGCGCTCCACGACGGCGCCTTCGACAACCACCAGTCGATCGTCGGCTTCGAGTACGAGTTCTACGCGGTCGCCGACGGACGCTGGAGCGAGGAGTCGCGGGCGGGCGAGTACGCGCTGATGCGCGTCCCCCGCCGGCTGTTGGAGTTGATGGGCTTCGAGAAGGAACTCGGCCTCCACAACGCGGAGATGTCGACGAGCCCGCAGCCGCTGTCGGACCACGGGCTCCGCGCGCAGCTCGCGGAGGTGCGCGCACGCCTGGAGGCCGCGGAGAACACGGCCGGCGTCGAGGGGATGCGGCTCGTCTCCGACGGGATCTGGACCATCCCGCCCACCGGCGAGACGGCGCGCGGGTACCTCACCGACAGCGTCGAGGTCGACGGCGTCACCGTCGCCGTCAACATGAGCGACGCGGTCCGGTACCACGCGATGGCGAACGCGGGCGTCGACGGCGTCGAGACGGTCGTCGACGCCCCGGGCGTGTCGTTCACCGCGGACACGGTGATGCCGGAGAGCCTCATCACCTCGGTCCAGCCGCACTACCAGGTCGCCCGCGCGGAGACGCTCCCGCGGCACTTCCAGTACGCCCTCCGGATCGCCGGACCGCTGCTCGCGATCGGCGTCAACTCCCCCTTCTTCCCGCCGGAGCTGTACGCGGACGACTGGGACGGCGAGCGCGTGCTCGCGGAGGGCGCCTCGGAGAACCGGATCCACGTCTTCGAGTCGGTGCTCAACACGCGGACCGACGACGACAAGGTGCGCTTCCCGCGGGACTTCCGGGACGTCGAGACCGCGGTCGACCGGATCGCGGGCGACGAGACGCTGATCCCGATGCCCGATCCGGGCGGCACGGACCGGTTCGACGACGACTTCGCCACGTTCCGGACGAAACACGGGAGCTACTGGCGGTGGGTCCGGCCGGTGTTCGAGGGCGCGAGCCGATCGAGCGCGAACGCCCGGATCGAGTTCCGGCCGATCCCGGCCCAGCCGACGGTCCGCGACTCCATCGCCTTCCAGGCCGCGTTCGCGGGGCTGATGGAGGCGCTGCCACAATACGAACACCCCGTCGTCGGCCTCGACTGGGAGACCGCCCGCGACAACTTCTACGCCGCGGTCGCCGACGGGCTCGACGCCGACATGGAGTGGATCGGGCTCGACGGCGAGCGCACGAGCGACGCGGACGCGCTGTACGCCGACCTCCTCGACCACGCCGAGGCCGGGCTCCGGACGGCGGGCTGTGCCGACGACGAGGCCGCCGAGTGGATCGCTCCCCTCCGGTGGCGCGTCGAGAACCGGGTGACGCCGGCGGCGTGGAAGCGCGACCGCGTCCGCGACCGGCTCGACGAGGGCGACGACTTCGAGACCGCCGTCTACGAGACGCAGCGGGAGTACATCGACCGGCAGCGGACGTCACTCGTCGAAGGCGGGTTCACCGGCTGGTGACGGACGAGGGCGGCCGTCAGCGCTCGTCGATCGGGACGAACGTCGCGTCCGTGGGGCCGGTGTACCGCGCCCGGGGACGGATGAGCCGGTTGTCCTGCTGGTACTCGATGACGTGGGCGATCCAGCCGCCGGCGCGGCTCATCGCGAAGATGGGCGTGTACATGTCCATCGGGATCCCGAGCGAGTCGTAGACCGCCCCGGAGTAGAAGTCGACGTTGGGGGCGATCCCCTTCTCGACGAGCCCCTGCTCGGTGAGGTACTCCTCTATCGTCGTGGTGTACTCGAGCCACTTGGTGTCGCCCGACGAGTCGGAGAGGTCGCGCAGCTTCTCCTCTAAGATCGTGGCTCGGGGGTCCTTCACGGAGTAGACGCGGTGGCCGAAGCCGGGGATGCGGCGCCCGGCGTCGCGCGCGTGCTCGACCCACTCGATCGGGTCCTTCTCGGAGGCGTCGATCTCGTGGAGGACCTCCATCACGTCCTGGTTCGCGCCGCCGTGGAGCGGCCCGGAGAGCGCGCCGATGCCGCCGGTCACGCCGGAGTAGATGTCCGCCATCGTCGACCCGATCACCAGCGCGGTGAACGTCGACGCGTTGAGTCCGTGGTCGGCGTGGAGGGTGAGCGCCATGTCGAACGTCTCCTCGCTCACGTCGTCGGGCTCGGTCCCGGTGAGCATGTAGAGGAAGTTGCCGGCGTACGACAGGTCGGGGTCGGGCGCGATCGGGTCTTCGCCCTGCCGGACGCGCTGGAAGGCGGCGAGGATGGTCGGGATCTTCGCCGTGATGCGGCGGCCCTGGGTGAGCGTCGTCGTCGCGACATCGTCGTCGTCCGGGTCGGCGCGCGGCTCGTCGTCGTACGCCGAGAGCATCGACGTCGCCGTCCGGAGCGCCGCCATCGGACGCTCGCCGGCGTCCGCGAGGGTCCGCACGGTGTCGAGCACGGCGTCGTCTACCTCACGCACGGCGTCGAGTTTGGCGGAGAACCCGTCGAGCTCCTCGGAGGTCGGTAGCGACCCGTGCCAGAGGAGGTACAACACCTCCTCGTAGCTCGCGCCGCGCGCGAGGTCCTCGATGTCGTACCCGCGGTACACGAGCCTCCCAGCCTCGCCGTCGACGTGACTGAGCTCCGACTCCGCGACGAGGACGCCCTCCAATCCCCGCTGCAACTCGTCTGACATGCAGTGGGTTTCCGACCACCATCAAAAAAAACGTTATCTTTCAGGCGGATCGAATCGACGATCGTCGAACATCAGACAGTCGAACGACAGAACGCGGCGGCGAAATGCGGACACGGAGGCCCGAGCGGGCCGGGTCCGGAGCGGGCGGTCCAGCCGCATCGGTGGTGCCGCGACGGACGGCAGGTCCCATCGACGGTTCCGCGACGGACGGCAGGTCAACTTCACCGCGCGGGCACGACCGTGATCGTGCGCTTGCGGTCGATCGCGTCCTCCAGCTCCTCGGCGATCGCCGACCCGCGAGAGACCTGTACCTCGCCGCCGCGGCCGACCGTGGCCGTGAAGAGGTACTCGCCGTCGGCCCGCACTTCCACGGTCTCGCCCACCTCGTCTTCGACGTCGATGAGACGTGTCGCGAGGTGATCTCGGGCGTGACGACGGTGCCGCGCTCGGCACCGATCTGCCCGCCGCCGGTCCCGTCCGAACCGTGCGAGCCGCCGGCGCCGCCGTCTCCGCCGGGCTTCTCGTCGTGGGTACGGACGTCGATCTCGATCCCGAGCCGGTTCTCGATGTCGCTGATACGGCCGCCTCCCTTCCCGATGACGGTACCGATGTCGCCCTCGGTGACGTACACGACCGCCTCGTCGTTGCCCTTGAGTTCGACGTCGACGTGTCCGTGTGCGACCGAGCGGATCTCGCGTTCGATCTCCTGTTTGGCGATCCGGCCGACCCCCGTCTCGGACTCGGCCTCGCCGCCGTCCTCGTTCAGCGGGACCGTGACCACCTGCCGGTTGAACGTGTATATCTCGTACTCCGGCGTGCCGGTCTCGAAGCGCGACACCTGGATGACCGGACGCGCGAGGTCCTCGGCGGTGAGTCCGGCGGGCACCTTCACCTCCGTGGTCACGTCGTAGACGGTGTGGACCTCGCCGGCCTCGATGTAGACGACGGTGTCGACGATCTGGGGGATCATCCCGAGCTCGACTCGGCCGACGAGCCGCTGGAGCGCGTCGATGGCGCGGGAGGCGTGGACGACCCCGACCATCCCGACGCCGGCCATCCGCATGTCGGCGAACACCTCGAAGTCGGCGGTCTTGCGGACCTCGTCGTAGATGGTGTAATCCGGGCGGACCAAAAGCAGCGAGTCGGCCGTGTTCGCCATGTCGCCGCCGAGCGAGCCGTACTGGGTGATCTCCGGGCCGACCTGGAGGTCGCGCGGCTTCTCCATCGTCTTCACCGCGTAGTCGCTGTCGTTGAGGAACTCCGCGACCGCCTGCGCGAACGTCGACTTCCCGGCGCCCGGCGAACCGGAGATGAGGACGCCGCGCTTGCGTTCGAGGAACCGCTCGCGGAGCTCGTCGGCGAACTCGTAGTCGTCGAGGTCGGTCTTCGCGATCGGCCGGACCGCCGTGATCTCGATCCCGTCGGAGAAGGGAGGCCGCGCCACCGCGATCCGGTAGTTGCGGAACTGGACGATGTCCATCCCCTCGTCGGCGAGTTCGATGAAGCCCTCGTTCGACTGACGGGCGAGGTCGACGATCGCGTTCGCCCACTCGCGCATCTGCTCTTCGTCCGTCACCGCGTCGCCGACCTCGACGTACCGCATCTCGCCGAGTTGACCGCGCTTCGCCTTCGGTACCGTTCCCGCCTTGAGGTGGACCGACATCGTCTCGTCGGTGAAGAAGTCCTGGATCGGGAGCTCGTCGACGACGCCGCGGGCGACCGGCTCGACGTACTCGACGTCGATCCCCTTCGCGCGGGCGACCTCGGCCTGCACGATGTCGCTGGAGAGCAGCGTCGCGCCGTGATCGTCCGCCAGGTCGCGGATCAGCGCGTCGACGTCGCCCTCGTGGGCGTGCGACCGCGCGTCCCCGCCCGCACGCTCGCCGACGTACCGCAGCTCGATGGTCCCCTCGTCGGCGTAGTCGGCGAGCCGCTTGAGTTCGCTCAGGCCGTCCCAGCCCGACTCCAGGCCGTCGTTCGCCTGCGACTCCAGCTCGCCGACGACGGCTTCGGGGACGAGTACCGTCACCGACTCGTAGCTCCCGTCCGCGACGCGTTCGGACACGCGGCCGTCGACGACCGCACTGGTGTCCGGTACTACGTTCATACCGTGGCTCCGGGCGGGAGCGGTATAAGCGTGTTCGACCGGATCAACGAGGGTCGCCGGCGGTGCGAGAACGCGGAATGGCGGCGGGAGAACGAAACGACGGCGGTGCGAACACGAAGCGACGGCGGCGCGAGAACGACGCGACGGAGAAAGGCCGGTCCGAGTCCGTCGACGAGACGGACGAGTCAGTCATCCGCCGCGGCGGCGGTCCGGTCCGTCGCGACGCGCTCGGCGTAGGCGGTGAAGTTGTCGAAGAGCGCCTTCACCTCGCAGGCGGCGGCGTGCGCCTCGGGGGTGATCGACTCGAGCACGGCGTCGACGCGGGCGTCCCCGAGCTGGTCGCGTTTCCCGTCGGTCACCTTCCGGGCGGTCTCGACGTCGTACTCGGGGTGGAACTGCACGCCCCAGCAGTGCCCGTCCCGGAACGCGTGCACGCCGCGCTCGTTCTCCGCGAGCAGCGTCGCGGACGGCGGCAGCTCGACGACCGCGTCGCCGTGGGTCGTGAACGTGGTGAACGTCTCGCCGACCCCCTCCAACAGCTCGTCGTCGTCGACCCGTCGCACCTCGTTGTATCCGATCTCGAAGCCGTCCATGCCCGCGACGCGCCCCCCCGAGCGCCTCCGCGAGCACCTGGTGGCCGTAACAGACGCCCAACACGGGGACGCCGGCGTCGGCGACCTCGCCGACGTAC
>NZ_WPCE01000229.1 GCF_009742825.1 Halorubrum sp. CBA1125
CCGAGGTAGGTGGGGCGGATCCGTTGGGAGGTCGCGGCCGCGCTGGAGGGCAGGGTCGACGCCGGCGGCGGCCGCGGCCGACTCGCGGACCGATACCCCGCCGACGCGGCGACGATCGCGGCCGCCCTGGAGCCAGTGGTCGACCACGTCGAGGCCGGCCATCCGGTCCCGACCGACGAGCGGATCGTGATCGAGGGGAGCGCCCGAACCGTCGCGGTCAACGCGGCCTTCGGCCACGAGGTCAACGAGACGCTCGCGCGCCTGCTCGCGGCGCTCGTGGGGCAGCGCGCGGGCTCGTCGGTCGGGATGGAGGTCGACCCCTACCGGATCACCTTCGAGGTGCCGAGCGGGGTGGATCCGGGGACGTTCCGCGAGGTGCTGGAGACGACCGACCCCGACCGGCTCGGCGCCTACCTCGAACTCGCTCTGAAGAAGTCCGACGCGCTGAAGTTCACGCTGGCACAGGTGGCCGCGAAGTTCGGCGCCGTCAAGCGCTACCGCGAGGGGAAGGGGCGCTTCGGCGGCGACCGCCTGCTGGCGGCCCTCGAGGGGACGCCCGTCTACGACGAGGCGCTCCGGGAGGTGTTCCACGCCGACCTCGCCGTCCCGGAGACGGCCGACCTGCTCCGGGACTGCCGCTCCGGCGCGGTGACCCTCGCGATCGCCCGCGAGCGCACCCCGCTCGGCACGGCCGGGCGCTCGGCGGGAACGGAGTTCCTCGTCCCCGAGAACGCCGACGCCGACGTGATCGAGACGGTGCGCGAGCGCATCCGAAACGACCGGGTGACGCTCTTTTGTCTCCACTGTGCCGACTGGACGCGCACGACGAAGGTCCGGCGCGTCCCCGACGCGCCGTCGTGTCCCGAGTGCGGATCGACGCGGATCGCCGCCCTGAACCCGTGGGACGACGAGACGGTCGCCGCGGTGCGCGCGACCGAGAAGGACGACGAGCAGGAGCGCCGGACGGAGCGCGCCCACCGCGCGGCGAGCCTCGTCCAGTCGCACGGCAAGCGCGCCGTGATCGCACTGGCCGCCCGCGGCGTCGGCCCGCACAACGCCGCGCGGATCATCAACCGGCTCCGCGAGGACGAAGACGAGTTCTACCGCGACGTGCTCCGACAGGAGCGCGAGTACGCTCGCACGCAGTCGTTCTGGGATTGACTCGCTGGGCTGACCCGCTGGGGCTGACTCGTTCGGACTGACTCGCTGGACCGACTCGTGAGGCGGCCGTGTCGACGGCGGTTCCCGCTCGACGTGTCCAGTCTCGAAGCGATCGGTCCGTTCGTGGCTATCGTTCACAATCGACGCGATAGAACTTGATTATCAGACAGATAATTTCGTTATTACGGATCGATCGTCTCGTGTTCCGAGCTTCGATTTCCACCACAACAAGATATATATACTATCGTGTCATTCCTTAGCATGCATGTCTAGTAGTGCACCCAGCTCGGACGACGACGTGTTCGACGAGTTCCTGTCTGACCGCGGCCACGAGACAGAGATCGTGCGCTGGGAGCGATCCTATAACAAGCTCCAGTGCCCCGAGTGCGGTGCGCTCCACGACCAGGGAACGACCCGGTGTTCGGTCTGCGACTGGCGCCCGACCTGACGGCGGCGGTGCCGGCGCTCGCGAGGACACCACGGTTCGACCGTAGTTCCGGAGAACCGGACCGTCGATTTCTTTCGCCGAGAGCCGGCGGCAGTATTATGTAGTGTCGATAGATACTGACGAGCATGCCGAGCTGTCAGAACTGCGGTTCGTTCGTCACGGCCGACTACGTTCGGGTGTTCACGCCGAACGAGGTCGACCGTCCCCGCGTCTGTCCCGCCTGCGAGGACCTGGTCCGAGACGGCGCCGACGTCCGAGAAGCCCGCGCGACACGAAGCAACTGACCACGGAACGCCCACAGAACAACCGACGGCTGACACAGAACGACCCACAACCGACCACAGAACGACTCACGACCGACGCCGAGACTCCCCATACCGGGCGCGAACGCCCGAAGTCACGGCGTTTAAGGAGAACGGGGATCTGGAGTAGATAATGACCGCACCCACCGTGACGCGACTGTTCGGCGGCCCCGGCAGCGGGAAGACCACCGCGCTGCTGGACCGCGTCGAACGGATCCTCGAAGAGGAGGACGCCGACGTCCGCGACGTGCTCGTGGTCTCGTACACGCGCGCGGCCGCCGCCGAGATCCGCGAGCGGCTCGCCGAGCGCCTCGACATCTCCCCCCGCAGCCTCCAGGGGAACGTCTGTACCATGCACGCGAAGGCGTACGAGCTGCTCGACCTCTCGCGGGGCGACGTCGTCGGCGAGGACGACAAGGAGGCGTTCTGCGAGGAGTACGGCATCGAGTTCGAGGACCAACACGGCGGCGCCGGCCGCCGGACGGCCCGGTCGACGACGATCGGCAACAAGATCATCGCGACGTCGCAGTGGCTCCAGCGCACCGAACGCGACGTGGCCGACTGGTATGACGTCCCCTTCCAGTGGAACGTCGAGGAGGTCCGGCTGCCGCCCGAGGAGGATCCGAACGCCCAGCAGGGGAACAAGTACACGCCGACGTGGCCCTCCGACGACGACCGGATCGACATCCCCGAGACGATCCGCGCGTGGCGGGCGTACAAGGGCGACAACGGGCTCGTCGGCTTCGCGGACATGCTCGAACGCGTCTCCCAGCGCTCGCTGGTGCCGAGCGTCGACTACCTGGTGATCGACGAGTTCCAGGACATCACGACGCTGCAGTACAACGTCTTCGAGGAGTGGAAACCCCACATGAAGAAGGTGCTCATCGCCGGCGACGACGACCAGGTCGTCTACGCGTGGCAGGGCGCCGATCCAGACCTCCTCTTGGACACCGCGGTCGACGAGGACGTGATCCTCCCGAACTCCTACCGGCTCCCCTCCGACATCCTCAACGTCGTCAACGCCGAGATCCGCCACATCGACAAGCGCCAAGAGAAGGATCTCCACCCGCGCAAGGAGGGGGGCAGCGTCGAGGCGATCGAGTCGCCGTCGATGATCGAGCTGGTCCGGAACGTCCGGTACACGATCGAAGACGACGAGGGCGACGTGATGTGTCTGTTCCGCGCGCGCTACCAGATGTTCGACTTCATCGACGAGTTCATCGACCACGGGATCCCCTTCACGATGCTCACCGACGGGCGGATGTGGACCGACCGCGTGCGCGACTACGTCAACGCCGTGGAGAAGGCCGACGCCGGCGACCCCGTCACCGGGCTCGAGGCTCGGCGGCTGGCCGACATGCTCCAGGAGTCGGCGTTCGGCACCCACGACCGCGAGGAGTTCTACGACTTCCTAGAGGACCGCGAGGAGGCGGCCGACGTCGACGACATCGCCGAGATCGAGATCCCGGCCGGCGACCTCGACGACTACATCCCGTTTATGCCCGACACGGCGAGCGCCGACGACATGGTCCGGAAGGTGACGAGCTTCCAGCGGAAGTCGATGGGCGCGTACTTCGAGGGCGACTACCACGGGATGGATCCCACCCGCGTCCGTGTCGGCACGATCCACTCCGCGAAGGGCCGCGAGGCCGACCACGTGTTCGTCGCGACCGACCTCACGGAGAAGGTCGTCGAGCAGATGGCCGCCTCCATCGACGACCCGACCGACGTCGACGGCGTCGAAGAGTTCACGAAGACGACGAGCCCCGTCCCGCTCCTCACCGACAACGAGCGCCGCGTCTTCTACGTCGGGATGTCGCGTGCCCGCGAGCGGCTCGTGATATTAGAGAGCCTGATAAGCGGCGCGCCCACCCTGCCGATCAGCGTCCTGCTCTTCAACGAGTTCCGCGACGAGCCCGCCCAGGAGCTCGTCGAGGAGGTACAGTCGGAGCTCGCGGTCCCCGAGCCCGAGCCGTGAGCGGCGACGGCCCGGCACGGGGTGACGACCCGGAGCGCGACCCTCCTTCCGGTCCGTCTCCCTCGCCGCTCCGGACCGACCTGTCGCCGATCGTCGACGCGGTGCGAGACGCCGACGCGGCCGCGTTCGTCGCGGTCGGCGGACCGATCCGATGACGACCTCCGGTACCTCACCCGGTTCGGCGATCTCGACTGGACCGAAACGGACCGAGCC
>NZ_WPCE01000020.1 GCF_009742825.1 Halorubrum sp. CBA1125
GCGACGCGCGAACGGTTCGCCGACGCACACGAGAGCGCGTACGGCTACCGGGCCGACGAGCCGGTGCAGCTCGTCACCTGCCGCGTGACGGCGACGGTACCGCGGGAGCGCCCGCGGTCGCGTACGCTGCCGCCGACGGCGACCCGCAGACGGGAACTCGCGCGGCGACGTTCGCGGACGACACCCGCGAGGCGCCCCGTGTACGAGCGCCGGCGGCTGTCCGTCGGGCGGACGCTCGAGGGCCCGGCGATCGTCGAGCAGGACGAGAGCACGGCCGTCGTGCCGCCGGGGTGGGACGCTCGCGTGCGTGACGACGGCGCGCTGATCGCGGAGGTGACCGCCGCGTGAGCGACGATATCGACCCGGTCACCCTGGAGATCCTCCGAAACCAGCTGGAGAGCGCCGCGGCCGAGATGGGACACGTACTCATCCGGGGGGCGTACTCGCCGAACATCAAGGAGCGACAGGACTGCTCGACCGCGCTCTTCGACGCCGCGGGCCGGATGGTCGCGCAGGCGGAGCACATCCCGGTCCACCTCGGCGCGATGCCGGACGCGGTCGAGGCGGTCCTGGAGAAGGACCCCGGGCCGGGCGACGTCTTCGTCGTCAACGACCCGTTCGTCGGCGGGACGCACCTGCCGGACGTCACGCTCGTGTCGCCGATCGCGCCAGCCGACGAGGTCGTCGGCTACGCGGTGTCGCGGGCGCACCACGCCGACGTCGGCGGCAGCGCGCCGGGGAGCATGCCGCCGGGCGCCCGCGAGGTCTACGAGGAGGGGCTCCGGCTGCCGGCGGTCCGGCTCGTCGACGGGGGTGAGCCGAACGAGGCGGTCCACGAGCTGATCCGCGCCAACGTCCGGACGCCGAACGAGCGGATGGCGGACCTACGGGCCCAGCGGGCCGCGAACGCGCGCGGCGAACAGCGCGTCGGCGAGCTGTTGGACGAGCACGGTCCGCGTCTGCTCGACGCCTTCGACGCGGTGATCGACTACTCGCGCGAGCGCGTCGAGACCGAACTCGCCGGCCTGCCGGACGGGACGTACCGCGCGCGCGACGTGCTCGAAGGCGACGGCGTCACCGACGACGACGTCCCGATCCGGGTGGCCGTCACGCTCGACGGCGCGGCGATCGACGTCGACTTCGCGGGGACGGCAGATCAGGTCGCGGGGAACCTCAACGCGCCGCTGTCGGTGACCAAGAGTGCGGTGTACTTCGTCGTGCGCGCGGTCACCGACCCGGAGATTCCCCCGAACCACGGGTGTTACGAGCCGGTGTCGGTGTCGGCGCCCGCGGGGTCGCTGCTCGACCCCCGTCCCCCGGCGGCGGTCGTCGGCGGCAACGTCGAGACGAGCCAGCGCGTCACCGACGTGACGCTCGCCGCGCTGGCCGAGGCGGTTCCAGACCGGATCCCGGCGGGCGGGCAGGGGACCATGAACAACCTGATCGTCGGCGACCGGGCCGGCGAGTTCACCTACTACGAGACGATCGGCGGCGGGTTCGGTGCGCGCCCCGACAAGGACGGGATGGACGGCGTCCAGGTCGGCATGACGAACACCCTCAACACCCCGGTGGAGGCGTTAGAGACCGAGTACCCACTCCGCGTGGAACGGTACGCGCTCCGCCCGGGCAGCGGCGGCGACGGGCGGTACCGCGGCGGACTCGGACTCGAACGGACGGTGACCGTCGAGACCGCCGCGACCGTCTCGCTTCTGACCGACCGCCGGCGGACCGCTCCCGCGGGCCTCGACGGCGGCGAGGACGGGGCGGTCGGCGAGAACCGCGTCGACGGCGAGCCGGTCCCCGCGAAGGCGTCGATCGACGTCGACGCTGGCGCGACCGTGACGGTCCGGACTCCCGGCGGCGGCGGCCACGGCGACCCCGCCGAACGCGACCCCGACGCGCGGAAACGTGACCGTCGGAACGGGAAGATCGAGGACGGATCGACGGGACCGGAGCGCGCTGAGACCCCTGATCGCTGACGACGGCAGGCGGGACATCTCCGACGCCTGCGGTCGAAGATGTCCCGAAGTGTCCCCGACGCCTGCGACCGAGATGGTCCCTGACACTCACGGCCGGGCGTAGCCGCGTCGGCCACGCCCCGCGCTCCCGCACCGACAGCGTATTTACGCCCCGGCCGTGACCGTGGACGTATGACCCTCGTCGTGGTCCCGGTTCGGTTCCCTCCGTCGTCGCACTCCGAGGCGACCCTGCGCGAGGCCGCTCGCGTCGCCGAACAGCGGGACGCAGACCTCACCGTCCTCCACGTCGACCTCTACCAGAACTCGGGCGGCGTCTCTCGCAGTGACCTCAAACGCGCCGTCGAGGAGCGGATCGGGCGACTCGACCGCGCGCGGTACGTCGTCCGCCGGGGCTTCCTCGTCGAGGAGACGATCCTCGAGGAGATCGTCGCAGAGGGCGCCGACGTCGTCGTCATCGGCTCGAAACAGGCCGGACGCTGGCGGCGCATGGTCCAGAAGCTGCTCTCCGACCCCGACATCGACGCGTTCCTCCGCGGCGAACTCAACTGCACCGTGATCACCGTCAACGCAGACGGCAGAACGACGAGCACCGAGTCGGGTGAGAGCGCCGACGACCCCCCGATCCCCGACGACGGCGACGACTGAGGTAGCGACCGACGAAGACCACTGACCGCGACGGCGGCACCGGTCGCGAACGCTTCGACGACCGTCAACTCAGTTCGACGTCCGTCGGTCGAGCGGGTCCTCGAGTTCGCCCATGACCGCTTCGAGCGCGTCGGTCGCGGTGATGAGCCCGACGACGTCGCCGTCGCGGAGGACGAGCGCGAGCTCCTGGTCTTCCGCCTGGAAGCGGTCGAAGGCGTCGCTGACGTTCGTCTCCGCGGCGACCGTCATCGGCGGCGCCGCGATGTCGGCGAACGCGACGTCGCCGTCCCGCAGTTCCTCGAAGTGGTCGACGATGGACGGGGCGTAGACGATCCCGCGGAAGTCGGTCAGGTCCTCGCCGACGAGCGGGAATCGGGTGTGGGGCGTCTCCCGGATCCGGTCGAAGTTCTCCTCGGGGGTCGCGGTCGTCGAGAGCGCGACGATCTCCCCGGCCGGAACCATGATCTCGCTGACCGGGATCTCGCCGACGTCGAGTGCGTTGAGGACCTCGTCGCGGCGCTCGTCCGGCACCTCGCCCTCCTCGAGCAGCGAACCGAGGCGGTTCCTGAGCTGCGCGCGCGACTCGATCACGTCCTCTTCGGTCTCGAGCCACGCGCCGGTCATCTCGATGCCGAACAGCCTGAGCGTCCCCTTGGCGACCCCGTCACCGAGCGAGATGATCGGGGAGATGAGCCAGTTGAACCAGTAGAGCGGCGTCGCTCCGTACCGGGCCACCATCCGGGAGCGCTCGACGCCGAGGTAGGTCGGCGTCTGCTCGCCGTGCGTGAGGTGGAGGAGGTTGATGATGCCGAACGCGATGAGACCGCCCGCGCCGATCGACGCGAGCGCCGTCCCGGCGAAGAACGGCTCGAAGAGGAGCGCCAGCGCGGGCTCCGCCACGATCCCGACCGCGATGCTGGACGCGGTGATCCCCACCTGGCAGGTCGTCAGGTAGAGTTCGAGATCGTTCGTCATCTCCCACGCCCGTTCGAGCGCCGGGTTGCCGTCGACGAACTCCTCCTCGGTGAACTGTCGGGCGCGGGTCAGCGCGAACTCGATCGCCACGAAGAACCCGTTCGCCAGGATCAAGAGCACGCCCGCGACCAGTCTGAGCGCGATCTCGAGCGGGGTCATCGGCTCACGCTTTCCGACCGAGACGTATATAAGTGGTCGAAGGCGACCGCGCCGTCTGCGCGTCCCGACTGCCGGCTTGTGAGACGTTTATGTGTCTCACGCACCTACGGCCCGACACCGAATGGTCTCGCCGTTCGAGGTGTTGGACGTCGACGAGGACGCCGACGAGGCGGCCATCGAGCGGGCGTACCGCGAGCGCGTGAAAGAGACGCACCCGGACCAGGGCGGGACGGTCGAGGCGTTCCAGCTCGTCAGGCGCGCCTACCGCGAGCTCGACGAGCGCGACCGGAACGGAACGGGCGACGACGCGCCCGGCGACGGGACCACCGCCGACATCGACCTGACCGAGGACGGGGAGGCCGCCGAGGTCGATCCAATCCGCGTCGAGTTCCTCGATTACGAGGTCCTCACCGACTACGGGTGGTCGCTCGACGACGACGACCTGTTCCGGAAGGCGTCCCACGCCGACCTCGGCGAGACCGAACACGGCCGCCTGCTGGTCCAGCCCGACGAGAGCCTGCTCGAGGCGGCCGAGAACCGAGGGTTCGGGTGGCCGTTCTCGTGTCGCGGCGGCGCCTGCGCGAACTGCGCCGTCTACCTCGTCGAGGGGGAGATCTCACAGCCCACCGACCACATCATGCCCGACGACCTCGCCGAGCGCGGGTTCCGTCTGTCGTGTAGCGGCTACCCCCTGAGCGACGAGCTGAAGGTCGTCTTCAACGTGAAGCGGCGGGACGAACTCGACGACCTCGTTCTCCCGCCGGGACCGTTCACGCGGCGATGACCCGACGCCGCCCGGTCGGATCGCAGCGAACGCAACGCGCGCGCCTCAGAACTGTTCGGCGACGGCGGTGACGACCGCGTTCTCGACGGCCTCCCGCTCGCCCGCGAGGAACTCGATCTTCCCCTCCCGGACGCCAGCGGTGGCGACGTCGGCCCCGGGGGCGAGTTCGGCCGCCCGGTCGGCGACCGCCCGGATCGAGACCTCGCCGGTCGTGCGCACGTACAGCTCGTCCGTCCCGATTCCGACCGTCGCGTACGCCTCGCCGTTCGCCTCCCGGCGGTGGAGGTCGTCCAGAAGCAGCGGCGTCGGCGGAAAGTCGTACCGGTGGGTGTAGCCGTCGGTGTCCAGGATACCGAACTCGATCCCGTCGACCGCCTCGACGACGAGGTTGGCGGTCGCGGTCTCGATCTCCGTCTCCAGCTTCTCCCGGAACTGCTCGGAGACGTGCGCCGCGAGGTTACCGCCGTCCTCGAACAGCAGGTCGGCGACCAGTTCGCGTTTGTCCTGGTACGACTGGTAGTACGCCTCCAGGGCGACCGCCTCCCGGAGCTCCGCGACGCGCTCGCGGTCGTACCCCGCCTCGCGCGCGAGGTCGACGTAGCGGTCGGGCGTGTCCGCCCAGTAGCTCACCGCCGGGAGGTGACGGAGGTCCGCGCGGACCTCGTCGTTTATCGCAGACCCCAGCGACGCGGCGAGCGCCCCCGTCGAGAGGTCGTCGTCGACCGACGCCAGCTCCGGCGAGACGAGCGTGTCGACCGCCTCGCGCGTCTCGGCGTCCGCGACGGCGGCGTCGACGACGACCGCATCGACGCCGTACACCGACAGCAGGTCGATCCCGTCGGCCGACTCGACGGTGGAGCCGGTGCCGACGAGCAGGAACAGCGGCAGCTTCTCGTCGTGGCGGTCGCGGTCCTGGAGCATGCGCGTCGCGTCGTTCGTCGCCGCGTCCATCCCGTACACCGGGTCGTCGAGCGGTCGACGGGTGAAGTAGTGATACTCCGCGTCGCTCTTGGCGTGTTCGTCGCGGATCAGCGGGAGGACGGCGCGCTCGACCGCGGCGCCCGCGACGTAGCCGTCGGCGGTCGCCGGGTGGCGGACCACGATCGGTCGCGACTCGAGGACGGCCCGGCGGACCGCCTCGGCGGCGTCGAGCAGCCCGTCGGCGAGCGCCGCGACCACCTCGTCGCCCGCGAGCGGCTGGAGGCCGTCGGGACGCGCCTCGGCGGTGAGCGCCTCGGCGAGTCGGCGGCGGACCGTCTCGGCCGCTTCGTCCTCGAGGAGGACGAGCGCCTCGGCCTCGACCTGCACGTCGCCGCGGTGGCTCTCGACCGTCCCGTCGACCCGCACGACGTCGCCGACCTCGACGCTCGGGTACGCGCGGACGCCCGGCTCGACGAACGCCGCGACGTCGACGACTCCGGTCTCGTCGCGGACCTCGAAGACCGTCGGCCCGCCGGTCTGTCGGACGCCGACGACCTCGCCTTCGATCCGCACCTCGTCGTCGACCGCGCCGCCGAGCGAACCGACCTCGACCCGCTCGGGCGCCGAATCGTCCGCGTCCGCCGGCGTGGTGGCAGTGTCGGCTTCGACCGACTCGGTCGCTTCGGGTTCCGCGGTATCGTCCTCGACCGACTCGGTCGATTCGGGTTCCGCGGTATCGTCCTCGACCGTCTCGGTCGGTTCTGGTTCCTTGGATTCGACTTCGACCGTCTCGCTCGCTTCGGATTCGACCTCGGCCGCGTCGGTGGCCTCGACGGTCTCGCCGGGTTCGGCGTCCGCGTCCGCCTCGGGCGGCTCGTGGGAGGGTTCGCTCGCTGCGACCTCCTCGTCTTCTGCGTCTTCTGCGTCTTCGCTCTCGTCGTCCGCGTCTGTGCTCTCCGCCTCCTCGTCCGGCTCGTCGGGGAGGTACTCGGTGTCGCCGTCCTGGACGAGCGCGCCGCGGAACTCGCGGTCGGCCTGCCGGATCGACCAGCCGAGGTCGACGTTCCCGTTGTCGCGCACGCCGGTCACCTGGACGCACACCTCGTCGCCGGGCTCCCACTCGAGGCTGTCGAGCCGCTGGTCGATCTCGGACCGATGGAGGAGGCCGGTGACGCCCGGGGCGAGGTCGACGAAGACGCCGAACTCGGCGTAGCCGTCGACGACGCCGCGGTAGAACCGGCCGGGGACGAGCTGGTTCGGCGAGTCGCCGCGGAAGTCGAACACGGCGTCTTCCTGGTGTGAGTCGCAGATGCGACCGCCACCGTCGACGTCAACGCCACAGATGATGCAAGATCCCATTTGAGTACACCGAGCGGCTCAGGCCTAAAACGGTTGTCGAAAGCCGGCTGACAGCCGACGAGTGCGGCGCGGCTTGAGCCGACCCGAACCGGCGCGCGTCGATCTTTCGACCGTCGTCACCCGAACAGCACGGGCCGGACCGACGCGATCACCCGGTACCCGACGCCGTACCCGAGAACCGCGGGCGGGAGCCCGGCGACGAGCGTCCGTATCGGGCTCGTCCCGTGCACGGTCCGGAGGCCGATCAGGAGCAGGGCCGTGGCGTACGCGCCGCAGACGACTCGCACCGCGGGCACCGGGGGGCCCGGCGAGCGCCATCGGCGCGCTGGCGTACGCGACGACCTGGACGGTCTCGCTCACGCCGCCGCGGTCGCGGACCTCGACGCCGTCGTCGAACTCCAGGCAAGCGACCAGCACCGACACCGTCGCGACCGCGGCCGTCAGGTGCAGCCCCACCGGCGCGCCCAACGCGACCACCACGAGCAGAGCGACGAGCGCCGAGACGGGGACCGACTCCACGATATTCGGAACCGCGCTCGGGTCGGCGGCCATCCACCCCAGCGTGAACGTCCCGGCGACCGTGACGGCGAACGTGAGCGCGAGCGCCTGGTCGCCCGCCGAGACGCCGTTCGCGAAGAGGCGCCGCGGGCTGACGAGCGCCGCCCACCACGCGCCGACCAGCCCGCGGGGGCCGCGGGCGCGGCCGCCGGTCGGCTCGTCGATCCACGAGGTCACGTCCCTCCCTTCGAACGGGCCGCATAACGGGGTTCCGATCCCCGTCGGCGGTCCCGAACCCCTTCGAGTATCGACTCCGATAATCTGCGCGGAAACGCTTATACTCGCCGCCGCGGAGGTCGGAGCGAATGAGCGCCTTCCGGAACGACGACAGGGGATTCACGCCGATGGCCGGAACCGGTCTCCTCGTCGGGATCGTGGTGCTGCTCTTGGCGACGGTCGGCGCCGCGATGTTCGGGTTCATCGAGGGCGTCGCGCCCCCGGATGCGGAGTTCGAGGCCCAGCAGGCGGACGGTGACCTCGTCGTCGTGGCCCTGGGACCGGACCCCGTCCCGGCCGAGGAGCTCCACGTCCGCGGCGAGGACCCTGACGGGGACGTCCAGTTCGGCAGGTGGCCCGGAGACGGGGTCGTCCGACCGGGCGACCGCGTGACCGTCCCCAACGCGACTGGCAACGAGCAGTTCGACGTGGTCTGGGAGCCCGTCGCCTTCGACACGCGCGAGACGCTCGGAAGCTACGACGGCGAGGACTCGGCGGTCGCTAAATGGAGCGAGGGGCGATCCGGTCGGGACCCGCTCGGCGCCACCGCTGTCTGACCGGCGGCCGGGTCGCTGGCGGCGGACTCCGACGGGCCGGGTCGCTGGCGGAGGACTCCGACGAGCCGGACCGCTGACCGCGTCGACTCCGACGGGCAGCCGCCTCACCCGACGGACACCCACTCCCCGCGCTCGTCGGACCGCTCGATCGCGTCGAGGACGCGCTGGACCGCGTACCCCTCCGCGAACGACGGCGAGAACGCCTCACCCTCGGCGACCGCCGAGAGGAACTCGTAGCTCTCGTGGACGAAGGTGTGCTCCCAGCCGAGGACGTGTCCGGGGGGCCACCAGCGGTCGACGTAGGGGTCCGACTCGTCGGTGACGAGCACCGTCTCGTAGCCGCGGTTCCCCGCTCGGAGCACCTCCAATTCGTTGAGCCGTTCCAGAGAGAACCGCAGACTCCCCGCCGAGCCGTGAATCTCGATCGTGTGGTCGTTCTTGTGGCCGGTCGCGAAGCGAGTGGCCTCGAAGTTTCCCACCGCGCCCGACTCGTAGGCGACCTGCGCGGTGTAGGCGTCGTCGACGGTCACGTCGCGGTACTCCTCGACTGTGGCGTCACCGTCGCTGTTGTCGCCGTCGCCGTCGTCACTGCCGTCGTCGGCGTAGACGGGACGCTCGTCGACGAACGTCCGCAGGTGCCCGGAGACGCGGGCGACGCCGCCGACCGCGTCGCCGACGAGGAAGTTCGCGAGGTCGATCGTGTGCGCGCCCAGGTCGCCGAGCGCGCCGGAGCCCGCCATGTCGGCGTCCAGCCGCCACGCCCACGGCGCCTCGGGATCGGCGAGCCAGTCCTGGAGGTACCGCCCACGGACCTGCCGGACCTCGCCGAGCTCGCCGTCCTCGATCAGTCCCTTCGCGTATTGGATCGCGGGGACGAACCGATAGTTGAACGCGGTGCCCGCGGGCACGTCCGCGTCGGCGGCCGCGTCGCGCATCGCCTCGGCTTCGGAGAGCGTCGGCGCCAGCGGTTTCTCACAGAGCACGGGCACGCCAGCCGCTAACGCGGCGATCGACGGCTCCGCGTGGACGTGGTTCGGGCCGAGGTTATAGAAGACGTCCACCTCGTCTATCGCCGCCTCCCAGTCGGTCGCCGTGTGCGCGAAGCCGAGCCGCTCGGCGGCGTCCGCGAGGGCTCCCTCGTCCCGTCCGACGAGCGTGTGGCGCTCGATCGCGGGAGCGTCCGGGAAGAACATCGGAAGCCGCGCCAGCGCGTTCGCGTGCGCCTTGCCCATGAACCGGTACCCCAGTACGCCGACCTGTAGTGGTTCCTGTGTCATGATCGGATCCTCCGTCTCACTCCGCCCAGTAGGCGTCGCCGGGTCGCGTCTCGAAGACGGCCCGATCGAGCACGTCCACGGCCTTCTCTAACCCCTCGCGTCCGGAGGTGAGCGAGTCCTCGTGTTCGATCGAGAGCGCGCCCTCGTAGCCGACCATCCGGAGCGTCGAGACGACGTCTTTCCAGTGGGCCTCGCCGTGGCCGTAGCCGATCGACCGGAACAGCCACGAGCGGTCCGCCTCCTCGGTGTAGTCGGTCGTGTCGAGGACGCCTTTCACCCGGCTCTCGGCTTCGTACACCTTCGTGTCCTTGGCGTGGACGTGGTGGATCGCGTCGTGCTCCCCGAGGAACCGGATCGCCTCCGGCACGTCGATTCCCTGCCAGTAGAGGTGCGACGGGTCGAAGTTCGCTCCGATCCGCTCGTTCGTCGCCTCGCGGAGCGCGACCATGCCGGTCGGCTCGTAGACGAGCATGTTCGGGTGCATCTCGATCGCGACGTCGACGCCGTGGTCGTCGGCGTGTGCCGCCAGATCGCTCCAGTAGGGAACCGCCACCCGCTCCCACTGGTACTCCAGCGCCTCGGCGTGCTCGGTCGGCCACGGCGCCGTGATCCAGTTCGGCGTCGAGTCCCCGGGCGCACCGCCGGGAAGCCCGGAGAAGCAGGTCACCGTGTCGACGCCGAGCTGGTCGGCCAGCTCGACGGCCTCTCGGAGCTCGCGGTCGGCCGCAGCCGCGCGCTCCTCGTCGGGGTGAAGCGGGTTGTTGTGCGTCGCGAGCGCGGAGATCCGGAGACCGTGGCCGTCGAGCAGGTCGCGGAGCGCCGCCTGCGCCTCGTCGTCGCCGAGCAGCGCCTCGCGGTCGACGTGGTCCGCTCCGGGCCAGCCGCCGACGCCGAGTTCGACGGCGTCGACGCCGATGTCGGCGAGGTACGCGACCGCGTCGTCGATCGATTCGTCGCCGAGTGGAACCGTCAGTACGCCGATGTCCATGGCCGAGACGAGAACAACGCACCGAATAAATCTTCAGGAACCGACGGCGCGAGGGGGGCCGATATCGCCGAGCGACCGAGAGGCCCCTCGCCGTGCCGAGCGAACGAGGGCGATCCGGGGGTCTCACCGCCAGAACACAGGATCGAACCACATGAGGTTTTAACGGGTGGAGCGTGTATGACGGGTATGGGAATCCTCTCGCGTGCCTCCTACGTCATCCGCTCGAAGGTGAACGCCCTCCTCAACCGGGCCGAGGACCCGACGGAGTCGCTCGACTACTCGTACGAGCAGATGCGCGACGAGCTCCAGGACGTCAAACAGGGGATCGCCGACCTCACGACCCAGAAGAAGCGCCTGGAGATTCAAAAGCGCAAGCTGGAAGAGAACGTCGAGAAGCACAACCGCCAGGCCCGCGAGGCGGTCCAGCAGGACCGCGACGACCTCGCGCGGAAGGCGCTGGAGAAAAAGAAGTCGAAGATGAACCAGATCGAGGAGCTGGAGGGCCAGATCGCCGATCTGAACCAGACGCAAGAGCAGCTCGTCGAGAAGAAGAACACGCTCCAGAACCGGATCGAGGAGTTCCGGACCAAAAAGGAGACGATGAAGGCGCGCTACGAGGCCGCGGAGGCGTCCTCGCGCGTCTCGGAGGCGATGACCGGCGTCGGCGACGAGATGGAGGACGTGAGCCGCTCGATCGAACGTGCCGAGGAGCGCACCGAAGAGATGGAGGCGCGTGCGGAGGCCATGGACGAGTTGGAGGACTCGGGCGCGTTCGAGGACGCGCTCTCGGACAAGGACAACATCGACCGCGAGCTGGAGGAGCTCTCGACCGACAGCGAGGTCGACGCCGAGCTGGAGACGCTCAAGGGCGAACTCGGCAAGGCCGACGCCGATAGCGAGACCGAGGCCGAGAGCACCGACGAGGAGATCGACGCCGAGCTGGACGACCTCGAGACTGAGATCGATGGAACCGCGGCCGACGGCGACGGTTCGACGACCGACGGAGACGGCGCGGTGACCGACGCGGAGGTCGAAAGCGAGCTCGAAGAAATCCGCGACGAGAACGGCGACAGTACGTGAGCACCGAGGTCGGCGAGTCGGTCACCGGTGACGACGCTGACGGTGATGACGCTGACGATGACGACGCCGGCGGTCCCGCAGACGGGATGGAGCAGCGCCTCGATCAGGGGCGGCTCGTCTCGCGGGTCCTGCTCGGAGCCGACCGCCGGCTGGTCGCGGCGGGGATCCTCGCCGTCGTGTTCTGCGCCGTCGTCGCCGCCGGCGCGCTCCATCCAGTTCCGGCCGGCAGGCTGCTGGCGCGCGGGGACCCGAGCGAGACGATCTTCAACGCGCTCATCGGGTCGACGATCACGGGCGTGACCATCGTGTTGACGCTCTCGCAGCTGATCCTCTCGCAGGAACTCGGGGCGGTGGGAGACCAGCGCGAGCGCATGGACGGCGCGTTGCGGTTCCGCGAGGACGTCGCGGATGCACTCGACCGACCGGCGACGCCCGCGGAGCCGGCGGCGTTCCTCCGCGCGCTCGTCGAGGGGATCCGCGATCGGGCGCTCGATCTGTCGAGCGCGGTGGAGACGGGGACGGACGGCGATCTCACGGACGACGACCGGGCGGGGATCGACGCCTACGTCGAGGCGGTCGCCGGCGACGCCGACGCGGTCGCCGACCGCCTGGCCGGCGCAGAGTTCGGCACGTTCGGCGCGCTCTCGGCCGCGCTGGAGTACAACTACTCGCGGAAGCTCCACGACGGACAGCTGCTCCGCGGGCGGGACGGCGACCGGCTCCCCGAGGCGGCGCGATCGGAGCTCGACCGGCTCTTGGAGCTGTTGGAACTGTTCGGGCCCGCCCGCGAGCACGTCAAGACGCTGTACTTCCAGTGGGAGCTCTCGAACCTCTCGCGGGCGCTGCTCGTCGTCTCCGTGCCCGCGCTGGCGGCGGCGATCTCGGCGCTCGCGTTCCTCGACCCGCGGGATGTCACGACGGCGACGCTCGGCGTCGACCACGCGCTGCTCCTCGTCGCCGGCGCCGCGACCGTCGCGATCGCTCCGTTCGCGCTGCTTCTGTCCTACGTGCTCCGAATCGTCACCGTCACCAAGCGGACGCTCTCTATCGGTCCCTTCGTGTTGCGCGACGACGAGGGGTCGTTGCTCCGCGACGAGCGTGCGGACGACTGAGCGGCCGATTGGGCGCCCCTCGTCGCCGGATCACGACGGTCGCGCGCCGGTTCCGGCCAGATCACGTTCAGCGAGCCGGATCTCGCCGCCCGTCAGGTCGACGCCGTCGTACGGGTCCTCGGCGAGCAGCAGCGACCCGTCGAGGTCGGCGTAATCGAGCAGCGGGGCGAGCTGGGCGGCGGCGGCGATCGACGCGTTCGACTCGATCATGCAGCCGCACATCACCTCCAGCCCGTGGGCGCGCGCGGCGGCGATCATGCGCCTCGCCTCGAGGAGGCCGCCGGTCTTCATCAGCTTCAGGTTCGCGATGTCACAGCGGTCGGCGATCGCGGAGACGTCCGTGAGCGTGACGCACGACTCGTCGGCCGCGATCGGGAGCGCGGAGCGCTCGTAGGCGAACCGGAGCCCCTCGGGGTCCTTGGCGGGAACGGGCTGCTCGACGAACTCCACGCCGTGGTCGGCGAGCCACTCGCTCTTCCGGACGGCCTCCCGCGGCGTCCACGCCTCGTTGGCGTCGACGCGGAGCCGGGCGTCGGGCGCGGCCTCGCGGACCGCCGCGACCAGCTCGCGGTCCCGGTCGGTGCCGAGCTTGAGCTTGAGTATCGGATAGCCGGCCTCGACCGCCGCGGCCGCCTTCTCGCGCACGCGGTCGGTGTCGTCCAGCCCGATCGTGAAGGAGGTCGCCGGCGCCGCCGCCGCGTCGAGCCCCCACAGCCGGTGGAGGGGAACGCCGAGCCGCTTGGCGGCGAGGTCGTGGACCGCGATCGAGACGGCCGCGCGGGCGGCCGGGTTGTCGTTCACCACCCCGGCCATCTCGGCTTCGACCGCGTGGAGCGCGTGCGGGTCGCCGACGCGCTCGACCACGTCGAGCAGGTCCGGCAGGACCGCCGCGACCGTCTCCGCGGTCTCGCCGTAGCGGGGCGCAGGCGCCGCCCCGCCGACCCCGGTCGTCCCGGCCTCGTCCGTGATCCGGACGATCACGTTCTCGGCGGCGGTCTGTGTCCCCCGCGCGATGGTGAACGGGTTCTCGAGCGGCATCGAGATCCGCTCGAACGCGGCGTCGAGCGTCATTCGGCCCCGAGCCCCGCGTCGAGGAGCGCCTCGACGATCCGGTCGGCGCCGTGCCGCACCGGATCGGTCGCGGGGACGCCGGCGGCGTCGGCGAACTCGGAGACCGCCGCGGCGGCCGCGTCGTCGTCCGCGAGGTCCTTCGTGTTGACCGCGCCGGCGACGACGGCGGTCTCGTGGATCGGGTCGGCGAGCCCCTCGTAGCAGTCGACGTACTCGTCGACGGGCGCGATGTCGAACGACTCGTAGCCGTGGATCGCCTCGCGGCCCGCGGCGTGACAGAGCACGAGCCCGTCGGGCATCGCGCCGTGGAGGATGCCGCAGGTGACCGCCGAGTAGGCGGGGTGGAGGATGCTCCCCTGCCCCTCCACGACGAGGAGGTCGTGGTCGTCGCCGACCTCGACGAGCATCTCCTCGACCGCGCCGGCGGCGAAGTCCGAGACGACGCGGTCGATCGGGTTCCCCCACCCCGCGATCATGATCCCGGTCTGGCCGGTCGGGACGAAGGCGGCGTCGATCCCCCGCTCGCGGGCGGCCGCGACGATCTCCAGCGAGGCGGTCATCTTCCCGACCGAGCAGTCCGTGCCGACGGTGAGCACGACGTCGGCGTCGACGTCGCGGGACCCGCCCGTCGCGACCGTGAGGTCGTCGTCGGGCTCGCGCACGTCGCGGAGTTCGACCCCGTGCTCGTCGGCGAGCGCGGCCAACGCCTCGTCGTCGTCGAGGAAGTAGTGGAGCCCGCTCACCACGTCACAGCCCGCCTCGATCGCGGCGCGCACGTCGCTCCGCCACGACTCGTCGAACCCCCCGCCGATGGGCGCGATCCCGATGTAGAGGGCGTCGAGGTCGCCGTCGGCGGCCGCGTACGCGTCCGCGAACGACGCGACGATCGGCGCGTCGTCGACGTCGGGGACGTGGTCCCGTACCCGGTCGCCGGCGCGGTCGCGGTCGAGGACCGCCCGCACGTCTTGGTCGCCGTAGCGTATCACGCCGAGTGCGGTCTTCGCGCGGTCGGGAAACTTCTCGTGAGCGAGGACGGCGATCCGCTCGTTGCTCATGGCGGTTGGTCGTCCCAGGTAAGCTTAAAGGGGTCGAGGACCGGTCGACCGACGGGCTTGCCGATCACGCATCATACTCCCGGCGGTGCGGTGGCGTCGCCGGCAGTAGAGCCGCCGGCTGCCCGTGACGCGTCGCGCCACGCTGCTTGCATCGCCTACGGCCTCCTCCTCCTTCGGACTGGGGCTTTGGAAGTGCTCACCGCAGTCCCCCTCGCCCGGCCAGCAACGACACCGTTCTCATCGTCCCACTAGTAGTCTGCAGCGACCGGCTGTTTCAGCCCATCTCATGTCTGAAAGATGGAACTTCAACAGAGCCAGAACGGGTTCGGTAAGCGAACCTGGCCCAACATGTTGGGATAATCGACAAGAGATATCTCGATGATGCTGAGTGTGATGTCACAACAGGAGTGCAGTACCGGCGAGGTCCGTGAACAGAAAGTAACCGCAGAACGTGACGACGAGTTCGTGGTTTTTCACATTGGGATGCGGATCAACGCGTTCTGGAAGATACACCGGTGGCTCCCCTTACTGCTCGTTGCGCCGCGGATGGTCCGTGAACTCATGGATAATCCGGAATCGGGATTGTTGGGTAGTCGAACGGTGCTGGGGCCGGGAGTTCGCCATATTGGGTTCGTTCAGTACTGGGAGTCGTTCGAGTCGTTGCGAGCGTATGCCCGCGATGGTGACCGGTTACATTACCCGGCCTGGCAGGAATACTACCAGCACGGAACCAAAGCGGATGCTGCTGTCGGGATCTGGCACGAAACGTATCTGGTGAGCGAGGGAGAGTACGAGACGGTGTACAACAATATGCCCGCACACGGGCTTGCCGCGTGCGACGACACCGAAATTAACCCTGCAAAGGAGCAACGGACGACGGCGACTGATCGGTTAGCGTCGGGTCACGGTCCAGAGGACCCAACGCATCCGCCGTGATCTCCCGAAGACAGGAGAATCGGTGGATTTTGACTGTGAGTTCGGGCATAACGGACGAGGCGCGTTTTCGTTCCGAGACCAGTAACGCAAAGAGCGGAATCGATCTATGGGAGATGAACATGATTCGTGCGCGCTTCCGCATGGTCCTGTCCGAGGATATCTGGGTCAGCGAGGTATCACGATCGTTTCCAGGCGCGACGTTCCGGTTACTCACCGGTGTGCCGAAGGGCAGTCGTGCGCTCGAACTCGGTGAAGTGCGGGCCGAGAACCCGAAGCAGGTCACCGATGCCGTCCGAGGCCACGCAGACATCTCCGCGTACGACCAGTTGTACATCGACGACCAGCGAGCCATCGGGCAGTACGAGGCCGACGAGAAGAGCCTCTACGAATTCCTCTGGGACTCCTCGCTCCCGCCCGAGTTCCCGATCACCGTCGAAGACGGGGAGATGGAATTTGCCCTGACTGCGACACAGGACCAGTTCGAAGCGTTCGGCACAGCACTCGACGATACCGGACGCCAGTACGACCTACTGACGCTCGTCCACACTGATGAGCAGGATACCTTGTTGACTGACCGACAACGAAAATACCTGACGGTCGCACACCGCCGTGGCTACTTCGAGGTACCACGGGAGTGCACTCTCGCTGAGCTGTCAGACGTACTCGGCGTGGACAAATCGAGTGCCAGCGAAACGATTCGACGCGGTGTAGACCGTATTATCACGCAATTCATCGTGAGCCGTGACTGATCGTTACGACGACTCCGAGCTGTCAGACACCGTGACGGAGAATCCAGAAAGCCCACGGTCGGTTCGTACGCGGGAACCGCTATCTTCGAAGGCGAGCGATTGTGTTCCCTCCGGCCTTCTCAACCGCCACTAACCCATCCTCAGCCAAATCCGAAAGGAGCTCACGGAGCCATTCACGTCCGTGTTCACCGTCCGGATCGTAGTCCACACGAATCCGGTGTCCGAGATCGTCGAGGGTCATCTCGTCGTGTTCGCCAAGTACCCGAACAATTCGCCCGCGAAACTGCCGACGGCTCCCTTCGAAACTCGGCTGCGTTGGCACGTCGGGCGCGGTAAAGTCGCCCGTCTGGTAGGCGTGACACCACTCGCGCCACGGGCATCCTTCCTCGTCACACCGAGGCGTCTTCTGGCACGCGACTCCGCCGAGTTCCATGACCGCGTTGTTCCACACCCGTGATTCTCCCTCGGGCATGAGCGCGTTCGCGACGGTCTCGTAGTCGGGATCGTCCGCAGTACGTATCTCTTCGAACGCGCGGTAGAGCACCCGCTTCACGTTGGTGTCGACGACCGCGTCGCCGTTGTCGAACGCGAACGACGCCACCGCGTTGGCGGTGTACGGGCCGACGCCCATCAGTTCCCGGAGCTCGTCGGGAGAGTCGGGGAACTCGCCGTCGTACTCCGTCTCGACCTGTTTGGCGGCCTCGTGGAGGTACTTCGCGCGGTTGTTGTACCCGAGCGAGTGGTCCGACCAGAAGGCGACCACGTCGGCGCGGTCGGCGGCGGCGAGGTCGGCGGCGGTCGGCCACTCGTCGAGGAAGTCCTCCCAGGCGGCGACGACGCGGTCGAGCTGCGTCTGCTGGCTCATCACCTCGCTGACGAGGACCGCGTACGGGTCGTCCGTCCGGCGCCACGGGAACTCCCGGTGGTCGTCCTCGTACCACCCGATCAGCGCGTCGCGGACCGCGTCGAGGTCGGCCGGGAGGGCGGGGACGTCCGCGTCGGCGTCGACGGCGGAGACTCCGTCCGGGTCGGTCATGTCCACCGGTCGGGGCGGTGTCGGTTTATCCGTGATGGTTCCCGGCGAGGGATCGGGGATCGCGGTCCGGGCCGGGGTACTCGCCGCCGACGACGTCCGGGTAGAGCGCCGCCGGCGAGAACACCGTCGCGAACGCGCGCGGCTCCCGGACGCTCACGGGGAAGCGGTCTCGGAGACCGACGGCCGCCCGCGCGCTCGTGAGCGACTCGTCGAGACTCACGACGTGCATCGCGCCGCCGCGGTAGGCGGACCCCAGCGCCGGGTGGTCGCCGGCCGGGTGGACGACCGGGTCGCGCCACCGCTCGACGACGGCGCGCCAGTCGGCCGCGAGGTCGCGTCGGCGAGCGCTGCGACGACAGCCTCGGCGTCGGCCAGCAGCGGATCGCTGGCGACGAGCGTCGTCCACGAGTGCGAGCGCAGCCCGTCGAGCGCCTCGCGAGACGCGCCGCCCGCGAGGAGGTCGGCCGCGAGCACGTCGGCGTCGGCGACGACGCGGGCGGGGCTCGGCTCTGGGGGGTCGGTCGGCGCCGCGTCCGCGTCGTTGTCCGCCTCGGCTGCCCCGGCCGCGACCGCCTCGTCCGCGGGAGATCCGTCCGCGGGAGTCCTCTCCACCGGCCTCCCGTCTGCGCCAGCGCGCCGATCCGCGAGCGCCGCACACACGGCTTCCTCGTCGACGTCGTACCGGGCGGCCCGCTCGAACTGGTCGCCGATGGTCATCGGCCCGACCCTCGTCGTCCACGGGTAATGACCTTGTGGCTCGCGGTCACGCGTCCGCCGCGACCCGTTCCAGCAGCTCGACGGCGCGGTCCGGGTCGTACTCGTTCGCGGGGCGGACCGCCGCGTCGAGGGCGTCGGCGTCGGCGGTCCCCGGGCCGCGGGCGACCGCCGGGAGCGGCGTCCACGCCGGCCGCGCGAATCCGCCGGCCGCCGCCGCGGCGATCGCCCGCCGCGGAATCAGGTGATTGACCGCCCGCCGAAGCCGCGGGTCGTCCCACGGCGCGACGTCCACGGGGTACTGCACACACTCGTACCCGCCCGTCTCCGTTCGGTGGACGCGGAAGTCCTCGTCGTCGTCGAACGCGACGAGGTCGGCGGGCGACAGCCCGTAGGCGACGTCGACGGTCCCGTCGCGCAGGGCCGCGACCCGATCGGCGGCGTCGACGAGGACGTCGAGTTCGATCCGATCGACGACGGGGCCGTCCGGAAACGACTCGCCTCCGTCGAACCACTCGATCGCGTCGACGCCTTGCTTCCGGACCCAGTACTCGTCGACGGCGTCGTACGCGGCGGATCGCCCGTCCTCGAACGACGAAAGCGCGAACGGTCCCGTGCCGACGGGGGAGACGCCGGCGCGAGGGTCGATCTCACGAGCCGCGCCGGCGTCGGTACGGTCGACCGTTTCGATCTGTGCGGCCGAGAGGACGGGAAGGCGCGACAGGGTCTGGAGGGCCGCTGCGTCCGGTACCTGCGCGTACAGGTCGACGGCGTACTCGTCCACGGCGACCGCTGCCAGCAGGGTGTCGGCGATCTCCGGCATCGCCGGCGAGCGCGCGCCGCGGCGGTACGTCGCGACGACGTCCTCGGCCGTGAGTTCGCGCCCGTCGTGGAAGGTGACTCCCTCGCGGAGCGAACACCGGTAGCGCATCCCGTACGTCCCGTCCGCGGCCGCCGCCGCCGCGTCCGACGCGAACAGCACGCGGACGCGGTCGTCCGTCTCCGGGTCGTCGTCGGGATGGCGGACGACGACACGCGCGGCGTCGCCGGGCGTGTCGACCTCGTCGGCGTCGACCTCGCGCATGTGTTCGGCGTACGCTCCCCGGTCGACGTCGGCGACGTCGAGAAGGTCGATATCGCGCGCGAGCCACGGTCGGACGGTCCCCCGGCGGCCGGTCGCGGCGAGCGGCTCGAAGAGGAGGGACTGCGCCAGCCGCGAGGCGGTGTCGACGCCGCGGGTAGGGTCGAACGAGGCGATCGGCGCGGCGACGACGCCGCGGAGCGTTCCGCCCTCGACGCGGTCGGCGGGGCCGGTATCGGCTCCGCCGGACGTCTCCGTCTCGTCGTCCGTCCGGTCGATCCACGCGACTCGCTCCGCCGCCGGGTCGAACGCGGCGTGCCGGTACAGCCCCTCGGGGAACGGCCACACGTCGAACCCGTGGACGGCGGGACCGGTGACGGCCGTCTGGACGTCGAAGTGGGTCACCGAACTGTACCGCCGATCCGCGAGCGCGCGCCAGACCGCGTCGTACCGCTCGGCCCGGCGCGTCTCGTCCGCGGCCGCGTCCGGGGTGAACCGCGCCGCGTCGATCAGGTCGTCGAGGGCGGCGTCGCCGGCGCCCGTCGCGTTGCAACACCCGTCGGCGCCGGCAGTGTGGTTGAGCGGTCGACAGAAGTCGTCGGGATCGGACGTTCCCGACACGCCGAGAGAGGGAATCGCCCCCTCGTCGTCGGCCGCCGGGTCGAGGACGCGGTCGACGTGCGCCTCCCACGCGCGGGTCTCGACGCGGACGTCGAAGTAGCCGGTCCGCTCCATCGACGCCGCGATGCGCTCGACCGCCCGCACGCGGTCGTCGTTGTCCCCGTTGACCTGGAACCGGACGGCGAGCGGAAACGGTCCGTCGCCGTCGGCACCGATATCGCCGTCGTCATCGGAGCCGACGGCGAACCCCGGATCGAGGGCCCCACATCCGGCGAGACCGGCCGTCCCGCCCGCGCTGAGCGCGGCCAGGACCCTGCGGCGACCGACGCGCCGGTGCCCGCGTGCTCGTCCGACGGTTTCGCGGTCGTCGTCGTAGCGTGACATACCACCGTCTGCCGCCGGGTAGTATAATCCGTTTCGAATCCGCCCGTAAAAATTAGTGATGACCTGAAACGTCGGCGGGACCCGACGGCGGTGCCACCGATACACTCATGCGTCAATAACGATAGATCGTGTGGTATGGGCACACACGACGGCGGTGAAACCGATGTCGAGTGAGCCGGGCGAAGCGAGCGATCCGGTGAAGACGATCTGTCCGTACTGCGGAGTCGGGTGCGGGATCCAGGTTCGGGAGGGCGACGAGCCCGGCGAAATGCGGTTCATGCCCTGGGCCGACGCTCCCGTCAACGAGGGGAGCATCTGTATCAAAGGCGGCGCGGCGACGGAGGTCGTCGACCACGAGGACCGGCTGACGGACCCGCTCATTCGGAAGGACGGCGAGTTCCGCGAGGCGACCTGGGCGGAGGCGTACGACCGGATCGTCGCCGAGATGGAGTCGATCCGTGAGGCGCACGGCCCCGACGGGATGGGGTTCTTCGGCTCCTCGAAGACGTTCAACGAGGAGAACTACCTCATCCAGAAGCTCGCGCGCCGGTACGGCACCAACCAGGTCGACAACTGCACCCGGATGTGTCACGCCTCCACCGTCTGGGCGCTGCGGACCAGCCTCGGGATGGGCGCGATGACCAACAGCATGGCCGACCTCGAGGCGGCGGCCGACGTGTTGTGGATCCAGGGCGCGAATCCCGGCGAGCAGCACCCGATCGCCAACAGCCAGTACTTCCGGCAGGCCGTCTTAGAGGGAGCGACGGTCGTCCAGGTCGACCCGCACGCGAACAAGACGACGCGGTCGTTCGATATCGAGGGGACCGAGCGTCACATGCACCTGCAGCTGGAGCCGGGCACCGACATTCCGCTTTTGAACGTCGTCCTCAAGACGATCCTCGAGCGCCACGAGGCGGAGCCCGACGCGGGCTGGATCGACGAGGCGTTCGTCGAGGAGCGCACGGAGGGGTTCGAACACCTGCAGGAGACGCTCGCAGACTTCGACAAGGCGGCCGCCGCCGCGGAGTGCGGCGTCGCGCTCGAGGACATCGAGCTCGCCGCCGAGAAGTACGCGATGGCGAACAACGCCGCTATCTTCACCGGGATGGGGATGAGCCAGCACACCTGCGGCGTCGACAACGTGCAAAACGAGATCAACCTCGCGCTGGTCACCGGGAACCTCGGCCGGCCCGGGACCGGCGTGAACCCGCTGCGCGGGCAGAACAACGTCCAGGGCACCTGCGACGTGGGCGCGATGCCGAACGTCCTCCCGGGGTACCAGCTCGTCGACGACGACGACGCGAGAGAAAGCGTCGAGGAGGTGTGGGGCTTCGAGATCCCCGACGAGCCCGGGCTGACGAACGTCGAGATATCCCACGCGATCGGCGACAGCGTCCACGGGCTGTACGTCATGGGCGAGAACCCGATCATGAGCGAGCCCGACGGCAACGCGACCGAACGGCGGTTCCGCGAGGACCTCGAGTTCCTGGTGGTCCAGGACATCTTCATGACGGAGACCGCCGAGCTCGCGGACGTCGTGCTGCCGGCGACGACGTGGGCCGAGCGCGACGGCACCGTCACCAACACCGACCGCCGCGTCCAGCGCATGCGCGGCGTCCACAAGGTCCACGAGAACACGAAACACGACCTCGAGATCCTCTGTGAGGTCGGCACCCGGCTGTTTGATGAGGGGTTCGACTTCGACGCCCCCGAGGAGGTGTTCGAGGAGCTGCGGGAGGTGTGTCCGATCATGCACGGGATGACGTACGACGCCCTCGGCGAGACGGGGCTCCACTGGCCCTGCTACGAGGAGGGCGACGAGGGCGACCAGTTCCTCTACGAGGACGCCTTCGAGACCGAGGACGGCCTGGGCCGGATCGAGGGCGTCGTCCACCAGGAGCCGAAGGAGACGCCCGACGAGGAGTACCCGCTCGTGCTCACCACCGCGCGGCTCGAAGAGCACTACAACACCGGGACGATGAGCCGACGCTCCCCGACGCTGTCGCGTCAGCAGCCCGAGAACTTCGTCGATGTCCACCCGAACGACGCCGAGCGTTACGGGATCGAAGACGGTGACTACGTGACGCTCAGGTCTCGGCGCGGGGAGATCACCGTCAGGGCCGACGTCACCGAGGACATCAAGGAGGGCGTCGTCTGGACCACGCCGCACTTCGCGGCCGCCTCCGCGAACCGGCTCACCAACGACGTGCTCGACGAGCGCGCCAAGATCCCCGAGTACAAGGCCGCCGCCGCGGAGATAGAAGTCGAGATCGAGCCCGCGAGCGACGAGGGAGCCTCCGCGGACGACGACCCCGCCGCCGCGGACGACTGACCGCTACACCGTCTCGTCGAGTACCGTCTCGTCGCCGTGGCGGACGCCGACACGGTCCGGGACGGGCGCCTCCGAGAACGCGACGGTGACGGAGTACGGGTGCGTCTGCGCGACGTCCGGACACCCGTCGCCCTCCCAGTCGGGTTCGGCCTCGGCCTCGATCCGGAGGCGGAGGATGCCCTCTTCGAGTGCCGCCTCGAGCAGCGCGGCCCGGAAACACCGCCGAGCCCCGTCGAGGATCCATCCTGCGACGACCAACCGCGGCGGGGCCTCGTCGAGGTGCCGACGCAGTTCGGCGGCGTCCATCGGTCCGTTGTCCGGTCCCGGCGGCTCGCCGTCGTACTCGCGGTGGAACGTCACGTCGGCGCCGTCGACGTTCTCGGGCACCTCCCCCCACGGCGGGGTGGGACACCCCGCGAGCGAGGCGGTCGAGACGGCGGCCGCGGACGCGAGGAGGGCCCTGCGGCGCATGTCGCGGGACACGCGGACCGGCGTGAAGTGTCTTGTGCGGTCGGGGGCGCGGCCGCGTTCCCCCCCGCCGCATCCGAAACCACTATCCCCGATCCGGCGAATTTCCCGGTATGGACTGGCCACACGACCCCGACGGCGAGGAGGGGAGCGAGGGCAGACGGAAGTACGGGCACGCGGTGCTCGCAAAGAAGATCGACGAGGACGAGGACTTCCCGCTGTCGGCGAGCGAGTACGTCGAGCAGTACGGCGACCATCCGGTCCGGATCGACTACGAGACGGTCGTCTCCGTCGAGGAGATATTCGAGAACGTCGAGCAGGAGGAGTTCGCGGACTTCGTCGAGTTCCACCAGGAACTCGGCCGCGTGATGCGCGAGGCCGGCTACTGGTTCTACGAGGGGGCCGACGAGTTCGTCGGCGAGACCGCCTGAACAGGCGGCTCTATGTGCCGTCGTCGGTTGTCTGCGGATCGGTCGACGATGGCGCGAGACACGTCGGACGTGGTCCGGTCGGTTGGTTATAATCGAGGGTGTCGTAGAACGCGTCTCACGCCGTTTTATGTCATAGCGGGACTGCTGAATCAGCTATCACATCGTGTGTGCTAGTTGGTACGATTAGAGTTGTGTGGTTGCTGGCCGGGCGAGGATGGCTGCGGTGGGCACTTCCAAAGCTCCAGCCGCTCAACCGTGCGCAGTTGCTACCGCGGAGCACACTCACAAAGCCCCAGCCGGGAGGACCTCCGAAAGACGGTCCTGCTCGCTTCGCTGCGCGGGCTGCGACTTT
>NZ_WPCE01000168.1 GCF_009742825.1 Halorubrum sp. CBA1125
TCGTTCGGCTACGAGGCCGAACACTACGCGATGAGCAAGGCGATCGGGCAGAACCTCTACGAGCAGGTGGACGAGAGCGACGGCGACGCGGTCGTCGCGCCGGGAGCCTCCTGCCGAACGCAACTGAAAGACCGCGACGTCGACGCCGGCGAACCGCCACACCCGGTCAAGAAGCTGGCGGCGGCGCTGGCGTAGTCGGCGGCTGCGGCGCTGTACCGCTGTCGACAGCGAGGGAATCGTGTTGGCACTCCCAGCCGGTCACTCGCAGCCGCGGTCGGCAGCGTTCACCGGTCCCACGACGGAACCCACTCGACGTTCGCGGTGACGACCGAGATGAGGTAGGTGAACACCGGAAACAGCACCGCTATCGCCGCCAGATACGAGAGGTCCAGCGTTCCCGGACCGTCGAAGAAGAGGCCGGTGTACTGGAGAACGGCGAGTGTGAGTACGACCGCAATCGTGTCTCCGGCGTATTTGGAGGGAGACGGCCTCGGGAACCGCATGGATGCCGCTACTTCGGCGAGATGGAAAGTACTTTTCCGCCACTCCCGATTCCCGCGACCGCAGACCGGGAGCGCGCTCAGTCCCTGTGACGGGAAGCGGTCTCGTCGCGCTCGCGGTCGCGGCGGCGGTCCAGCAGCCGCCCGATTCCCTTGCCGGGACCGCCGTCGATCGGCCATCCCTTCGTCCGCCACCCGGGCGGTTCCGGAGCGAACTGCGGACACGATCCCGAGCACTCCCGCGCGGTCGGCAGCTTCCCCTTCGCCGCGCAGTGCGGCACCAGCGCCCGGCCCTCGCGGCGGAGCTCGAAGTGCCGGCAGTCGGGGCGCATCGTGTCGCGGAACGACCGCCACCCCTTCCCGTAGGCGCGCTCTGCGATCTCCAGCCGGCGGGTCGTCGTCGCGTCGTCTCGCGAGTCGCCCGTCGGCGAGAGGTCGCTCGGGTGCCACGCCACCGCGGCGGCGTCGCCGTCGACGCCCGCCGCGAAGTCGGTCGCGAGCACGCCGGCCTCGACGGGCATCTCACGGAGGAGGGCGCGCTCGACGCGGTCGCCCGTGGTCTCGGTCGCGAGCCACACCTCGTCGGCGAGGGCGGTCTCGACGTCGTGTGCGAGCTGGTCGGCGAGCCGGTCGGCGGCCGAACGGTCGAGGTCGGGCTTGTTCTCGATCGCGACGATCCGCCGGACCCAGTCCGGGTACGGTCGCTTCCGGCGGATCTGGATCCGGTTGCCGTTCCGGCGCTCCTCGATCAGGTCGCGGCCGGCCGCCCGGTGGACGGCCTCGCGGACGTACCGCCACGGGTACTCCGGGTCGGGGAGCGCGTCGCGGTACCACGCCCACTCGGCCGGCGCGTGGCGCACCACGTGGAGGAGGTCCGAGTCTATCGCCCGATCGCCGAACGCGCGCCGCGCCGCGAACGCGTCCGGGTCGACCTCGACCACGACCGTATCCCAGCGGCGTCGCTGCGTGCCGAGCTGCCGGGAGACGACCGCGGGACGCGTCCCCTCTCCGGGGTGCCACGACAGCTCGGCGTAGCGACAGACGAGCAGTTCGTACCCGAACTCGGCGTCTGGAGTCACAATGGATCTGGTCGGAACCGGTGACGAGTCGGCGGGCCCTCGCGGGGCGGTGAACCGCTCCCCGCGGAGCCGGACGCCCTCGCCGCCCGGATATCAGACGTAGTCTCCCGTCTCCTCGTCTTTACGGTCGTCGAGGAAGTCGTGGGCCTCCTCGAGGATCTCGCGGGGACCGTCCTGAGTGATCGTGTTGACCGCCTGGTCGTAGTCGCGCCACTGCAGGTCGCGGTGCTCCTTCGAGATTTCGGCGCTCGCCTCGAACGAGCGCGCGATGAACAGGTGGACCGTCTTGTGGATGGTGTTACCGTTCGCCTCGAAGACGTAGTCGTACTCCTCGCGGAAGCCGTCGATGAGCCGGAAATCCTCGATCCCGGCCTCCTCGGAAACCTCCCTGATCGCCGTCTGCTGGAGCTCCTCGTCCCCCTCGACCCCGCCTTTGGGGAACTCCCAGTCCCCCGGCCGGCTCTTCAGGAGCAGGTACTCCCGTTCGCCGCGGGTGTCGCGGAAGAGGATGGCTCCAGCGCTGGTCGCTTCGACCGTCATTAGCGTCAGGTAAGCAACCACCCCTAAAGAGGGTGTCGGACTCACGAACGCACCGGCCGTTTCAGCCGCCGTCGACCGATCTGCGCGCCGAGCGCTCGCCGATACGACCCCCCATATTCAACGGAGCTCACGGCTCGGTAGGTGCGCTTTTACATCTCGGGCGACCATGGACGCACGACCCCCAGCCATGACCTTCGTCACGAAACTCTCCTTCGCGTCCGGCGACCGCGACGTGCTCGCCGAGACGGTCCAGGACCTCAAGTCGACGCTCGAACGGAAGGGTGCCGAGTGCAAGGGTCCCCACGCCACGCCGGCGGAGACCGTCCACGTCCCGCTGTACAAGCGCCTCCGCTCCGGCGAGGAGTTCCCCCAGTGGAGCTACTCCGTGTACAAGCGGTCGATGGAGATCCACGGCGCCGACGACATCGCCCGCGAGGTCGTCGCCCGGGACTTCCCGGACTCGATCCACGTCGAGGTCGAGGTCGACCAGAAAAAGCCGCTCGGTCACCGACGAGACTGACGCGGCGGAGCGACGTCTCGCTCAGAACAGTCCCGCCGGCTCAGAACAGCGCTTCGTCGGCGTCGAGGACGCGTGCCGGACCGCCGACCTTCCAGACGTCGGTGTCGATCCCGACCTCGGCGATCCGGGACTCGACGCGGTCGACGTGGGCGGCACGGGTGTTGACGTACACCGAGGCGCCGGTGTCCGTCGAGAAGTAGACGGGGACGCCCTCTTCGCGGAGCTCGCGAACCGCGTTGAACACGGCGATCGTCTCCGGCTGCCAGTACACCCAGCCCGCGGGCCCGGTCATCGTCGTCGCCGTCAGCGAGAGCGAGTCGTGCTCGGCGGTCTCGAAGATCCGGTCGAAGTCGCCCTCGCGGAGCGCGTCGGTCATCTCGACGAGCTGGTCCTGCACGTGAGCGGTCCGGGCCTGCATCATGTGGCTCGCGGCCGCCTCGCGGTGGGCCTCCTCGGTCTCCTTGTACGCGGGGACGTGCGCAGCGACGACGCGCAGGTCCGCCTCGGGGTCGAACCCGTCCGGCCCCTCGCCCACGTCGAGCCGGTACGACCGGCAGTCGGCGTCGTTGAGCCCCGCGTCGAGCCGGGAGTAGGCGCCGGTGACCGCGCGGGCGGCCGAGGAGGAGCCGCGGCGCGCGATCGTCGAGACCTCCGGGAGCGAGAGGTCGAGTCCCGCGGCCTCGACCAGGGCGAGCGCGGCGGCCGCGAAGCCCGACGACGAGGAGCCGAAGCCGATGTTCGACGGGAACGAGTTCTCGCTCTCCAGCCGGACCGCGGCGTCGATCCCGGCGCGCTCGCGGACCTGGTCGACGACGGCGTCGATGCGCTCGGCGGCCCGCCCCTCGACCGTCTCGCCGCCGATGACGTAGACGTCCTCGCTCGCGTCGGGTCGCCACTCGACCGTGGTCGTGGTCGCCGTCGGGGCGGTACAGAGGCTGATGCTGTCGTGGTACGGGAGTCGGCGCTCCGGGTCGCGCATCCCGTGGTACTTGACGAGCCCCTGGATCGGGTGGGCCCGCGCGGTGGCCTTCTCGGTCATACGTCGGGAAGCGTCCGGCGGGGGATTAGGCGTTGCGATGGGCGGGAGGTAGCACAACGCGTCTCGTCGCGTGCTCAATACGCGGATCTCCCGGATCTACCCGGATCTCCCGGATCTACCCGGATCTCCCGGATCTACCCGATCTCTCCGCGCCGTCGGAATCCGAACGGTCCATCCGCTTCCGTCCCCTCAACGGCGACGAGATCGAGGGGAACTCTTTTGCGCTGCCGCGGGATACTGCGCGTCATGACCGAGTACACCGTCGAGTTCGTCGGCACCGGCGAGACGATCGAGGTGGCCGACACGGAGACGGTCCTCAGTTGCTGTCTCGAGGAGGGGATCGCCCAGGAGTACTCCTGTCGGGTCGGGATGTGTCTCGCGTGCTCCGCCGCGATCGTCGAGGGCGAGGTGACCCAGCCGGCCGCCCGCGGGCTCACCGACGAGGAGGCCGAAGACTACGCGCTCACCTGCATGGCGCGGCCCCAGTCCGACCTGAAACTCGACCGCGGGAAGTACCCGCCGAGCATCGAAGACGCGTCCGCGACGGAGGCGACCGACGCCGACGGGGCGGCCGCCGACGACTAACGGATCAGCTGCGTCGTTCTCTTCGTCACCGGGATCGCCAGCGTCGCTCCCCCGCTCGTCTTCTCGTCACCGGGTGTTCTCACCCCGTTACCGCCGCCTGCCGATAGTCGCGATCCCTCCGGCACCGAAGACAGACAGCATCGGAGACAGCCAACATCGGAGAACAGCCAGTACGCTCCCAGCGCGTGAGGATCTTCGTGTCTCGTCGACGGACGCTAACCGGAACGACTCCGACTGATTTGATATAGCGATATATAGTGTATTCGATCGGTCTCGGACGCATATCGTCGTCAGAAGATACTCATCTCGCGCGACTCGGCCACCGTGACGCTCCGCACATCATCGACAGTCCGCAACCGTTACCTCGGACGGTCACGCAGCGGGAGGTATGGTCGAGTCCGACTGGGGCGACTGGCTGCCGCGAGCGATCGCGGACGCCGACCCCGACACGGTGACGCTGTGGTACCTGGGCTGTAACGGGTTCGCGGTCAAGGGACGTGACGGAACGGTCCTCTGGATCGACCCGTACGTCGGGACGGGTGACCCCCCGCGGACGATCCGGATGATCCCGGTGCCGTTCGACCCCGAAGACGTCACCGTCGCGGACGCGGTGTTGGCGACCCACGAGCACTCGGACCACGTCGACGGCCCCTCGCAGGCGCCGATCCTCGCGGCCACCGGGGCCGAGTTCGTCGCGCCCGACGACTCGCTCGCGGTCGCCCGCGAGACGGAACGCTGGACCGACGAGTACGACGTCGAGGCGGGCGCGTTCCGCGAGGTGACGGAGGGCGACGAACTCCGGGTCGGCGAATTCACGGTCCACGTCGTCGAGACGCACGACCCGGACGCGACGCACCCGGTGGGGTACGTGCTCGAACACCCGACGGGAACCGTGTTCCACGCGGGCGACAGCAAGCCGGCCGACTCGTTCCCCGGAATCGCGGACCGGTTCGACATCGACGTCGGTCTCCTCGCGTTCGGGTCCGTCGGCAACGTCCCGGACAAGGAGACCCGAGAGCCGGTCCGGACGAAGTGGTACAGCGACGAGAACGAGATCGTCAAGGCGGCGGAGGACCTCGAACTCGACCGGCTCGTCCCGACCCACTGGGACATGTGGAAGGGGCTGACCGCCGACCCGACCGCGCTCCGCGAGCACGTCCGGAGCTTCGCGTATCCGGAGCGGCTCGAGATCGTCGAGATCGGCGACCGGATCGACCTGTAAGGCGAATCCGGGCCGTCATGCATCCGCTGTGCATCGCATTCGGACCGCCAGCGACATCCTCGGAGCGCCAGCGACCTCCTGCGGGACGTGAGGGTTATCAGCGCCGAAATCCGGCCCGTGGAATTTAAGCCCCTGCTCTGGGACGTGCCGGTATGAGCGAACGGACGGCAGACACGTCGACGACCGTCGACGAGGACGGTATCCGCGTCGAGAAGTCCTTCACCGACGACGCGTTCCCCGTACCCGCGGTGACCTACGACCTCTCCTCTGACCGCGAGGACCCCGTGCGCGTGCGTGTCGTCGACCGGGTCCCCGAGTCGTTCCCGATGGACCGGGTGGGGTTTCACCCCGAGTACGAGAGCGAGAACTGGACCGCCTACAAGGACCACCGCGTGGAGTTCGAGCGCGTCCTCGACCCGGGCGAGAGCATCGAGACCGTCTTCGGGATCCGCGACGAAGACCCCGACGTCGACGGGTTCCTCGGGACGCCGGTGATCGAGCACGTTCCGGTCGGCGAGGAGATCGAAGACGTCCTCGGGGCCGGCGACGCCGACGCCGTCCGCGAGGTGCTCTCCGGCGATCGCACGACGCTTCCCGGCATGGAAGAACAGCTCGACGTCGAGGACGACGAGGCAGAGAGCGAACCCGATGACGAAGGTGACGTCGAGGGCGACGAAAGTGACGTCGAGGGCGACGAAGCGGACGCCGAACCAGGTGACGAGGCAGTCGCGGACATGGACGACGCCGCCACAGATCACCCCTCTCCACGCGACATCTCCGGCGACCGAACGGCAGCGGTCACGGGACGGACCGACGAGCCGGACGCGGACTCGTCGACGGCGGCCGAGACGACCGCCGCAGCCGACGAACCTGCCGAGGCCGACG
>NZ_WPCE01000294.1 GCF_009742825.1 Halorubrum sp. CBA1125
TGCGAGATCGTTGTGGTCGAGATTACCCCAAAGCCCCAGCCGCGAGAACTCGCGCGACTCGCTGCGCGCTTCGATCGCTCACTCTGTTCGCTCCCTCCAGTGCTTGCGTCGTCGGACTTCGTCCTCGCGGCAGCCCCTTTGAGTCCCACCCCGTACCGCACAGCTCCGCACCTCACGCCTCCCCAGCCTCGCCGCTCACTTCGTTCGCGGCGTCCCTCGCGCTCGGTTCGTGGGTGCTATCGCACCCACTCACCGGCGCGCCATCGCACAGCAAGTCAGTCGTTCTCTCATCTGTATTGAGCGAACTGACGGAGCGAAAACGAGTATGAGTGCTGTTATCTGACACCCTCGCATCGATGTGGCAGACGTGTTCTCCCCGACGAGGAAGGCAACTTCCTCTCCAGGTACCGTGACGGATCCTCTTTCCGGGCGTGATATGTCGATACCGGAAATTTAGGCCGGTATCTACAATAGCGTTTGACGGACGAGAGTTCCGATTTCTCCCTCTATCGGCGCCAACTCGGGTGCTTTCGCCGGAAACGACTATCACAGCCACAGACCGGTACCGCCTGTATCTGGAACCACTGGCAGGATTCGGAGTGAGACGCGGAATACATACGCGTGCGCGAGAAAGGACCCTCCAAGACGGTCTACTACGAGATAGTTATGAACACAGTTGAACGCTGGAAACAGGAAAAACATCCGCTCGATGTTATCGACGACGTCTACGATTACGCCGAAGAGGGTCTCTCGTTCGAGGAGATAGAAGAGCGCGCCGGCGAGGGCGAGTGGGAGCGCATGAAGTGGGCCGGCATGTACACCCACGGCCGGCAGGAGGGCTACTTCATGGTCCGCACCAAGGTTCCGGGCGGCTTTCTCACCCCCGACCAGGCCGAGGTCATCGGCGAAGTCGCCGAGGAGTACGCCACCGCCCCCGAGGAGCACGGCGGAGAAGACCAGAACGAGATCTGGGGCGACGCCTTCCTCGACATCACCACCCGGCAGGACGTCCAGATGCACTGGATCGAGGTCGAGGACATGCCGGAGATCTGGGAGCGGTACGACGACGTGGGACTGACGACCGTTCAGGGGTGCGGCGACGGCGCCCGCAACGTCCTCGGCTGTCCCGCGGCGGGACTCACCGACCACGAGTGTTTCGACGCACAGCCCGTCATCGACGCCGTCTCGGATTTCTTCACGGGGAACCGCGAGTACGCCAACCTCCCGCGGAAGTTCAAGATGACCATCACGGGCTGCCGGGACGACTGCGCCCAGTCGCAGATCAACGACGTGGGGCTCGTCCCCGCGCGCAAGGACGCTGACGGCGAGAGCGTCTACGGGTTCCACGCCCGGCTCGGCGGCGGGCTCTCGGACGGACCGCGAATGGCCTCGCCGATCGACGTGTTCATCCCGCCCGAGGACACCGTCGAATTCTGTCGTGCAGTCGCGCAGACGTTCAAGGAGCTCGGCGACCGCAACAACCGCGGCGTCTGTCGGATGCGCTACCTCGTCCAGCAGATGGGCCCCGAGAAGTTCGAGGAGGCGATCCGGGACCGCTGTGAGGTCGACCTGCCGACCCGCGGCAAGGACCTCACGCGGGGGTACACCGGCGATCACGTCGGCGTTCACGAACAGAAACAGGACGGGCTCTACTACGTCGGCTTCAACGTCATCACGGGACGGATGGGCGGCGACGAGTTCGCCGAAGCCGCGCGGGCGGCCCGCGAGTACGGCACCGACGACACCTCGATCCGGCTCGCCACCGACCAGAACTTCCTGATCACGCACGTCCCCGAGGAGAACCTCTCGGAACTGCTCAACGAACCGTTCGCCCGGAAGTACGAACACGACCCCGAACCGTTCGCTCGCGGCGCCGTCGGATGTACGGGCTCGGAGTTCTGTAACTACGGGATCATCGAGACGAAAAACCGAGTCTATCGCTGGGCCCGCGCGCTGGACCGCCAGATCGACACGCCGGACGACCTCGAGGTCGTCCGCATGCACATGTCGGGCTGTTCGGCCTCGTGTGCCCAGCCCCAGATCGCCGACATCGGGTTCCGCGGCGAGACGGTGAACGTGCAGGACCCGGAAGGCACCACCAACGAGGAGGGCGACAACATCGTCGAGGGGATGGACGTCGGCCTCGGCGGCAGCCTCGGCACCGACAACGAGTTCCTCGACTGGGTCGAGAACGCCGTGCCGGCGCGGTCGGTCATCCCCGCCCTCCAGCAGCTCTTCGACGTCTTCGCCGACGAGCGCGAGGAGGGCGAGCGCTTCTACGAGTGGACCCGCCGCGTGGGCAACGACCGGCTCCGCGGGATCATGCAGCGAGCCGACGTCAACGTCTCCGGGGGTGTCGCGCATGGCGACTGACGACCACGAGCGGGGCGACGATGTGCGGG
>NZ_WPCE01000017.1 GCF_009742825.1 Halorubrum sp. CBA1125
GCGGTCGCGGACGTGCTCGACGACCGAGAGACGACGCTCGCACGGGCGGCGCGGCTCGGCGTGAACCGCGTCGAGATCCGGTCGGAGCCGGGCGTCGTCAGCGTCCGCTACCTCCCCTGACCCTCGGGGTCGGCGGCGCACGCCGGGCCGGCCGCGCTCTGCACGCGCCAGCCGCCCTCGACGTCGCCGGGACGCGTGGTGTACGCGACCGTCGTCTCGTCGGTCACGGTCGCGACGTCGGCGGCTTCGGTGTCGCTCGTCTCGCCGCCGACGTGCTCCCTGTCGACGTGCTCGCCATCGACCTCGACCCGCTCCACGCGGAACGGGACGTCGAGACTGTCGCCGCAGCAGCCGACGTCGACGAACTCCTCGCGGACGTCCCCGACCGCGACGCGACCGAGGACGCGCCTGAAGTACCCCCGGAAGCGGTCGGTATCGACCTGGCTGCGCCCCCAGTCGCTGAGCCCGTCCGGGTACGAGAGGACGACGCGGGTCGCTTCGGGAGCGTTCATACCCGGACCGAGGCGCCGCGAGCCGAAATCGGTTTCGCCGGGGGAGACGGTTCCTCGGATCGCCGGACCCCCGGATCGCCGTTCTCCGCGATCGGCGGCTGGCGCCGAGCCCCGGCGAGGGGTCGCGGAGTGGCCAGATAAGAAGCTTATTCTCTATCTCTATGCCTAACTTAGGGGCTAGAGCAACTAGAAAACATCGGATAAATATGAGATAGGTTATATAAATTATTTTATATTAATTTGAAACCACCTCTATTGAAATAAACAGTAGATGACACGTTCAGAATCGGCTCCGGTCAGTACAGAGGATAAGTTCCGTAGAGTGTCAGAAACACTCCACAGGCTGTCCCTGCGTGATCGGATCTACGACCAGTCTTGACACGTTCTCTTGGAGTTCCTTATCGACTGCCCGGAGAACTACCTCGTCGTCGACGTAGTACGAGGCGTATAGGAGTGGTGAGTCGATTTCGATTGGGCCATCGTCTCCTTCGATTTCGGCATCGTATGTGTACGCAACCTGTACAATCGCTGCCCCATCTGGGGCGTCGTAGATCTCCGTCTCCTCAATGGAGACGCTCACCTGGTTCAGATATGTTCCCCGCTGAGAGTACGTCTTGTTCAGGCGGTAGGCCCGCTCGTACCGTGCCACGTAGGGGCGTACTTCCTCGTCCGAAAGCGAGTCTGGGCGTGTCGGATAGGTGTACCGTTCAGCGTCCCCTGGGGGATCTGCGTCAGGTCCTGGTGGTACTGGCCGGGTTGCAGCGTCGCACTCATATGTCGGTGTTTCGGCTGTCTGGGTCGGGCTTCCCGTCTTGGACGCATTCTCACGGTCTGGACTCTGTCCGTTTAGACACCCACTCAGACCACCTACGAGTCCGGCAGACGCGTACGTAAGGACTCGCCGACGGTTCATGTTCGAATGAGTGATATCTACTATATAAATTCCTTGTCGAAGGACAAAACACAATTGTAGTAGAAGTTGCCTCAGTGGTCGTCCAGTCTGTGCAAGATTCGCGCTGTGTATCTCGCACGACGATCGGAACACCTCTTTGAGCTGGTAGCACCCTCAACGCTCAATACGCACTCCTGAACGACCGGCTGTTTCATTTCATTTCCTGTCTGAAGAAGAGGATTTCAACAGAGCTGCTTCGCATGGAATCAGCTTATCTGAACACTACCCTGCCATCGGCTATGCCACTCCAGATGGCTGGATAAGAGGTGCAGTCCAGATAAGTGGTCTGGTGAGCATTATTCTTTCATTAGTACTAGATTGAGATGAGTTTACTGCTATCCCGCGGTAGCATTCGTGAATCCCAGTAGGGAATCGTATCATCTCGCTACGCTAATTCAGGATCCAGAATTGGTAGTTGAGATACGCTGCGAACGACCCCAGACAAGGTACGGAACGAGCAGTAGGGCTGCGCGTCGGTTGAAACGGTTGAACGCCCAGATCGTGGCGATAATAAGCATCCAGATGGCGACGATAACGGCGAGCCCGAAGAAGACTGCTGACCAGCCCAGATTGAACACGAAGTGAACGCCGAACACACCGACAGCGAGTCGGGCGTTTCGGGGGAGCGGATTCAGCTTGTCACTAAACGAGCCACAGCCCGGTTACCATAAGCCCAAACAGCGCAGCCTAGACAGGGCCGAACACTCAGTTCGGCGGTGCAAGCGTAGGACGTTGTAGCGTTCCGCACCACTCGTTGAGTCCTTGAGCGGTGAAAGCAGCCCCCGAAACGCCCACAAACTCGACAGTCAGAATGGCGAGACCAAGCGCGAGCAGCGGGGGAGTATTCGGAAACTGACAAATTTGGAGAGGAGTGAAGCCATACTATTGATTCGATCCTAAAACCGATCGGCTTCTCACATACTACGACGAAGAACATACGAAAACGAAGATATACCAACTCTTCAACGGTGACCGTTTCGTGTAGGCCCTGCCGGCGGTTTCCTCAGTCGGTCAGTCGTTCGTTCACTACCCCATTAACCTGATGTAGAAGCTCAAGGAGCTCATTATCAGCATTCACCCGATACCGTTCTGGTGAGGAATCTTCGACGGGTTCGAGAACGCCCAGTACCAGCAGGAGATCCAGATGAGAATACACTGACTGGCGACTCACGCCTGACTTGTTGGCAAGTTCTGATTTCGTGAATTCCGATCCTGGTAGCGCATCCATCAGCGCGTCAAGGATATAGCCGACGCTTTTGTTCTGAACGAGAATTCGCCATCCACTGGGGTACTCGTCGCGGAGTTCGTCCATTGAGAGATTCTCAACCGGGTCGGTGGGGGGTTTCTGGCTTGACATGGTGTATTCGAGTGAGAGGCACTCTGGTAGTCCTATATTGAGCACGGAATGTGTTAAACCTATTGGACACATGTGTTCGCTGAGTTTGTATATTTATGAATATCCGCGGCACGAGGTGTACCGCAATGCCGGATACTGCGGCGAAAATTCGTCTGGAAACTGGCTCGCCGTCACTCGTGGGGATCACCGATCCCAGCTGAACAGCTGATTCGATTAGTAGCAGGAACAGAGGACCACGACGAACTCATCCGTATCCTCGAAAACGAAGTGCTTGACCTTCCATTCGTTGTACAGTCTTCCGATGGGATCTATATTCCAAACGGCCAAGACACTCACATTGAGGCGGCTGACTGGTTACGGGAGCAGACAGACCTCAACAGGCTCACGATCAAGGCAACCTTGTCACGACTTCCAGATAACTGGCCTAATGACGTGTGAGTAGATATCGCGGAGTCTGTAACCTAACCTCTTGATTACTATTTGAATATTTATATATCTATACTTACTGGTCTGCTGATGAGAAGGCTTATTCGACCCCGCGGTGGAAGCGATGATTATGGTAGCGATCGAGGTACCGGAGGTCAACTACACCGATTACTCGAACCGGCAGCTCGTGGCCGTGCCGCTGGCCGTGCTCGTGCTCGCGCTCGCGATCATCGGCGGGTGGTACGTCGTCACGGGCGCGCCGGCGGACCTCGGGCTGGCGTTCACGGGCGGCGTCGAGCTTCGGATCGCCGACGACGGCGACACCGAACAGCAGATCGAAACGGCGTTCGACCGCGAGCCCGACTCGGTCCGGACGATCCCGGCCGACGACGTGGTCGTGGTGACGTTCCGCGCGGCCGAGGAGGATCCGGAGGGACTGGCCGAAGATCTGGCGTCGCAAGCCGACGCGGCGGGGTTCACCACGGAGGCGATCGACCAGGTGTCACCGAGCTTCGCCGCCGACACGGCCCGCACCGCGCTGCTCGGCGTCGTGCTCGCGTTCGTCGGGATGAGCGTGCTGGTGTTCGCGCTGTTCCGGACGTTCGTCCCCTCGATCGCGGTGGTCGCGTCGGCGTTCTCCGACCTCGTGATCCCGATCGCGGTGATGAACCTGCTCGGGATCCAGATGACCCTCGGGACGATCGCGGCACTGCTCATGATCATCGGGTACAGCGTCGACTCCGACATCCTGTTGAACAACTCCGTGTTGCGCCGGACCGGCGGCTTCTACGAGTCGGTCAGCCGCGCGATGCGAACGGGGGTGACGATGACGCTCACCTCCATCGCGGCGATGATCGTCATGGCGGTCGTCGCGACGGTCTTCGGGATCGACCTCCTGCGGAACATCGGGATCATCCTCACGGTCGGGCTCTGTGCCGACCTGATGAACACCTACCTGCTGAACGTCTCGCTGCTCCGCTGGTACAAGTTCGAGGGGGTGTCCCGCTGATGTTCGAACCGATCAAGAACAACTGGCGAATCCTCCTGTTGGTCGTCGTGGTCCTCGGCTCGTCCGTCGCGCTGTTCGCGCCGCAGTTCGGGCCGGAGCCGGCGCCCGGCGAGAACACGTCGGAGGCGAGACAGGGGATCACCAACCTCCAGTACGGGCTCGACCTCGCCGGGGGGACGCGCGTCAGGGCCCCGCTGGTCGGATACACCGCGACCGACGTGGAGTTCGGCGGCGACCAGCCGACCGAGGTCGCCAGAGCCGTCGCCGACGAACTCGACAACGTCTCCGCGCGCGATGTCCGCGCGGTCCCCGAAGCGTCGGCCGTCGAGGTCACCACGGAGTCGGTGACGGAAGAGGAGTTCCGTACTGCGATGGACGCCGCCGGGTACGAGTACGGAGACGTCCGTAGCGGGGTGACCCAGGAGACCCGCGACGTCGCCCAGAGCGTCATTCAGGGGAAGATCAACGAGGCCGGGCTCTCCGGCGGGAGCGTCCAGCAGGTCCAGTCGATCACCGGCGAGTACTTCATCCTCGTCGAGATTCCCGGCGAGGACCGCTCGGACGTGATCGACCTCCTGGAGGATCAGGGAACCGTCCGGATCGACATCGTCTACCCCGACGAGGACGCGTCGGACGGCGTCGGCCGTCGCGAGGGGGTGCTCAGCCAGGACGACTTCGAAACGATCGGGACCGCCGCACAGAGCGAGTCGGGAGACGGTGCGTACGTCCCGGTCACCGTGCGGAACACCGCCCCGGGGGGAGAGCAGTCGCCCGCACACGAGTTCCAGCAGGCCGTCGTCGACACCGGCTTCCCCTCGGCGTATCAGGACCCGTTGCAGGACCAGTGTACCTACGAGATCGGAGCCGAGGACAACAGCGACATCGAGCGGCCGTGTCTCCTGCTTGTCGTCAACGGCGAGGACCTCAACGAGTTCGGGATGAACCCGAACCTCGCCGACAGCATGGCGCAGGGGTCGTGGGCGGAGACGGGGAACTTCCGGCTCACGACGACCGAGTACGCCACCGCGGAGACCATCTCGATCAACCTGCGCGCGGGAACGTTGCCCGCGCCGCTCGACATCAGCGGACAGGGGTCGTCCTCGACGATATCGGCCACGCAGGGCGAGAACTTCCGGACCTACTCGCTCATCACCGGGATCCTCTCCGTCTTCGCGGTCGCCGGCATGGTGTTCGTCCGGTACCGCGACCCGCGCGTCGCGCTCCCGATGATCGTCACCGCGCTCGCGGAGGTGTACGCGCTGTTGGGATTCGCCGCGCTGGTCAGCTACCCGATCGAGCTCGCGGTGATCGCCGGCTTCATCGCGGTCGTCGGGACCGGCGTCGACGACCTCGTGATCATCGCCGACGAGGTGATGAGCGAGGGCGAAGTGAACTCTCGGAAGGTGTTCAACTCCAGGTTCCGCCGCGCGTTCTGGGTGATCGGCGCGGCCGCCGCGACGACGATCCTCGCGATGTCGCCGCTGATGGTGCTGTCGCTCGGCGACCTCTCCGGCTTCGCCATCTTCACCGTCCTCGGCGTACTGATCGGCGTCCTGATCACCCGTCCGGCGTACGGCGACATCCTGCGCCGACTGCTGACGATCCGGTGACGGTGGGTGCGACCCGTCGTCGAGGTCGACGGCGGTGACGCCACGCCGCGGTAGATTCGATCGAGCCGGGTCGTTTTGAAAGATTCAAAAGCTATTAAGCTAGAGTCGTCTAACCCGGTGTGTGCCGACCGATACCGTCGAGGACTCCCACGAGGCAGTCTGTCGGAACGAGTCGCGGACCGGCGACGGGCTGGAGACGAGCGACGTATGACCGGGTACGCGGAGATCGTCGTCATCGCGTTCGCGGCCCAGCTGGCCGTGCTCCCGGGCGAGAAGGTGCAGCTCATGATCGCGGGGCTCGCGACCCGATACGATCCGAAGGTCGTCGTCGCCGCGGCCGGGTCGGCCTTCGCCGGGTGGACCGCCGTCGAGATCGCGTTCGGGCGGGCGCTGCAGGCGGCGCTCCCCCCGGTGGTTCTCGACGGGGTGACGGCCGTGCTCTTTTTCGCCTTCGCGGTCCTCCTGTACCGCTCCGCGCCGTCGCGCGGAGCAGAGACCGCGGCCGACGGCGAGCGGACCGACGGGGGGTTCGCGCGGTTCGACGACCTCTCGCTGCCGGGGCGGTTCGACCGCTACTCGGACACGTTCGGCGGGTTCTTCCCGATCTTCCTGTTGACCGCGACGGGGGAGTTCGGCGACAAGACCCAGCTGGTCACGATCGGGTTGGCGGCGCAGTACGGGGCCACCTCGGCGATCTGGGTCGGCGAGATGCTCGCGATCATCCCGATCAGCCTCGCGAACGCGTACCTCTTCCACACGTTCGCCGGGCGCTTCGACATGCGGCTCGCCCACCTCGCGTCCGCGCTGCTTTTCGCCTTCTTCGGCGCCGACACCGTCCTCTCGATCGTCGCCGGCTTCTCCGTCTGGGAGGCGTTCGTCGGCGCCGTCGGGGGCGCCGCGTCCGCGCTGGCGTCCACGTCCGCGCTACCGTGAGCGACAGCTGTCTGTCGCCTGTCGAGGATGGATCCTGTCAGCGATCATCTCTGAGTCACAGAGGAGAGCGAACACGAGAGGTGCCGGCAAGAGAGCGAGTCGGATCGTAGGGATCGTCTGATCTGTTCTTTTGCTGTCTGGGTTCGTCTGCGTGTCGATCGGATCGACACCGGGATGGATCGGCTGTCACAGATTCGAGACCGTTTCGAGCGCCGACTCGATGTCCGGGACGTCGAACCACTCGCGGCCCGTGTAGGCGTTCGTCCCCGCCGCGTACATGACGGAGACGGCGTCGACGACCGCGTCGGGGAGCGGGTCGGGCTCGACGTCACAGAGCACCCGCCAGTCGTCGATCTCGCGTCCCTCGACGGCGACCTTCGCCTCGCTCACGGCGTCGACCCAGTCGGGGTCGTTCGCCTTGTACCACTGGCGGACGACCTCCTTCGAGATCCCCCGCCCGTCGTACGAGAAACGGTTCTCGTCGAAGGTGCCGACCACGTCGGCGACGCGGAGCTCGCCGTCGACGTACAGACACTCGATCTTGCCGTCCTCGTGGACGAACCCGGCCTCGTCGGCCCGCTCGGTGACGACGCGGTTGACGTCCCGTGCGAGCGACTCGAGGGCGTCGACGTCGGCGGCGCCCGCGATCCGGTCGGCCGCCGACCGCGTGAGGTACCGGTCCTGCTGTTCGTACTTCGTCGAGAACTCCACCACCGGCTCCGGGAGGTCGACGGGCTCGTCCGGCCAGTCGCCGCCGAACCCCTCGATCCCGAAGTCGCCGGGATCGGCTCGCTTTCGCAGGCTGGAGCCGACCGGGACGCGGTTCCGGAAGACGACCTCGAGCGGGACGAGGTAGTTCCCCGCCCCGGCGGCGTGGAACGCCTCGTAGTCGTACCCCTCCTCCGGTCCCAGGTACGGAAGGTCGGGCACCTGCGTCAGGTCGATCGCCATCTCGGTCGGCGGCGCGCTCGCCCGATCGAGGGGGACGACCGCGTCGTCGGCGTCATCGCTCTCCGCGGCTCTCTCGGGATCGACGACCCCGCGGTAGTGGGTCGCGATCCCCGCCGCCTCCAGCAGCTCGAAGTTGAACGCGCCCATCGTACAGAGGCTCGCTCCCTTCCGTGGGATCGCGTCGGGCATCTGGCCCCAGTCGAACACCGAGTAGGCGTCGGTAAAGACGAACCGACCCCGCCCGAGCGCGTCGGCGGTCGCGGGCTCGTCGACGCGGAACTCCTTGACGCTCGTCATACCTCACCCGGCGGCCGCCTCCGCCATCAATCTTTCAGTTCCGTGGTCACCTCCGAACGCGTGGCGGTCGCTCGATCCGCAGACGTGGATCACACGCCGGCAGGGCGGCCGCCGTCCTCCGCCATCGGATCCGCATCGAAAGGTCCACGCCCCTTGCCGCCGCACTTCGGCGTATGAACGAGGCGCGCGAGGTCGTCGTCCTCCGGTACGGCCACCGGCCGGGACGCGACGACCGCATGACGACGCACGTCGGGCTCACGGCGCGGGCGCTCGGCGCCGACCGGGTGATACTCCCCGACAACGCCGGACAGTCCGCCGAGACGGTCCGCGGGGTCACCGACCGGTTCGGCGGCCCCTTCGCGGTCGAGCTGCGCGGAGACCAGAAGGCGATCGTCCGCGCGTTCGAGGGGGTCGTCGTCCACCTCACGATGTACGGCGAGCGGATCCAGGACGTCGAGGACGACGTTCGCGAGGCGGTCGGACTCGCGGGCGACGGGGACGGGACGCCGCGAGACCTCCTCGTCGTCGTCGGCGGCGAGAAGGTGCCGTGGGCGCTGTACGAGCGCGCCGATTACAACGTGGGCGTGACGAACCAGCCGCACTCCGAGGTGGCCGGGCTCGCGGTCTTCCTCGATCGGCTCTTCGAGGGGGCGGAGCTCGACCGAGAGTGGGTCGACGCCGACCGCCGAGTCGTTCCCGAGGCGACCGGAAAGACGGTGGTCGATGCGGTGAGAGCCGACGCCGAGAACGAGTCCGGTGACGGTGCTCGCGACGCCGACTGACCGTCCCGTCGATCTACTCGCCCCGGTCGGGTCCGTCGTCTCGCCGTCGCTCCCGACCCGCGTCGACCATCTCCGGCGTTCCGCTCAGGATGCCGCGCAACCCCGACATCGGCTCGCCGACTTTGATCCCGTGTCGCGTGATCTGGAACTCCCGGATCGTCCGCTCGAAGTCGCTCGTCCGCTTTTTCAACACGCCGATCGCCTTCCGCATCTCTCCCTGCACCTCGAGGTGACGGAGGAAGACGATGTTGTCGGCGAGGTAGCTGATGTTCTCCACCGTCGCCTGGAACTCGCCCGTGATGTTTCGCGTCTCGTCGACGAAGATAGCCGTCACGCCCATGTTCTTGAGGTAACGGCCCAGCGCGTGCATCTGCTGGAGCATCATCCCGTCCGCGCCGCGCAGCGTCAGCCGGTATCCCGCGATACCGTCGACCATCACGATGTCCGCGCCCTGCTGTTCGACCTCCTCGCGGACCATCCGCGCGAACTCCTGTGGCGAGCGCTCTAGCGCCTCCACCTCGTTCACCTGCAGGCTCCCCCGCTCGATCATCTCGTCCACGGGGATGTTGACCGCCCGCGACCGCGTGAGGAACGTCTCCTCGGTCTCCTCGAACAGGTAGATGACGGAGCGCTCGCCGCGTCCGGCGGCCTCCTTCATGAACTGCGTGCTCAGGGTCGTCTTCCCCACGCCGGTCGGTCCGCTGACGATGCTGACCGTCCCCCGTTCGAGCCCCCCGTTGAGCAGCTCGTCAAACTCGGGGATCCCCGAGGATATCTGCTCGAACGCGTACTCGCCGGTGTGATCGCCGGGCTGGAGCGCCGGGTACACCTCGATGCCCGCGTCGGTAACCCGGTAGGCGTGGTCGCCGCCCTGGGTCGACGACCCGCGGAACTTCGGCACCTCGATCGTCTTCCCGTAGTCCTCTACCCCCAGCCGGATCGTCCCGTCGGTGATGAACTCGAGGTCGTCGGTGGGCAGCGAGTCGGTGTTCTGGACGGTGAACACCACGGTCGCGTCCCGGTCTTTCAAAAAGCGCATGAATCCGACGACCTGCTTGCGGAACTGGTAGTCGTCGTCGGTCAGGAACCGGAGCTGAGTCAGCGGGTCGACGACGACCCTGTCCGGCTCGGCCGTGGTCACGCGTTCGACGATCTGCTCGGTGAGAGACTCCTGTTCGACCTCGGACGGGGCGAACACCTCGTACGACTGGTCTTCCGTGAAGACGTCCGCCCCCGGGCTCAGATCGAGGAACTCGATGGCGTCCGTGTCGAACCCCAGCGACGCGGCGTTCGCCTTGAGGTCCCGCACGTCCTCCTCCAGGTTGATGAACAGCGCCGTCTCCCCCTCGTCGACGCCCCGCTGGAGGAAGTGGAGGCTCAGAATCGTCTTCCCGCTGCCGCCCGCCCCCGGATCATGTAGCTCCGCTCCGGAATGAGCCCGCCCGAGAGGACCTCGTCGAGCCCGGCCACGCCGGTCGAGACGCGGTCCGTCAGCGTCTGTGACATATCGTGGCGATATTCGGCGAGGGATCATATAAAGGGACAACTCTTAGTGGGTGTGTCGCCACTCTCTACGGGACATGGGCTCGGACCCCGGAGAGACGATCGGGAGCGCCGATCGCGAGGGAAACGAGCCCGATAACGGCGTCTGCGTCCTGCTATGCATGCAGCCGGGTCGCGACCGCGAACTGCTGGCCGAGACGCTCGGCGACCGGTATCGAGTCGAGACGACGGCCGACGCGGAGACGGTCGACCCGAACGGGACCCGCCCGTCCGCCGACGCGGAGGGTATCGGTCCGAACGCCGGCGAGGCGGGACTCTCTGCGCCGTTCGACTGCTGTGTGTTCGACGGGCACGGGTTCGAGCGCGGCGCCGACGCGATCGAGCCGCGACGGGAGCTGTCCGCGCCGGCGTTCCTGCCGTTCGTGTTGCTCGTCGGGGGCGACGTCGGGTCTTCGATGAGGCGACGCGCGTGGAACCACGTCGACGACGTCATCGAGCTCCCGGTGACGAAGGCGGCGCTGCGCTCCCGGATCGGCAACCTGATCGAGCGGCGCCGGACGTCACTCCGGCTCGTCGAGCGCGAGTGCGAACTGGAGCGGACGGTCGAGGACCTGCAGCTGAAAGAACACGCGATGGACGAGGCGCCCGTCGGGATCACCATCGCCGAGCCCGGCGCCGACAACAACCCGCTGACCTACCTCAACCGCGGGTTCCGGGATCTCACCGGGTACGGTCCCGAGATGCTCGGGAAGGACTGCCGGTTCCTCCAGGGCGCGGAGACGAACCCGGAAACGGCGGCGGCGATCCGGGAGGCGATCCGGGCCGAGCGGTCGATCGCCGTCGACCTGCTGAACTACCGCTCGAACGGCCAGAAGTTCTGGAACCGGCTCACGATCGCGCCGATCCGCGCCGAGGACGGGACCGTCGAGAGCTACGTGGGGTTCCAGACGGACATCACGGACCGGAAGATCCGCGAGCGGCGCCTGGAGGTGATGAACCGGGTCCTCAACCACAACCTCCGGAACAAGATGAACCTCATCTCCGGCTACACCGAACTCTTGGCGGAGGAGACCGAGGGAGCGGAATATCGAGAGGCGCTCGACGTGATCACGGAGACCGCCGACGACCTCATGCGGATCGCCGAGGCGGTCCGGAAGATCGAACACACGCTCTCGGCGACCACGGAGACCGCGATCACGCTCCGCGACCGCCTGTCGGAGCTGATCGGCGCGTTCCGCGATCGATTCCCGGACGCGACGTTCGAGCTTTCGCTGCCGGAGGACGACCCACTGAACGTGACCGTGGTGGGTCTGGTGACCGCCGTCGAGGAGGGGATCGAGAACGCCGTCAAGCACAACGACGATCCCCACCCGAACGTGGCGGTCAGCGTCCGGCGGCCGTCGTCTGACTGGATCGAACTCGAGATCGAGGACAACGGCCCCGGGATCCCGGACCACGAGGTCCGCGTCCTCGAATCCGGGGAGACGTCGCTGAACCACGCCGACCGCCTGGGGATCTGGCTGATGTACTGGGTGGTGAACAAGGCCGGCGGCACGTTCGAGGTCGCTACGTCCGACGCGGGGGGGACCGTCCTGCGGCTGAACGTCCCGGCTCGGCCGTGAGCCGGCAGCGTCGCCGGCGCCTGGGATATCGCTGGCGGCGTCGGTGGTGTCGGCGATGTCGCCAACGACGGTCGCCGCGCGTCACGATGTCGTCACGCATCATAGCGTCGTCACGTATTACGACGTCGTCACGCGTCACAGCATCCGCTTCGAGCGTAACCGCGCGAGCCGGATCCGAGCCTCCTGTCGGCTGACTCCTCGCACGCCGACGGTCTCGCTGTCCGCCATCGAGACGAGCGAGAGGCGGTCGAGAAGCGGCAGCCAGTCGGTCGCGCCGGCGGCGTCGCTGGCGAACGCGACGGCGTTCCCGAGGCCGTCGCGCTGTGCCGGTCCCGCGCGGGCGACGGCCGCGTCCGCCGCCCGGCGGCTTCCGGAGACGAGGAGCCGCTCGCCCGCGACGGCCGGGATCCACGCCGGGAGGATCGCGAGCCAGAGCAGGACGCCCGCGACGGTGTACGCCCACGGCGGCACGTCGCCGTCGTCGGGCTCGTACCCGTGGATCCGGTTGACCCGCCTGTCGCTCGCGGGCCGCTCCTCGCGGCGCCCGACGAGCAGCGTCGCCAGCAGTGCCACGGTCTCGACGGCCGCGAGCGCGGGCAGAAGCGCCGTCGTGACGGCCGCCTCGCGCGTCCGTATCCGGACGAGCGCGTGCCGGAGGGCGGCGTCGCGGTCGTCCTGCGGCAGCGAGAGCAGACGAGTCGAGACCACGAGCCGCGAGCCGCGGTAGCCGTCGGCGACCGCGACGTTGGCGGCGTCGGCGCGGACGACCGTGACCGCTGGGGCGTCGACTCCGACCGCGTCGGCGAGCGTCGCGACGCGGTCGGCGACGAAGTCGGTCGGGCGGTCGTCGAGCTCCGCCTCCGGGAGCCTGTCGACGCGGCGGTCGACGAGGAACGGACCCAGGAGCGCCGAACCGCCGAGTCCGACGACGGCGGACGCGAACGCGGCCGCGACCACGTCGGGAACGCCCCCGAAGCCGCCGATCGCCCCGAATCCGCCGACGCCGAGGAGGAGAACCGCCGGAACGACCACGATGCCGGCGATCGTCGTCGGCACCGCACAGAGGAGCAGCGTCCCGAGGGCCCGCCGGACGGCAGCGCGGTCGACCATGTGTACGGATCGGTGAGGGAATCGGCTAAAACGTTGCGGGGTCACAGAAGGACGGTCGACCCAGCGCTCCCGGAGATCGCGTTGTATGCTACCATGAATCACGGTGATCGGGGACGGTGATCGGGACTGTCCCCGCTACCGGCCCATGACCTCGCGGAGGTACGCCAGACTGTCCGCGGCGGCGCCGTCGAGGTCCTTGGCGGTGTCGAACTCCCGCCAGACGCGGATGTCTCGTGCGATGTCCCCGCCCGGCCGAACGAACGGTTCCATCAGAACCGGTCCGTCGTAGTCGACGGCGCGGAGACCGGCCGCCACTTCTTCCCAGGGGATGTGTCCGTCGGGACGGGGCGGACGGCGGTTGTTCTCCCCGACGTGTAAGTGCGCGAGGCGGTCGCCGGCCGTCTCGATGCCAGCCCGCATGTCGTCCTCCTCGATGTTCATGTGGTACGTGTCGAGCAGGATGTGCAGGTTCGGGCTGTCCACGCGGTCGACGAACGACCGCGCCTCCGCGGCGGTGTTCAGCATGAACTGCTCGAAGCGGTTCAGCACCTCGACCGCACAGGTGACGTCGTGCTCCGCTGCGACCGGCGCGATGTCCCGCCACTCGTCGACGGCCCGATCGACCCGCTCGGCCTTCTCTTCGAGATCGACCGCGAAGTCGGGGTTCCACTGGCCGACGGTGCCCGCGAGGACCGGGCCGTCCATCTCGTCGACCAGTTCGATAGACGCTTTCCACCGGTCGGTACCGCGTTCTCTGATCGCCGGATCCGGCGAGGAGATGTCCGCTTCCGGGGTGAGTACGTTCACGAAGGAGAGGGAGAGGTCGAGATCCTCGGCGGTCTGCTTGAACGCACGCCGCTCCGACTCGGACCAGTCCAAGAGCGGGTTACTCAACAGTTCGACGAAGTCGAACCCGATATCGCTCGCCCGCCGCAGGCGGTCACGCAGTTCCTCGGAGTCGGTCTCCCAGTCCTGGGCCCAGTACGAGTAATTGATGCCGTATTCAACCATCAGATGGAACTCGCTTGAGGCTCACAAATAGGTTGGGGAGCACCGAAACGTTCGCGACGGGCGTCTGCGGCCGGTGCCCGTTCCCGTTGCGGGATCCCAGCAGGCGTCCAGCGTAGAAGGGGCGGTGAGCTACTCCTCGATCAGTTCCACGACGTTTCCGTCCGGATCGTACATCGACACGACGCTCGCCCCGTCTTCGAGCGTTTGCGGTTCGCTGAAGAACTCGACGTCCCCGGAGAGTTCGTCGTACCAGGCCTCGATATCGTCAACGGCGAGGTTCACGTGAGCGACCCCGATGTCGTTGCCCTCGCCACCTTCGTTGCGGTTCTCGCCCTGCTCGTGGTAATCCAGCAATTCGATCTGACACGTCCCCCCGTCGAGGAAGGCGATATCAGCCGTTTGCCCCTCCAGGCCGACGATGTGATTGAACTCCTCGCTGCCGAGCGTAAACTGGTCGTCGACCGTTAATCCCAGCAGGTCGGTGTAAAACTCAACCGAGCGTTCCAGATCAGAGACGGTCACACCACAATGGTGAACTCGTGGCATACCTGCTGAGGTTCCTGAGTGATATTATATTTTGTGATGAAGCGACACCGACACGGGTACGCGAACGCACGACGGCGGACATCCGAGTCAGATGGTGTCATAGAACACGTCGCGAGAGTGCTTATGGAATCTCTTGTACCGCCTCGTCTAGTTCCGTGACGGTCTCCCACTCGAGTACCTTCTCACCGACCGATTCCTCGAGGGCGGCCATGTGGGAAGCGGCCATCCCGTTGTCGTATCGGCCTCTCATCTCCGCTTCGGTCCGATAGATCCGTTTGAGTATCCAGAGGACGTCCCGGACGGCGACCTGCTGTTTGTACAACAACCCGAGTTCCCACACGTGGCCGCCGTCGAAGTCTTCGATCACGCCGACGACGTGCGTGGCCCGCGCGGAGAGAATGTCGAACGCAGGCGCCCAGAGGTCGAGTTCCTCGCTCGTGAATCCGAAATCCTCCAAGCGGAACGCCGTCGCGTTCCGCCGTCGATCGAGCCGATCCCTGACGCGCGTCCGTCGTTCCCCCCGCTCTCCGGAGCCGCTCCCGACGACCAGATACCGACGTTCGGCACGGCGTAGCGTCGTGAACAGCTCCCCGTGGAGCCAGTCCTTGAGACGCTGGTGTTGTTCGGGCGTCAGCGACAGTTCGTCCGCGTTCCGAAGCCGGTCCCCGACGACCCCCTCTAGAAACTCGTCGTCTGCATCGCTCTCCTCACTCATTCCGCTGCACGAACGGTTTATTCACCATTAGTACTATCGATTGATGAATTAGTTGAATAACTACTCTTACTTTTCGACCAAGTGTTTATGTCGCCGCGGCCGGTACTCGTTCGTATGAGACCAGACGCGGCCCAGCCGGACGCAACCGGTGGCCCGAGGGGAGACCCCGACGAGTTCGACACGTGGACTGCACTCCAGAAGTCGACCGATACGACCCGCGCCAATCTCATCGCGGACATCGTGGGTCACCCGAAGGGCGCCCCGAGCGTCAAGGAACTCAGCTACATGAATCCCGACCTCACCGAGGACGCGATTCGACGCCACCTCTACGAGCTTCGGGACGTCGGGGTGATAGCGGAGATCGAGATCGAGCCCGGGAACCGAGTGCGCGGGTATCCGTACAAGTTCTACCGGCTCACCACGCCGGCGAAGGAACTGTTCGACAGGAACGATCTGTTCCCGGAAGACGCGTGGAAACGGCAGTACAGCCGCGTGGAGAAGACCGGCGAGATCAGGGAACTGGAGGAGATGCCTCGTCCCGACTCGCCGACGCACCGCTGAAGTCGGGGAGCCCGTGGGGGAGTCCCGTCAGGCTCCGATACGCGCTTGCTGACACCGGAAACCGGCGAAGCGACTCGACGACGGCCGGCGGCTACTCCGGGGGTGACGGCGCCCGGCCGTCGGGAGTCGGGTCGCCCTCGGCCGGTCCGTCTCTCGTCGATCGATCGGGTGGGTCAGCGTCGTCGCCGCCGGATTCGTCCCCGTCCGGCTCGTCGCCCTCCGATACGTCGTCCACGCGTTCGGCGACCCGGCGTCGGTTCACTTCCCCCACGCGGTCGGCGACGGCGTCGACCATCTCGAAGAGGGGGTCCCGCATCGGGCTGTCGTCGTCGCACACGGTCGGACCGTCGGCCGCGTCGGAGTCGAAGTCCGGATGGACCGGAAGCGTCGAGACGAGCGGCACGTCGTAGTCCTCGCGGATCCCGTCGCCGCCGCCCTCGCCGAACACCGCGTGCGTGTCGCCGCACTCGGGACACCGGAAGCCGCTCATGTTCTCGACGACGCCGAGGAGGGGCGCGTCGTGGTCCGCGAACAGCCGCAGGCCCTTGCGCGCGTCGGCGACGGCCATCTCCTGTGGCGTCGTGACGATGACGACGCCCGCGACCGGCAGCGTCTGCAGCAGGTTCAGCGAGGCGTCGCCGGTCCCCGGCGGGAGGTCGACGACGAGGTAGTCGAGCCGGCCCCACTCGACCTCCTCGATGAACTTCATCATCACGTTGTTCACCATCGGCCCGCGCAGGACCGCCGGGTCGTCGCCGTCGGGCAGCAGATGGTCGGCGCTCATCACCATCACCCCGTCGGAGCGCGGCGGGACGATGTCGCCCTCGGGGAGCATCCCGGGCTCGTTCTCGGTGGGGAGCAGCCGGGGCACGTTCGGCCCGTGGACGTCCGCGTCGAGGATCCCGACGCGGGCGCCGCGCTCGTCGAGACCCGCCGCGAGGTTGGCGGCGACGGTCGTCTTGCCGACGCCGCCCTTCCCGGAGGCGACGGCGACGACGTTGCGGACGCCGGGGAGCACGTCGCGGTCGAAGCCGTGTTCTGCGCCGACCGCCGCGCGCAGGTCGGGGTCGAGCCCGGCGTCCGCGACGGCGTCACGGACGGCGTCGCCGATCGCCATCTCGGTCGGGGAGTACGGCGCGTTGAACGCGAGCGACACCTCGGCGGTGTCAGCGCGTACGGCAACGTCGTTCACGAGTCCCAGCGAGACGATGTCGTCGTCGTTCACCGGGTCCTCGACGGTCGCGAGTCGTTCGAGCAGGTCGGATTCGGTGACGGTCATGGGTGGGTCGTGTCGGCGGACGTTTCGTGGTCGGTTACGGTCGATGCGCGGTCGGTGGCGGGAGATTCGTGGTCAGTGGCGGGAGATTCGTGGTCGGTGGCGGACGGTTCGTGGGCGATCCGTGCCGGTACCCGACGTGAAGGGGAGAGGCGCCGTCTCAGAAGAACAGCGCCCCGATGACGAGCGTGGCGAGCAACAGCCCGCCCCAGAGGACGGTCGTCAGCCCCGCGAGGTATCCCACGCCGAGCAGTCCGGCGAACCGGTCGCTGGGGTCGCCGACGAACCACGCGACGACCATCGCGTACACCGGCAGCAGCACGATGCCGAAGATGAGGTACGTCCCGGGACCGACGAACGGAAGCGCGTACTCGGGCGCGCTCGCTACCACGGTCGGATTCATGTGTCCACCTCCTCGTAGTCCTCGATCGCGTGCAGTTCGACGACGGGGATCACCTTCGAGACGACCAGGAAGAACAACGCGACGATCCCGACGGTCCCGGCGAGCGCCGACAGCTCGACGGCCGATGGCGTGTACGCGCCCGGCACGCCGTTGTACAGGTCGAAGTGCGCGTGCTGGAGCCCCTCGACGACGAACAGCACCTTCTCGACGAGCGTCCCGACGAGCACCCCGACCGACGCGACGACGAGCGCCGGGATGCTGAACAGCGTCGGTCGCAGCGACGACGCGAACACGTACAGCATGGCGGCCGCGACCAGGCCGATCGCGACCCAGTACAGCGGCGTCGATATCTTCACCTCCGTCGCGTGCTGGAGCGTCGTCGGCGCCGCGAAGATTCCCGTGATCACCTGCTGGAGCTGGAGCCACAGGAAGATCAGCCCGAAGAACCCGAGCCACTGCCCGAGCCCCCGAAACACCGCGTCGGGGATGAGCGCCTCCCAGTCGTACGCGTATCGGAACGCCGCCGAGACGATGACGATGCCGCTCACGGCCGACGTCAACGCGATCGAGAGGAACGAGGGACCCTGAACGCCGCCGTGCCAGCCGGCCATCGACGGGAGCAGCGCGAACAGCCACGGGATCACCCCGCCGTGGAGCAACAGCGGCGCCATGATGATGATCGCGAACGCGAGCCACCACACCATCCGCTCGACGACCGCGTCCTCCGTCTCGGAGTAGCCGACCAGCAGCGCGCGGTAGAGCGGCTCCAGACGCGGCGGGAGCCGGTCGCGCAGCCGGCTGACGTCGTACCGGATCGTGAGAAGCAGGTACGTCGCCGTCAACACGAAGTACGCCGTGATGACGGTCACGTCCCACATCAGCGGCGACCACTGGACGCAGGTGGGCCACGCGGGTAGGACGCTCGTCACGAGCCGGTCCGGCCGGCCGACGTGGATGAGGATGAAGAGCCCGGCACAGGAGAGCGCCGCGATCGTCAGCAGCTCGGCGAGGCGGGCCACCGGCTGGTAGGTGTCCATCCCGAGGAGGCGGACCGCCGCCGACAGGATGATCCCGCCGTGGGCGATGCCGACCCACCAGATGAACGCGCCGATGTACAGCCCCCACGGCACGCCCCCGCCGGAGCCCCAGTCGGAGAGGTTGGTGACGACGAGCCCGTGTTGGAGCTGCTGGACGTAGAACGCGAGCCAGACGCCGATGAGCCCGAGCGCGACCGCCAGCGCCGCGACGTATCGACGCGAGAGCGTCTCGATCGGCCGGAGGAGCGTGTCGCGGTCGACGGACGTCACGTCGACGCTCACGCGCTCTCACCCCCTTGCGTCGCGGTCGCGCCGTCGTCGAGCACCTCCTTCCGGTCGTCGACGAGCCCCATCTCCTCGTAGGTCACGGGCCCCTCCACCTGTTCTGCGTGCGGCGACGGCTCGTTGCCGACGAACGTGACGTTCGGCTCGGTGCCGCGCTCGGCGAGCAGTTCGAACGTCGAGACGGTGTGTTCCTTCCGGTCGGGGAACTCGGAGGTGTCGTTCGGCTGGGCTTCGCGGTACTCGCGGAGGTGGCGGTTCGGCGCGCTCTCCGGGTCGTTCAGGTCGCCGAAGTGGATCGCGTCCATCGCGCAGGCCTCCTCGCAGGCGGTGGTACCGACCAGGTCCTCGCCCATCGCGCCGTCCTGGCGGTCGACACAGAACGTACACTTGCCCATCACGCCCTCGGGCGGTCGGTTCCCGACCCAGCGGCCGCGGTCGTCGTACTGGGTGTCCTCGTCGATCTCCGACTCGGGAACGTCCGGCTCGCCCCACTGGAAGTAGTTGACGCCGTACGGACACGACACCTCGCAGTACCGACAGCCGATACAGATGTCGTAGTCCGTGAGCACGAGCCCGTCCTCCGTGCGAGTGTGGCGCGCGCCGACGGGGCACACCTTCGTACACGGCGAGTCCGTGCAGTGTTGACAGGTGCGCGGCAGGAAGTTCTCGTCCGCCTGCCCCTCGTCCTCGTAGGCGAAGACGTACATCCAGTGGGCCCCCCGCGAGAGGTTGTGCTCCTGATCGCAGGCGACCATGCAGGCCAGACACCCGTCGCAGTTGTTGAGGTTGATCGTCATCCCCCAGCGGGTACCCTCCTCGTCGTCGCCGGGCGCATCGGCGCCCCCGCCCCCGTCCTGTCCGGCGGCGTTCTGGACCGTTCCCCAGCCGCCGACGGCGAGTCCGCCGGCGACCGCGGCGCCCTTCTGCATCACGGAGCGCCGCGACTCGTCGGTCTCGGGGTCGACGTCCGCCAGTACCGACCCGAGGTCGTCGAGGAATCCTTCCCCACTCCCCTCCGCCTCGTCGGGGTCCGGGAGGTCGATCTCCCGGTCGTCGATGTCGAACTCCTCGACGATGCGCTCGTGGTATCGACGGTAGAACTCGACCTCGGAGAGCTCGCCCGCCGACACCCGCTGGGCGTCGCGGGCCATCTCCAGGCCGAGTTCGGTGTCGTACTCCGTCTCGTCGAGGAGTCGCCTGTGCCGCTCCTCGTCGTCGGGTGACGTGTACAGTGAGTCGTCGTCGGTGCTCATGGTGTGAGTCCGGTTCGGCAGGGCGCCGCGCGGACGGTTGGGGGGCCGCCGGACGCGTCCGCGACGACACGCCGCCGGTCGGGTTGCAGAGAGTGGTTGTCACGCATGGCGGTCCCCATCCACGCTCGTGGTCCGGCCGCGTGATCAATCGTTATCTGCGTTCCGCGGCGCTGAGAACGCCCTCGAAGATGTTCGCCCGTCGTCGAATAAACCCCGAATCGGGGTGGGACGCGACCCCGATCGCCACCACGGAAGCCGTGCGGGCCCGTCCGTGGGCTCTCGGCGGCTCCCTCGAACCGCGCCGACGGTGTGTTTTTGTACGTTCGGTGTGGCGAATACGCCAGTACGATGCCACGCGAACAGTACCAGACGAAACTCGAGAACCTCCGCGACGACGTCCTCTACATGAGCGAGCTGGTGGCAGAGCGGCTCCGGATGGGTCTCGACGCGCTCGAACGGCAAGACGGCGAGTTGGGCGAGGAGGTCATCACCGGCGACGCCGAGATCAACAACCTCTACCTCGAGCTGGAGGGGAAGTGTACGGACCTCATCGCGCTCCAACAGCCCGTCGCCGGCGACCTGCGCTTCATCGCGGCGTCCTTCAAGATCATCACCGACCTCGAACGGATCGCCGACCTCGCGACGAACCTCGGCGGGTACGCGAAGCAGGCCGAACGCGAGGTGTTCCCCGACGTGGACGTTCAGCGTATCGGCGACGACACGCTCGCGATGCTGGAGGACGCGATGGCCGCCTACGCCAACTCCGACCCGGAGCAGTGTTACGCCGTCGCGGAGGCCGACGACGACGTCGACGCCGCTTGCGAGGCGGCGAGCGACCTCGTCGTGCGGGATCTCATCGAGCGCGACGAGCTCCACGAAGACGGCGACGTCGAGGCGACGATGCAGAACGTCTCGCGGCTCCTGTTGACGATCCGCGACCTGGAACGCGTCGGCGACCACGCGGTCAACATCGCGGCCCGGGCGCTGTACATGATCGAGAACGACGACGAGTTGCTGTACTGATCGGCGGTTCGACGCCCGGACGACCCGACGGTCGGTCCCGTCGAGGACCGTACCGCACTGGCGGGATCGCTCGGAACCGACGAGAGGATTCTCGGAACCGACGAGCGGGCGCTCCCAACCGACGAGCGGGCGCTCGGAACCTCCAAGGGGACCACGGTACACGGAGTCGTATGGTGTACGCGACGGAGATTCCGGTCCGGTTCCGCGACGTCGACGCCCTGGGACACGTCAACAACGCCGTGTACGCGACGTACCTCGAACAGGCTCGCGTCGAGTACATCCGGGACGTGCTCGGCGCTGACGTCACCACGGAGCCGACGGTGCTGGCGTCGCTGACCATCGACTACCGCCGGCCGGTCGAGTTGGCCGACGACGCCGTGACGGTCACGGTCGCCGTCGACGACGTCGGCCGGTCCAGCCTGACGATGAGCCACGAGATCCGCGTCGACGACGGGGTCGCCGCCGAGGCGGAGGGAACGCTCGTCGCGCTCGACCCGGAGTCGGGCGAGCCCCGGGAGATCCCGCGTGAGCAGCGGTCTGCGATACGCGAGTACCGCGACCGCTGACGTTGCCGTCGGGGGACGCGGACACCCCTCTCCCCGTCGAGGGGCGCGGACAACCTTCTTGCCGCCGCGCGGCGAAGGGCGCGTATGTCTCTCCGACTGTACGCCCTCGACGGGTGTCCGTACTGTGAGAAGGTGGCCGACGCGCTCGACGACGCCGGCGTCGCGTATCGGACCGAGTGGGTCGACGCGCTCCACTCGGACCGCGACGAGGTCAAGCGCGTCAGCGGTCAACGCGGCGTTCCCGTGCTCGTCGACGCCGACCGCGGGGTGACGATGGCCGAGAGCGCGAACATCCTGGAGTACGTCGAGCGAACGCTCGCGTGAGGTGTCCGACGTGACCATCTACACCGGCCGCGGCGACGATGGCGAGACGGACCTCCGGGACATGAGCCGCGTGTCGAAATCGAGCGCGCGGATCGAGGCGTACGGGACGGTCGACGAGGCGAACGCGCTGATCGGGACCGTGCGTCCCACGGGCCACGACGACCTCGACGATCTGCTGTCGACCGTCCAGAACCACCTCCACGTGGTCCAGGCGGACCTGGCGAATCCGGACCCCGACCCCGAGGACCCCCGCGTGGAACCGGACCACGTCGATCGCCTCGAAGGCCGGATCGACGCACTCGACGAGGAGCTGGAGCCGCTCAGGTCGTTCGTCCTCCCCGGCGGCGGCACGGCCGGCGCCCGGTTGCACCACGCGCGGACCGTGGTTCGGCGGGCCGAGAGACGCTCCGTCGAACTCGCCCGATCGGAGCCGATAAACGAGACCGTCGTCGTCTACCTCAATCGGCTCTCCGACCTCCTGTTCACGCTCGCGCGGGTCGCGAACGCGCGAGACGGCGAGCCCGAGGAGTCGCCCTCGTACTGACCGAACCCCGATTCTCCCGGCGACACGCTGTCCCCGTCTCGCGAAGCGGCGCAAACCGTCGACGGGCGGCGCCCCACACCTTTTCGTGCCCGGCCGTCGTCGCGGTGGCCATGACGCTCTCGACGCTCCTCTCTCGGGCGATCGCCGAGTTCGTGGACGGTATCGTCGCCGCGGTACCGCGAGCCCTCTCGGGGCTCGTCTTCCTCGCGCTCGCGTACGCGACCGTCCGGATCGTCCTCGCGGTCGTCCGAGCCTCGATAGACCGCGTGTACGTCGGCGACAGGGAGCTCGTCGGCGACCTCCTCGTCACCCTCGTCGCCGTGTTCCTGTGGTTCGGCGTCGCGCTCACCTTCCTGAAGATCGTCGGTATGGGTGACATCGCGGCGAGTCTGGGCACCGCCGTCGGGTTCATCGCCCTCGGGGTTTCCTACGCGCTCTCCGAGATGATCGAAGACACCGTCGCCGGCGTCTACCTCCTGCGAGACCCCGACTTCAACGTCGGCTATCGCGTCGAAGCGAAGGGCGTGACGGGGACGGTCGCCGCCATCGAGCTCCGGAAGACCCGAATCGACACGGACGACGGCGACCGGATCGTGCTCGCGAACCGGGAGATCGAGCCCCGGTGGACCCACGACGCGTCCGGGTCGGTGGCGCCCACCGACGACTAACGACGGCGCCCACCAACGACTAAGTACCCGGCTTCGGATCGAAGGATCATGGCACACGCGACCGACCCCGACGGCTCCGGCGGTGGAAACACCACGATGGCGGCGATCACCCACATCCTCGCGCTGTTCACTTGGCTGATCGGCCCGCTCGTCGTCCTGTTCGTGACCGAAGACGAGTTCGTGAAAGAGAACGCCCGGAACGCGATCAACTGGCAGATCTGGCTGACGATCTACTCGCTCGTCGCCGCCGTCCTGGTCTTCGTCGCGATCGGCGTCTTCCTGTTTTTGCTCCTGGGCGTCCTCGATACGATCTTCGTGATCGTCGCGGCCGTCAAGGCGTCCGACGGGACCGCGTGGAGCTACCCGCTCACGATCGACTTGCTGTGAGTCACAAACTGTGAGTCACAAAAGACGGCCTGCTGAGATCCTCAGACGTAGGCTTCGAACTCCTCTCCGAACGCGAGGAAGTAGCCAGTGCCGACGACGCCGATCACCGCTGCGATCGTGAACGCTATCTCCGGGCTCACGAACTCCCAGAGGTAGCCGCCCAGCGCGGCGCTCGGGATGACGACCGTGTTTCGCAGTAGATAGTACGTGCCAGTCACGCGCCCGCCAGCACCTTGCTCGGCGGGCCCGACGATCAACGCCTTGTGCGAGGGCAGGCCGGCGAACCGAAGCCCGGAGAACGCGAAGATGAGGACCATCGCCCACGAGAGCGGCATCACCGGAGCGAGGACCTCCGGCCCACTGATGAGCACGACGGGGAAGAGGGCGTACACTGCGAATCCGAGGGCGACGATCGGCTTGAGCCCGACGCGCTCGGCGGCTTTCGCCGCCGGAGCCATCGAGAAGAGCGCGATGAGCATCTCGACACCGAGCAGGTAGCCGAAGAACGCCTCCGGCGAGAGATCGATACCGTACGAGAAGTCCGCCAGCGAGACCGTCGTCTCGAACCCGACCTCGTAGAACTGCGTGATCACCAGCACGAAGAAGACGTAGACCATCCCGTTCGCGAATCGGACGAGCGTATCGCCCACGAGGAGCGGACGAAGTGGGTCGGGCATCTCACGCAGGTCCCGTCTGATCTGCTCGATACCCTCGAACGAGTCACCGATGGAGTCCTCGCTGGCATCGTAGAGGACGTGCTGGGCGACGGTCCCGACGATCCCGAAGACCACCGCCACGGCGAGGACGTACTGGAAGCTCACCGTGAAGTCCGGATGGAAGCCGATGAGGACGGCGGCGAGTACCGGGCCGATAAGGAACGCCGTCCGGCGGAACGTCTCGGTGCTGGCGAACCCGGCTGCCAGTCGCGAGGGATCGGTCGCTTGCTTGACGACCGCGAACGTCGCGCCGAGGCCGAACGATTTCCAGCCCTGCGCGAGCAGCAGACCGACGAAGATCCAGATCCAGGGTGGGATCGTCACGTTGGCAATCGTGATCACACCAATATGCGGCGCGACCAGCCAGACCCCGAACCCGAGCGTCGAGATCAACCCGAACAGCGTGAGTGCATATCGCGACCCGAGTCGGTCCGAGAGAGCGCCACCGGGATACGGAAACACCGCCGAGACGATGTTGCCGACGGTCCCGAAGAGGCCGACGACGAATCCGGATGCCCCGAGCGCGACAATGTACTCGGGGATAAATCGGCTGGTCATCTGGAAGCCGAGACTGAACGCGAACATCGCCAGCGACAGCACCAGTACGTCTCGTTCGAGGGCGAAGAACTGCCGAAACGTGTCTAACGGCCCCGAGTCGTCCGTTTCAACCGTGACTTGTTCCTGACTCATCTTTGAAATGGCGAGATTCTCACATCGGGCACGGCGCCTGTCGCTCCGATATCGTCTCGGTTGGTTCCACGAGCCGTTCTGATACCGGTGTCGGATACTGAGACACGAGGCGATGCATACGTGTTTCTCTCGCCAAGCGGTAAATAATATTTCTATGGTCGTGTAGTGTCTCCGATTTACTTTCGGCCGGTTTTTACTCCCTCGCTGCCCACCACGCTGTATATGACCGGCCGCAAGAACGCGATGCTGACGACCGAAGACCGGCGGTGGTTGACGGGCGAGAAGACCTACGACGGGCAACACGCCAAGCAGCAGCGCTACCAGCGACGGAAAGATATCCGCGAACGGGTCTACAATTCGATGCTGGATTTCTCGATCCTGTTCGAAGCGCTCGAGGAAGACGAGTGGCGAGAGATCCTCGGTGAGGTGGACGATGCCGGTCGTCAGTGGCGGGACGCGGACGATGACCTCCAGGCTGGCGTTCGTGACGGGCTCGCGTTTCTGCTCCGGAGCGTCGGTATCGTCGCGTTGATGCGAGCGGACGACTCGACCGGTGGGACGATCCCCGAGCGAATGGTAACGACAGCGATCCGGCGGGCGGGTCACCGCGACGGGATGCTCGTCGAGTCGGTCTCCGTGGATATTGACGCGACGGACGTGGGTATCCCCGAACTCCTCGAAGAACTCGAGGCCGGCGGATCGGTCTCGCCGAGCGGCCTCTACGTACTGATGGAGAGTGGAGCCGTCGATACCGACGCCGTACAGGAGTGTCTGCGTGACCAGCTCTTCGATGACTGCACGGAGGGGGTGTAACAGATGTCTATCACATCGAAGCGCGAACTATTCGACCGGGAACTCCGGAAACTCTACCACGCAGAGATCGAGATTCTGGACCTCCACAGCGATCTCGCCGCAGCCGCGGCCAGCGACGAAGTGACGGCGATCTTCGGTGCCCACGAAGGCGATACCGTCGAACAGATCGACCGCATTGAGGCGATCTTCGCGACGCTTGACATGGAAACGCGTGAACAGGGGAGTCCGATTATGGAGGGACTCATCGCAGAAAAGGATCAGTTCGTCCTCGAGATCGAAGACGACGAACTGCGTGACTTGGACGTTATCAACATCGGAATGATCAACGAACGGCTGGAGGTAACCCTTCTAGACCGGCTCATTCTGCTAGCCGACGAACTCGGTCTTCCAGCTCCGACCGTCACGAACCTGGAAGCGAACCGAGAGGAAGCACGGTCGGCGCTCGCACGAATGCAGCAATATCTTGAGGAACGACGGGTCACGTGACGACCCACGCTCATGGCGGTCGTTGTACTCCAGTTCGTACCCGACCCTTTCGAGTGCCGCGGCACCGCATTCGATACGATATCTGAAAGGGAGTGGTTCACCAGCGCCAGTAACGTCGAACTCGAAGGAAACGCCGCGTTACAGTTCGTCCTCGAAGTCCTCGAGGGCGAACACGGTGTCGGCGCCGCGGCGGTCGAGCGTCTCGTTGGCGAGCAGCCAGTAGACGACCGACAGCGCGCGCCGACCCTTGTTGTTCGTCGGGATGACGAGGTCGACGTTCGACAGCTGGTTGTTCGAGTCGCACATCGCGATCACGGGGATGCCGACGGTGATGGCCTCCTTGACGGCCTGCGCGTCGCCGATCGGGTCGGTCACCACGACGACGTCCGGCTCGATGTAGCCGGCGTAGTCGGGATTCGTCAGCGTGCCCGGAATGAACCGTCCGGTGCGGGCGCGGGCGCCGATGGCGTCCGCGAACTTCTCGGCCGGGAACCGGCCGTACTGCCGCGAGGACGTGACGAGGATCTGCTCGGGGTCGTAGTTCGCGAGGAAGTCGGCAGCGGTGCGGATCCGCTCGTCCGTCCGGCTCACGTCGAGCACGTACAGCCCGTCGTCGCGGACGCGGTGGATGAACCGCTCCATGTCCTTCGTCTTCTGCTGGGTCCCGATGTGGACACCCGCAGAGAGGTAGTCCTCGACGGGAATCAGCAGGTCGACGTCGTCGTCGGGCATGACGTCGTCGTCGAACGGCGAGGCGTCGTCCGCCTCGTCGGGCGCGTCCTCGGCGCCGACGTCGTCTGCGGCGTCCGCGGGTGCGTCGGC
>NZ_WPCE01000026.1 GCF_009742825.1 Halorubrum sp. CBA1125
GCGCGAGCGGGCTCGACGGGTACGGCGGCGTGGCGTCCGGGTCGTTGTACGCCCGCGGCGCGACGTCGTTCGGCCCGTCCGGGTAGAAGAGCGCGGCGATCGTCTGGATCGCCGTGCGTCCGCTCGCGAGTTCGAACTGCCCGCCGCCGTACATCTCGATCCCCTCGTCCTCGCAGTACGCGATCGTCTCGAACAGCGACTCGAGGGTGCCGAACCGCGACGGCTTGATGTTACACCACCCCGGATCGACCGGGAGCGACCGCAGGCTCTCGACGCCGTCGATCGGGTAGTCGAACGAGAGCCGGTCGGCCTGGGGTGCCACGAGCGCCCTCGTCTCCGGGGTGAGAGCGGGGTCCTCGACGACGGCGGCCGGGAACGCGGCGAACACGTCGCGGTACAGCTCCGGGTCGGGCTCGACGTCCACCTCGGTCCCCTCGTACCAGCCCTTCAAATCGAGGACGCGCACCGCGTCCGTCTCCCGTAGCGTCACGAACGCCGCGTCGGGCCAGTCCGGCGTCGGGTCGAGCTTGAACTCCACCTCGTCGTCGAGCGCCAGCAGCTCCTCGACGCGGTCGGTCGTCGGCGGGTCGCCGAGCCGCGTCGAGACCACGAACCGCACCGGGTCCGGGTCGATCCCGAGCCGGTCGCCCAGCGACTCGCCGCGCTGTCGGAGCGCCAGGTCGAGCGCGGCGCTCTCGACGGCCCACCGTCGGTAGTTTCGCGAGTACTCCTGTTCCGGCGCCCCCGCGCGGAAGAGGTCGACGTCGTCGAGGCGGGCGGACAGCTCGGCTATCGTCCACTCGCCTTCGAGGTCGATCGGCTCGGTCTCGGCGAGCGCGTCGTGGTCGTCGGTCTCGTACGTGACGTCCTCGCCGCGTCCGACGACGCCGTCGCCGGTCAGACGGAACTCCGTCGTCGTCCGCTCGAACCCGCTCGTCGTGTTCGCCGTGTACCGCCGGCGCCCCACCGACTCGATCGTCACGGTCAGGTCTGCGATCCGCTCGTAAGCGCTCATGGGTTGGCGGAAGCGCCCAGGGGACTTAAAGAGCGGATGCGTGACCGGGTACCGAGACGGTGTCGGCACCGGAAGTCGCGTCAGGCCCCGCTTCGGGACCGGCGGCGGCATTTCGAGACGCGGGTCGCGAGCGTCCAGTACACCGGAACGACGGTGAGCGCGACCGCGCCCGCGGCCGCGACTTGCAGGACCGTCGTCGTGAACCACGGCTCGGAATCGGCATACGGGAGGGCCGTGTGGGTGACCTCGCCCGCGACCGGGACGAAGTAGTCCATCAGGAGGTCGAGGGTGTACCACGCGGTCGCGACCGCCACGGCCTTCAACGGGAAGTCGGTCATCCGGTGGAGCACGAACGCCTGCAGTACCATCGCGAGGTGGCTCACGAACAGAAACGCGTACAGCGCCGGCCCTGCCGTCTCGACGAACCGGGGAGCGAAGACGACGAGCGCGTACGGCGTCCAGAGCCCGAGCTTGACGTTCCCGAAGAACGCGAGGGCGGCGAGGGTGTCGCTCGACCGACCGAGCGCCCACGCCGCGAGCGCGCACGCGATGAGGAGCGTCGCGGCCGGGCTGTCCGGAACGAAGACCCACACCTCGGGCGGCAGCGCCCGGAACTGGAACCGATAGTACCAGAACCCGAACGCGGTGCCGAGGAGGTTGATCGCGACGACGACCCACGCGTACCGGTAGGCGATGTCCTCCAGCGCCTCCGGGAGGGGAGCGACCCACCGCGGCAGGGAGTCGCGTTCCGGTGGGTCGCGTCCCAGCGCGCCGACGATGTCCATACCTCGGGCTCGCCCCGGTGACTCAAAGCCGTGCCGGTCGCAGACGACGGGGCCGTCGCGAACAGCGGGCCGGCTCCCCGGGACGAAAAGGGCTATGGGGACCGGGAGGGAAAGCCGGGGTATGCGCCCGCGAACGCTGCTCGCGCTGCTGCTCGTCGTCCCGCTCGTGGACGCGCTGTTCTTAGTCGTCGTCGCGACGCGGCTGGGGTGGCCGATGACGGTCGCGCTCGTCGTGTTGACGGCGATCCTCGGAATGCTCCTGTTGCGCGCCGAGGGACGTGCGACCCTCGCACGCGTCCAGCGCAAGTTGGCTCGCGGCGAACCGCCGACGGACGAGCTGCTCGACGGTGGGCTGTTGATCGCCGCCGGCGCGTTCCTGCTCACGCCGGGGCTCGTCACCGACGCGGTCGGGTTCCTGCTCGCGTTCCCGCTCTCCCGGATCCCGATCCGCGCGGCTCTCAAGCGGTACGTCGTGGTCCCGTACCTCGACAGTGAAACAGGCGGCTTCGTGAGCGGCAACGTGTACGTCGGTGGGTTCCCCGGCGACGGCGACGACTTCACGATGGGCGGCGGATTTCCGGGTGACGCGGCCGACGGTGGCGACTTTCCCGGCGGGAGCGCGGGTGGAGCCGGCGGCCAGCGGGACGACAGCTTCGACGACGCCGATCGCGACGACGTGGTCGACGTCGACTTCACCGTCGAAGACGAGGAGACGGACCGACCCGACTGAGACGAACGAACCGTCGGACCGCTCCGGGACGCGGATTCGACACCTCGAAAACCGGATGACGGCGACGCGACTCGTGAAAGGAAACCCTTAAAATCCTACCCGCGCAACGACCGAATGCGCTCACCTGGGCCAATAGCTCAGTCAGGTTGAGCGCTCGGCTGATAACCGGGAGGTCCACGGTTCAAATCCGTGTTGGCCCACCTACTGAACGGGCGGTGTTTAGCCGTCCGGGATTGGTGGGCTGGGACTCCCCAGCCACCCAATTTCGGTATTCTACTTCCTTCGAGCCGCCGCTATCGGCGGTTGTCCCGGCACACATCTAACCGATACTCAACGCCGTATCGCGATCACCGTTAGCCGGAGGTGATCTCCCGTGATGTTTTCCGAGAGACCGAGATCCGACGTGACTGCCTAGAGTGTGGCGCCTACCTCCCGTGCGGTTCGGCCGTCTCACCTCACTTTCAGTCTCGTGGTTGAATTTATTCGTCCCGGTCCAATTGGTTTCCATATGTCGAGTACGGAGTGGCGGCCAACCGATGACGAAGACGGTCCGGACGAAAACCTTGGTTTCGGCGACGCGCTCGCCGAACTCGCCGGCGAAGACGCTCCGGAAATCGATCCCGTCGACGCCGTCCGTGAGTCACGTGAAGACGTATGAAGCTCTACGTCGACTCGAATCTCTCTTCATCGCAATCGTCACCGACGACGACCCGCCGATGAGTGTCGTTATCGACGCCGCGCTCGCGCACTTGGTGGAGAGTGAAGAGAACATCCGGGACGCTCGCGACGAATACGATCCCGTGACTATTCAGGATCTGTGTAACACGTCAGTCGTCGGGTTGCAGTACCGGACGCGAATAAAAAGCCGGTGGCGGTGACTTAGGCGAGAGTCACCGTCTGTTCGGCAATGATCGCATCGGACGGGGTGTGAATGATCCGGACGGTCGTTTCCCCACTGAAGCCGGTCTCGATTGTCGTCGAGTTACCAACGCTGAGGTCCCCTAGGGCGTTGTTAGACTCAGTTCCACTTCCATCTACAACGCGCACCTCATCACCCTGAATCGGGTCTCCACCACGGTGTGTGACCGTGATATTACTACCGGTGTCCGCTTCAATATTCAACTGTGCCGTCGGCTGACTGCTACCGAGCGAGTCGCCGAGTCCGAGCACGAACGTTCCGATGACGGCGGCCAGAATCACGGTGATTGCGACCATGAGTATGACGCCGATAACAGGACTCACTGCACGGTCATCTGAGTTGAACAGATTGTTTGGTTTCATAGTTTGAACCCAGCGATCCACCGATGAAACGGCCGCTCCGTTCCGATCGGTTAGCTGGTTACTTTCTGATAAGCAGACCTTACTTATGTACTTACTGGCATAAATATCAAATACGAAAATCTGATGGACAAGATAAAATCCGTTGACGCGTAACCCCACTCCCATGCAACCCACGGCCCAAGCCCTCTCCCGGACCTACAGCGATCGGGTGTATCCCGACCCGTGGGAGAAGGTCCTCGACTACCGCCGCGTCCTCGCGTACGCCGCCGAGCATCCGAACGCCGGCCGAGTGCGTGTCGGACGCGCGCTCGACCTACCGGACGAACGCGTCCGCGGGTGGCTCAAAGACGCCGTTCCAGACCCGGTCAGAGCGATCGACACGGCGATCGACCACGGGTGGCTCGACCCGGATCCCGACGGTGAGACCGCTGCCGCGCTCGCCGAACTACTCGCGCACGTTCTCGCGGGCGGAAGCATCGCCGCCGAGAACTACGTCCCGGCGGTGGCCCCTGGTGGCCGGGTGGACATCTCGGAGATCCGCTGTGCGTTCGAGCGGGTCGGCGTCGAGACGAGAACCCGTAACGAGAAAACCGACGGCCGCGCGACCGAAATCGTCCCGACGGACGACGGGACGGTCCTCGGTCGGTGTCTCGTCGCGATGGGAGCGCCGGCCGGCATGAAGACGACGCTGGATCGGCTCCCGGCGGTCGTGTGGGAGGTGCCGCGTCCGGTCCGCCGGTCGTTCGCCCGGATCTACGTCCGGCACCGTGGACTGAATTACGAGGGGAAATCGACGACAAGAGTCCAAGTTGACCGCCCGAGTTCGTTCATTGAGGAGGTACGGGAGGTCCTCAACGACGTGCTCGACGAACAGATCTCCTCGGCAGATGTCGGACTCACGATCTCGGCGGACGCCGCGAGAGAACTCGGCGTCGAATAGGGCCGGCCACGCCGCTCTCCCGACTCTTACTTAAAGTCTGACCGGAGTCAGTCACCGCAGATCGACGGGGCACGTGCTGTTCGACATCGCGACGCTACTGATTCCGGTGCTATCTGTGTGGACAATGATCGTGGGCGTTCTCGTCTATCGCCGGAGTTAGCGACCTGTCTCGTATAAGTAGGTTGGAATTTGAGTCGGTGCTCGAGCAGGTCTAAGATGAACGCTAACCTCTCACAACTAGGGAAATCGTCACAGTCCCATGAGTTATTGACGCTGCCCGCACACAGTGGGATATGGATAGAGACACCGTCGAACCCCAGGTCGACTCCTTTCCTGGTGAGAAAGGCGAACGATGGATCGGATATCACCGGCAGTTCGCTGCGCCGAGTACGGCAGCCTACGAATTCGTCTGGGATGTAACCGAGGAAGCCCTCGGTCCGTTTTGTACCGACGTCGATGGAAACGTCCTCCTCGATTTCACGAGCCATATCGCGGCCGCCCCGCTCGGATACAACAACCCCGTACTGGAGGAGAAGATCGACGAATTCGACCTCCCGACCCCGACCAAGATCGCCGGCCAGAGTTTCTACTCGAGCACTGGCTGGCCGCCCGAATCGCCCGACATCCCGGGCATCCCCCAACTCATGGACCGGCTCACCGACCTGACGTCCGACTACGGTCTCGACACCGTCTTTCTGTCGAACACAGGCGCGGAAGCAGTTGAAAACGCGATCAAGATCTGTTACGATCACGGCTCCGGAGCGCGACAGGGTATCACGTTCAAAGGCGGGTTTCATGGCCGGACACTCGGCGCCCTCTCACTCAACCGTTCGAAGTCGGTGCACCGTCGCGGATTCCCCGAGATTTCGGGGATACACGACGTTCCCTACTGCAAGGATCGTGGATGCACTCCGACCACGTGCGACTGTGGGTTCTTCCAGTCCGAAGACGACATGTCGTTACTCCGTGAGATGCTCGACTCCAAACGCGGATACGTCGATCCTGCCGATCTCGCATACATAATCGTCGAACCCGTTCAAGGAGAAGGCGGCTATCGCTTCCCGAGCGACGCGTTCGCCGAGGAACTCCACGCTGTGTGTGAGAAACATAACATTTTGCTCATCGTCGACGAGATCCAGACCGGACTCGGCCGAACAGGCGAATGGTGGGGATCGGATCACTATCCCTTCGAACCGGACGTGATCACGAGCGCGAAGGCCTCACAGGTCGGAGCAACGATTTCGCGTCGCGAGGTGTTCCCCGAAGAGAAAGCCCGTATCTCATCGACGTGGGGTGGCGGAGACGTCCTCGCGGCGCTCCAGGCCGCCGTCACGATCGACGTCATCGAGGAGGAGAGCCTGCTCAGGAACGCACGTGATCGCGGCGAACAACTGAAAGACCAGCTCCGAGAGGCCGACCTCGACAGTATCGAGAATATCCGCGGGAAAGGACTGATGGTCGCACTCGACTTCGAATCGAAAGCCGCTCTCGAACAGACGATCCGTGCCGCGCTGGACCGTGGACTGTTGACCCTCGGCTGCGGTCAGCGATCGATGCGACTACTCCCCCCCTTGGACGTGACAGAGCGCGAAATCGAACTGGGGGCAAACTTGCTCGTCGACGCAATCGAGGACACGGAAGCGAAGCGAGACTTACCAACTGATTCGACGACGACCACGTGACGAAGTGGTTCCCTTCGCTACCCGATCCTCACACCGTCCGGTAGTGTTTTTTAACTGTCCCGCAGCGGTCTGGTAACGCAGGACTCCTAGTGATATTCGCCGTCGATACCTAAGCACCGCGTCGCCGTCGATACCTAAGCGCCGCGTTCGGACGCGGCGAGCCGGTCGATCCGGTCTTCCGTCGGCGGGTGCGTGCGGAAGAGCCACCGTTCGAGCCGATACAGCCGGGTTCGGAGCCACCAGTACGACGGCTCTCTGTCCCCCTCCGGTCCGAGCATGACCTTCTCCAGCTCTTCGGGTTCGAGTGGGAGGATCGACAGCGAGGAGACGCCGGACGCGTCGCGGAGATCTCGGTTCGGTGTCGCCTCGATACCGTCGTCGAGCTTCCGGAGAGCGCTCGCGAGGGCCGCCGCCGATCCGACCCCCTCGACCGCTGCTCGGTCCGCGGCGCGTTCCCTGACGCGAGACAGTCGGGCGGTGATAGCCTTCCCGACGGTCCAGACGAGCGTGGCGACCGCCGCGAGCGGAACGACGACGATCGCCGTCCATCCGGGGTTCTCGACTGCCGCGAGCCGCGAGCCGAGCCCGTCGGCGAGCACGACGGGGAGAGAGACGACCGTCATCACCATCGCGTCGCGGTTCTTCACGTGTGCGAGTTCGTGGGCGACCACGGCCTCCAGTTCCGCCGCGTCGTCGAGCGCGTCGAGCGTTCCGCGAGACAACACGAGGTGAACACTCTCCGGACGAAACCCGACGGCCAGCGCCTCCGGTGCCTCGCGGTCCGAGATCGCGATCGTCGGTGCGGGCACGTCGAGTTGGGCGGCGACGCGAGTCGCGATCTCGTACAGGGCCGGCTCGGCCTCCCGGTCGACCGGTCGAGCGTCGGCGATCCGCTCTATCGTCTCGACCTGTCTGTACTCGAGGTATCCGACGGTCAAAAGCGTCATCGCCGTGATCCCGGCCGCGATCGGCGTCGCGGGACGCACTTCGAAAAACGAGAGCACACCGTAGAGAACGGCCCAGACGCCGACGAGCAGTCCGACGGTCAACGTCGCCAATGCGGCCAGCGCGGCGGCCATGCTGACGGTGAGCGAGAGCGTTCTGGAGGGCACACGCGGCCGATCGTCACCGATCGGTAAAAACCTGGGTGCCACCGGTCGCAGTGAACGCTCTCGCTCACCGTGGCTCGGCACGGTCGGAGACCGCGATCTCACTCCGGTACCGCCTCAGGCCTGCACGGGACGCTTGCAGTTCGGACACTCGGTCGTGTCGACGTCGCGACCGATCGCGGGGACGTGTGCGCCACAGCTCGGACACCGGGTGCGAGTGCGGGCGTACTCGGTGTGCGACTGTACGCCCTTCCGATCACTTCTGTCTCCCATACCGTCCGATCGTTTCTCTTGTATTAATAATTTTGCTTATATCTGACTCAAAGACGATAGATTCCACAGATACACAACATCGGGGAGTGGTGGGATACGGTTGGCAATTGGGAACGTTCGCCGACCTCCCGAGCGAGCGAACGCGGCCCGCGAATTGGATCGGCCGCAGCCGACGAAGACGACTGCAGCTGATCGAAGGCGACCCCAGACGACGACGCAACCCGCGCACGACCGGGGCCGAGAGAGCAAAGCGGGAGCGGAACGAAGCGGGACTGGAGCGAACCCGGAATGAAGCGGGAGCGGAGCGTGGCAGCGCCTACGGTGCCACCTGTTTCGTCGAGACCAGCTCGATCACGTCGCGGTGAGCGAGGGCGTGGTCGGTGCCGACCTGTCGACCGCTCCGGCAGTCGGTGCCGTGGAGCAGCCCTTCGCCGATGTCCGAGTGGATGTGAAACGCGAAGTCCTCCGTCGTCGCCCCCTCTGGGAGGATAAAGCAGTCGCGGAAGACGCCCTTCTCGTCTTTCGAGCCGTTCGCGGTGCCCGGGAAGACGGCGATGCAGCCGAGCACGTCGAAGATCGCGGACTCGAGTGCGCCCTGTACGCCGGTGCCGTCGTACTTGGCGACGAACTCGCCGATCCGTTCGAGGCCGGCCGCCTGCTCGCCGGAGACGTCGCCGACGACCTCGAAGTCGCGGTCGCCGGGCGTGTAGTCGACGACGCCGGCCGCGTCCGCGTTCTTCAGCGCCTTCTCGGCGTGGGCGCTCGCGGGGACGAACGAGAGGTGTTCGTAGTCGGGATCCGACGTGATCTCGGCCCAGTTCGCCTGCGCCTCGGGGGTGTCCATCTTGTTGGCGGCGACGACCATCGGTTTCGTCCGCGTGCGGATCTCGCGGGCGAGGTCGGTCTTGTCCGTCTCGTCCCACGTCTCTGGGTCGAGTTCGAGCCCCCGTGCGAGGATCACCTGCTTCATCTCGTCTTTACCGATGCCGAACGCGGACATCTGCTCGGCGAGCTCTTCCTCGATCGCGGCCTCGGCGCCGTGGTACCGCGTCTCGAACTTCTCGAGGCCTTTTCCGAGCACGTCGCGGTACCACTCGTCGAGCTCCGCTTCGAGGAAGTCGATGTCTTCGCGCGGGTCGTGGCCCTCCGTGGCCTCGCCCTCGATGTCCGTCTTCCCGGAGAAGTCGACGACGTGGATCAGTACGTCCGTCTCGTTGAGGTCGGTGAGGAACTGGTTGCCGAGCCCCCGTCCCTCGTGGGCGCCCGGGACGAGCCCCGCGACGTCGACGAGTTTGACGGGCACGAACCGAGTCCCCTCGCGGCAGACGCCCACGCTCGGCGTGCAGGTCTCGTCGAACTCCGGGGCGGCGCAGTCGACGCGGACGTACGCCTCGCCGACGGTCGGGTCGATCGTGGTGAACGGGTACGCGCCCTCGGGCACGTCGTTCATGGTCGCGGCGTTGAAGAACGTCGACTTCCCCACCGAGGGCTTGCCGACGAGACCGATGCGATAGCTCATTACCGCTCGTCCGCCGTCGGCGGTGAAAAACGATGCGAGACGCGACGTGGCGTGGGAATCGGTGACGGCGAACGGGCGAGTAGACAGTGAAGACCGAACCGGAACGAGCGAGTAGACAGTGAAGACCGACCGTCGAGACCGGCGCGGCTCGACGGCTCAGGCGTCGCCTTCGGACTGGCCGGGTTCTCCGACGGCCTCGATCGGCAGGACGTTCTGGAGCGCGACGAACGCGTCTTCGGCGCTCTCGAACCGCTCCTGCTCGACGGCCGCGAGGAGTTCCCCGAGGTCGGCCTCGCCGTCGGCGAACAGCACGGTCGTGCCGGCGTAGGCCTCGACGAGACCCTCGCACGTCATCGGATACGATTGTTCGCCCAGTTCCCCTTCCACGCGGGACAGGTGGACTTCTTTCGTCATGGTCGATACTCGGCGCGAGAGGGCTTAAGCGTGCACCCGGTGAGACGACCGAGAGCGATCGGATCGCATTTGACGGTCGATCCTCCGCTGGACGATCCGCAAGCCGACAACCCGCCGGATCCCGGGCGTCTCGGCTCGTGAGGCCGATTCATCACGAAAGACTATCGGCGACGAATCGAGACCCCGGTCGAGAGTGTCACGTTTTCGGCTCGCTCGCGCCAACAATTTTAGTTCTATCTCGAACGTATGGAATATACGTTCGGCTGGATAGTGATGGGCAGATCGGTGCTTGAGTGGAGAATATTTGGTTGATCGGTCAGCGATTATCTTATTAAACGTCGTATTGTGTCTACAACGCGTGTTAGATAACGAATTCGGTCAGTTATTGACGGTACAGCTAACAGGAGCCGATCTGATCGGTGGTCGTAGACCGCTCGCAGTCGACCGCAACGAGGATCCGTGTGGGGTGATCGGCGCGTGAAGAGTCCGATCCGGATGACGAAGTACCGGACGCTGCTGCTCGCGACCGTCGGGTTCAACTTCTCGTTTCTGATCTGGTTCTCGTTCGCGCCGTTCACCGGGGGGATGGCAGAGGAGTTCGGCCTCACCACGGCCGAAATCGGCATCCTCGCCAGTTCGGCCATCTGGATGGCGCCGTTCGGCCGCATCCTCACCGGCTGGCTCTCGGACCGGTTCGGCGCGCCGGTCATCTTCGCCATCGTCCTCGCGTACGTCGGCGTCTTCTCTATCATCAGCGCCTTCGCTCGGGACTACTCCGTGTTCTTCGCCACGCGGTTGATCGTCGCCACGGCGGGGATCACGTTCGTCATCGGCATCCAGCACGTCGCCGAGTGGTTCGAGGAGGCGAACCTCGGGCTGGCGGAGGGGATCTACGCCGCGTCGGCAACGCGGGCGCGCCGGCGGCGCGCTGATCCTCCCGCGGGTGTTCGGCACCGACTGGAGCGGCCCGCTGTTCCAGACCAACTGGCGGGCGGCCTTCTTCTACACCGGGATCGTCTCCATCGTCCTCGCCGGGGTCTACTTCGTCTTCGGCGAGGCCGCCAAAAGTGAACAGAAGCGCCAGGCGACCAAAGAGAGCGCGACGCTGCGCGGGTGGCTCCACACCGCCACCCGGTACGGGACGGTCGTGCTCGCCGCCGCCTACGTCATGTCGTTCGGCCTGGAGCTGTCGATGAACGGCTGGCTCGCCACGTACTACCGCGAGGGATTCAACACGCAGAACCTCGTGTTGGCGAGCACGTTCGCCGCGACGTTCTCCGTCGCCGCCGGGCTGCTCCGTCCGTTCGGGGGCTACATCAGCGACGTGCTCGCGCGGACGGAGACGAACATCCTCCCGTTCTTCGAGGGGCGCTACCGCGAGCAGTGGACGTTCCTCGGGCTCTGTTTCATCGTGGTGATGATGTTCGTCATGACGCTGGCCGGGCTCTCCGGCGTCGTGATGAACGCGGTCGTGGTCGGCTTCCTCGTCGGCGCGGGCTGTGCGTGGGCCGAGGGCGCCATCTTCGCGCAGGTGCCGGCGATGTTCCCGAACAGCTCCGGTGCGGTGGCCGGGATCGTCGGCGGCATCGGCACCGTCGGCGGGATCGTCTACCCGCTGATCTACTCCGCGCCGTGGCTCGCCAACCTCCACGTGGGCTACTCCGTCACGGCGGTCACGATGATCCCGATCGTCCTGCTCGCGGCGTGGGTGTTCCGGCCGGAGATCGCGGGCGTCGCGAACACCGCCGGCTTCACCGACGCCGCGCCGGAGACGGGGTCGATCGCCTCCAGCGACGACTGAGCACACCGGGCGACCTCCGTACCCCGCGCGGTTATTCTCGACCGCCGACGGCGACGATCTCTTATAAATCGACGATCTCTTATAAATGAACGAGGCGGTGCGGTGGCGCGCCTGCGAGCGGTCGCCAGCGGCGACCGCGAGACAGAGCGCGAGGGACGCCGCGAGCGCCTTAGAAAGGCGCGAGCGGCAAGGCTGGGGAGGCGTGAGGTGCTGTGCGGAGGGGAGCGGGACTCAAAAGGGCAGTCGCCGGCGGCGGAGCCGCCGGCTGCTAGAGGCGCGTCGCGCCACGCTGCCGCGAGAATTCACGGCTGGGGCTTTGGAGGTGTTCTCCGCGCCAGCAACGACTTAAGCGAATGACTGCCGCTACGGAGAGCGTCACCACGCCAGCAACCATTTATCAACGGGCGGCCGGCAAACCGCCCTGGACTACCTGAACTACCAATAACCACCCGCCAGCGACACCGCTAGCCGCTCAAACGAGAATCGGTGCCCGTCGACCAAGGCCGCTACGAGTGCGACCACCCGCTATTCGCGTCGCGTGAGCCGGCGGCGACGTCGGTCCGAGACCGGTTCGGCGGCCGCAGCGCGACCGCGCACTGCTTGAAGTTCGGCTCGGCCGACTCGGGATCGGCCGCGGCCAGCGTGAGTTCGTTGGCGGCCGGGTTGTGAATCGGCAGCCAGACGAGCCCGGGCGGCACGTCCGCGTCGGCTTCGACGCCGACCGTGACCGCCGCACGACGGGACTCGACGACCGTCTCCCCGCGCTCGAACGCCGCCAGGTGCTCGCCGACCGTCTCGGGGTTCATCCGGGCCGCCATCGCGGCCTCGTCGACGTCGCTCCGCGTCCGGACGCCCGTATTGTACACGTCGGGCCGCCGTCCCGTCGTCAGCGTGAGGGGATACGCGTCGTCGATCGGTTCGGGAACGCCCGAGTGGGCCGCGTTCGAGAACCGGGCGCGGCCGGAGTCCGTGTGGAAGGACCACTTCCCGCCGCTCGTCCCTTTCCGATCGTCTTCTCCCTCCTTTCCGTCGTCCGCCCCGTCCCGGTCGTCCGCCCCGTCCCGGTCGTCCGCCCCGTCCCCGTCGCCCGTCCCGGCGTCGTAGTAGCGGTACCCGCCTTGCGTCTCGGCGTCCGGGGCGGGCCACCGGACGGCCAGTTCGTCGGCCAGCCGCTCGTACGTGATCCCGGAGAGGTCGGCGCTCGTGTCCCGCGTCAGCTCGCTGATCTCGTCGAACAGGGACTCGGGGTCGAGCCTCGTCCCGTCGAACAGGTCTGGCACGATTCGGTCGGCGACCGCGGCGACGATGTCGACGTCCTGCCGGATCCCGTCGGGCGGCTCGGACGCCGCGGTGACTCGCGACACGCGTCGCTCCATGTTTATCACCGTCCCGGACGACTCGCCCCACGTCGCCGCCGGCAACACCACGTCGGCGCAGGCGACGGTGTCCGAGTAGAACGCGTCCTGCACGACGAGGAAGGCCTCCTCGAGGGCGCTCTCGACGTGGCCCGCGTCCGGCATCCCGGCGACCGGGTTCGTCGCCACCGTCCAGCAGACGTCGACGTTGCCGCGCGCGAGCTCGTCGACGATCCGGACGAAGCCGGGGCCGGACGCGTCCGGCAGGCGGGAAAGCGGCACGTCCCACGCTTTCGCCACCGCTTTGCGGTGGTCGACATCGTCGAACGGCCGATACCCCGGCCAGGACGACTTCGAGGCGCAGACGCGGTTCCCCATCGAGTTGGCCTGGCCGGTCAACGAGAAGGGGCCGCTGCCGGGACCGAGGTTTCCGGTGGCCAGACACAGGTCGATCAGCGACCGCGCCGTACCCGTCCCCTGGACGCTCTGATTGACGCCCATCCCCCAGTACACCAGCGTCCGGTCCGCGAACGCCGAGGCCAGTTCGGCCACGCGATCGACGCTCACGCCCGCCGTCTCGGCCGCGACGGCGATGTCCGGCAGCGACCCGACCATCTCCTCGTATCCGTCGGTGTGTCGCTCGACGAATTCGCGGTCCACCCCGCCCGACTCGACGACCTCCGCGAGGACCGCCCGCGCCAGCGCGAGGTCGGTCCCCGGCTCGGGCCGCACGTGGACGTCGGCCTCGACCGCGGTCTCGCTCTCGACGGGATCGACGGCGATCAGCTGACTGTCGGGGTCGCTCGCGCTCTCCGCTATCCAGCGGTACAACACCGGGTGAGCGATCTTCGGGTTCGCGCCCCAGACGAGGTGGGTCTCGGCGTTGGAGATGTCGTCGTAGGTCGGCGGCGGCGCGTCGCTCCCGAACGCCTGGTAGTACGCCGTGACGGCCGATGCCATACACAGGGTGGTGTTGGCGTCGTAGTACCGGGTGCCGAACCCGCCACGCGCGAGCTTCCCCAGCGCGTACGCCGCCTCGTTCGTCTGCTGGCCGCTCCCCAACACCGCGACGTTGTCGTTGCCCTCCCGGAGCGCTTCGATGATCCGGACGGCGACGGTTCCGAGCGCCGTGTCCCAGTCGGTCGGCTGGAGGCTCCCGCCTCGGCGGATCAGCGGCTGCGTCAGCCGCTCGCCGCTCGGGTCGACCGTCTCGCGGACGCCGCGGCTGCACGTCTGGCCGCCGTTCGTCGGGTGGTCGTCGTCGCCGCGGACATCGGCGATGCCGCGCCCGTCGTCGGCCGGCCGCTGCCGGTAGCCGCAGCCGACCGCACACCGCATACACGTGGTTGGCTTCCGTTCTGTCATGATCGTGTCAGTCGTCTGCGGCAACGGGTTCGCCGTCGGCGGCTCGATGTCCGTCGTGGACGAGCGGGTTTGAGGGCCGGGGCGCCCGGACGGCGACCGCGCACTGCTTGAAGTTCGGTTCGTCGGACTCGGGGTCGACGGCCGGGAGCGTCAGGCGGTTCACGGCCGGGTGGTGGATCGGGAGCCACACCGTTCCCCGCGGCACCCCGTCGTCGGGGTTGACGGTCACCGTGGTCGAGCCCCGGCGCGACGCGACGACGGTCTTGCCGCGGTCGAACGCCTCGATGCGTTCCAGCGTCGTCTCGGGGTGGATGCGGGCGACCGGCGGATCGTCCTCGTCGGCGTCTCGGGTGCGAACCCCGGTGTTGTACGCGTCGGGGCGTCGTCCCGTGGTCAGCGTGAGCGGGTACTCGTCGTCGGTCGGCTCGGCGAGCCCTCCGTGGGTCGCCGTCGAGAACCGCGCGCGACCGTCCGGCGTCTCGAACGCCCAGCCGTCGTCGGTCGCGTAGCGGTATCCACCCTCCGACTCCGCCGTCGGCGCGGGCCAGCGGACCGCGAGTTCCGCGTCGAGCCGGTCGTACGAGATCCCCGAGAGGTCGGCGGGCGTGCCGGCCGTCAGCTCGCGCAACTCGTCGAACACGGACCGCGGCGTGACCGACGGTCGTTCGAACAGGTCCGCGTCGATCTCGGCGCCGATCGCGACGATGATGTCGAGGTCCTGTTTGACCTTCGGACCGGTCTCCGTCGCGGCGCGCACCCGCGATATCCGCCGCTCCATGTTGGTGACCGTCCCGGACGACTCGCCCCACGTCGCCGCCGGCAACACCACGTCTGCCAGCTCCGCGGTCTCGGACCGGAACGCGTCCTGGACCACGAGAAATGCGTCCTCCAGCGTCTCCCTGACGCGGTCGCTGTCGGGCATCCCGGCGACGGGGTTCGTCGCCACCGTCCAGCACACGTCGGCCGGCCCGTCGGCGAGGGCGTCGACGATTCCCACCGGCCCCGGTCCGGGGTCGTCGGGGAACCGGTCTACGGGGACGCCCCACGCGTCGGCGACGGTCTGCCGGTGGTCCGGGTCGGTGAACTCGCGGTGGCCGGGCCAGGTCCCCTTCGAGGAGCAGACCCGCGTCCCCATCGAGTTGGCCTGACCGGTCAGCGAGAAGGGGCCGCTGCCGGGACCCAGATTGCCGGTGGCCAGACACAGGTCGATCAGCGACCGCGCCGTGCCCGTCCCCTGGACGCTCTGGTTGACCCCCATTCCCCAGTACACCAGCGTCCGGTCCGCGAAGGCGTCGGCGACGCGCTCGACGGTCTCGACCGAGACACCGGCCGTCTCGGCGCCCTCGGCGATGTCCGGCAGCGTCTCGACCAGCGCCTCGTACCCCTCGGTGTGTCGCTCGACGAACTCGCGGTCCACCCCGCCCGACTCGACGACCTCCGCGAGGACGGCGCGGGCGAACGCGAGGTCCGTCCCGGGCTCGATCTGCACGTGGAGGTCGGCGTCGTCGACGGTCTCGCTCGCCACCGGGTCGACCGCGATCAGCTCGCTGTCGGGATCGCCGGCGCTGTCGACGATCCAGCGGTACATCACCGGGTGGGCGACGGCCGGATTCGCGCCCCAGACGAGGTGGGTCTCGGCGTCGGGGATATCGTCGTAGGTCGGCGGCGGCGCGTCGCTCCCGAACGCCTGGTAGTACGCCGTGACGGCCGAGGCCATACACAGGGTGGTGTTGGCGTCGTAGTACCGGGTGCCGAACCCGCCACGCGCGAGCTTCCCCAGCGCGTACGCCGCCTCGTTCGTCTGCTGCCCGCTCCCCAACACCGCGACGCCGTCCCGCGTCTCGGCGAGGGCGTCCTCGATCCGCGAGACGACCGTGTCGATCGCGGTCTCCCAGGTGGTGGGGACCAGCGTCCCCGCCTCTCTGACGAGCGGGCGCGTCAGCCACTCGCCGTCGGGGTTCGCGGTCTCGTCGATCCCGCGCTGGCAGGCGAGCCCCCGGTTGACCGGGTGGTTCGCGTCGCCCCGCACCGTGTCGATCCCGTAGTGGGTCCCGTACCCTCGCTGGAGGTGTCCGCAGCCGACCGCACACCGCACGCACGTCGTCGGCGTCCACTCGGTCATCGCCACACCCCCGTCGGCCGCGTCGCGGTCGCGAGGCGGGTCGCCGCGCGGGGATCTACTGCGAGGCGGTCTTCCGCGAGGCGATTCTCCACCCCAATCCGCCCGCGACCCCTGGCAGCCGGTCCGCGTTCGTCCGTGACAGCCGAACCGCACACGTGATCTCCCATCGATTGCGTTCTGGATGAGAGATAACCCAACGCCGATATAGGTGTTGTGATCCGATAATCAGGCGTGTATTAGGTCATAAATGATAACAAAATATCCCAACAACTGAACGAACGCGTACATGGGCGTACGCGGGACCGAGGGCGTTGCTCAGGGAGCGGCGGCGATGGATCGGAGCCGGTGATCGACGATCGCGGCGGTCACATCCGGCTCGGAGATTGCTGCTGGAGCTTCACGTCGACCGACCGGTTTTCACGTTCAAGTTCTGAGTCGCATTTACGCCACAAACAAAATTTCTAACATCTATAGACGTAATATACATTGCTCCACGCCACCGGATCTCGGATCGTCTCGTTCTCGGCCGTATTTTGTGATTTTATTAAAACCAAAGCACTTTATGCTATCCTGTAAATTTCTAACCGAAATGAATACGCGTTTGGACAGTATAACTGCGAAAGAGTTTCAGTTCGGATCCGAAGGTAACCGGTAATGGCGCACAAAAAAGAGGGGTGGAAAGACGAGCTGTACGGCGACGACGTCCGCGAGAAGATCCTGGAGTTCGCAGCGGAGGGATTCGAATCCATTCCGGAAGACGAGCGCGACGAGTGGTTCACCCGGTTCAAGTTCTGGGGGGTCTTCCACCAGCGGACCGGCCAGGAGAGCTACTTCATGATGCGGCTGACGAACGCGAACGGCATTCTGGAGCCGGGACAGCTCCGCGCGATCGGGGAGGTCGCCCGCGACTACGCCCAGGGCCCGGTCGAAAACCCCGAGTTCGGCGACAGCTGGATCGACCTCACCACCCGGCAGTCGGTACAACTCCACTGGATCAGACTCGAGGACATCCCGGAGATCTGGGAGAAGCTGGAGTCGGTCGGCGTCACGACCCGGTCCGCGGGCGGCGACACGATGCGCAACATCTCCGGCAGCCCGGTCGCCGGGAAGGACGAAGACGAGATCATCGACACGCTCCCCCTGCTGGAGCGGTTCCAGGAGGAGATCCGCGGCGACGACGCGCTGTGTAACATGCCGCGGAAGTTCAACATCAGCATCAGCGGCACGCCCGAGGGCGGGGCACAGGACGCGCTCAACGACATCGGGCTCGAACCCGCCCGCAAGGAGATCGACGGGGCGGAGACGCTGGGGTTCAACGTCCGCGTCGGCGGCGGGCTCGGCGGCCGCGAACCCCGGGTGGCCCGGCCGCTAGACGTGTTCGTCGAGCCCGAGAACGCCTACGAGGTCGTTCGCGGCTTCGTCGAGCTCTACCACGACCACGGCGACCGGCAGGTGCGCTCGAAGAACCGGTCGCGCTTCTTCGTCGACGAGCACGGCACCGAGTGGATCCGGGACCTGCTTCAGGAGGAGTACGTCGACTTCGAGCTGCGGACGGCCGGCGACGACGTCCGCGAGGAGTACACGTACAACGCTGGCCGGCCGCCCGAGGACGGGAAGGTCGACTACACCGGCGTCCACGAACAGGGGGACGGCCGGCGGTACGTCGGGCTGAACGTCGCCGTCGGCCGGCTTCCGGCCGAGGAGGCGATCGAGCTCGCCGACCTCGCGGACGAGTACGGCTCCGGCGAGGTCCGGCTCACGCGCCGGCAGAACCCGATCATCGTGGACGTGGATCCCGATCGCGTCGACGAGCTGCTCGCCGAGCCGCTAGTGGCGAAGCACGACCCGGACCCGAGCGCGTTCGTCCGCGGCGCGATGGCGTGTACGGGGACGGAGTTCTGTTCGCTCGCGCTCGTCGAGACCAAGGCGCGGATGGCCGCGATGCTCCGCTGGCTCCGCGATAACGTCGACCTGCCGGACGACGTCGAGCAGCTGAAGATGCACTTCTCCGGCTGTACGGCCGACTGCGGGCAGGCGAACACCGCCGACATCGGGTTACTCGGGATGCGCGCGCGCAAGGACGGCGAGATGGTCGAGGCGGTCGACATCGGTCTCGGCGGTGGCGTCGGCGAGGAGCCCTCGTTCGTCGACTACGTCACGCAGCGCGTCCCCGCCGACGAGGCGCCGGGTGCCATCAAGAACGTTTTGGAGGCGTTCGCCGACCGCCGCGCGGACGACCAGCCCTTCCGGGAGTGGGTCGACGCGACCGACTCTGAGACGCTCGCGGACCTGTGTGACCCCGAGGAGACGAGCTACGTGGACCCGTGTCTCGCGGACGCCAAGCAGTCCTGGTATCCGTTCGCCGAGAACGCGGCGGCCGGCGCGTCGGCGGAGGTGGCATCGACCGATGACTGATCGGATTTCAGATTCGGACGCGACGCCGGTCGGAACCGACCGATTCGACGGCGAGCCGACCGCGGTCCAGCACGCCTCCGCCGACGCCGCTCCCGAGCTGTTCGGGTGGTAACGGTCGATATCGGGGTGCGTCCGCGAGTCGGAGGGTGGCCCGGGGCGAGTCGGCTGCGTCGATTCGACGGCTCCTTTCCCTTGTAGGCTCCTTCTCCTTGTCATTCTCATTCTCTTCATGCGCGTCCGCGCGAATGGTTAACTTGCCCCCTTCATCATCTCATCAGCCCCCCTTCATCATCCTCAACCACTCTATCATCCTCAACCACTCCATCATCCCGAGTACCCTTCGACGATCGCGACGCCGACGGCCGTGCCGATCCGGACCGCCCCCGCGTCGATCATCGCCGCCGCCTCCTCGTAGGAGCCGATCCCGCCGGCGGCCTTCACGGGGAGGTACTCGCTCAGCAGTTCGACGTCCGCCACCGTCGCTCCGTCGGCAGCGAACCCGGTGGACGTCTTCACCATGTCGGCGTCGGCCGCGACGGCGGCCTCGCAGGCGCGACGCGTCTCGTCTTCATCGAGTATCGCGGTTTCGACGATCACCTTCACCGGGACGGGCACGGCGGCGACGACGTCCGAGAGTTCGGCGGTGACGGCGTCGTCCTCGCCCGCCTTGAGCCGGCCGACGTTGATCACGAGGTCGACCTCGTCGGCCCCGTCCTCCCACGCGGTGACGGCCTCGTCGCGTTTCACGCCCGGCGTGTGCTGCCCGTGTGGGAAGCCGACAACGGTCGCGACCGTCTCCGGCGCGTCTGCGTACTCGGCCGCCTCGGCGACGTAACAGGGCGGGATACAGGCGTTCATCCCGTGTGCCGCCGCCTCGTCGAGGACGGTTCGGACGGCTTCCCAGGTCGTCTCCGGGCCGAGCACGGTGTGATCGATGCTGGCGGCGAACTCGTCTCGGTCCATGCCCTCCCGGTGGCGGCGACGGATAAAAGTCGTACTGGCTCGCGAACGAGGAGGGGTCACCGGCGAGGCCGACCGGGTCGCTCGCGACCCCGGCGAGCCGTCGAGGGGGCCCGACCGGGGGCGTCAGGACTCGATCTCGATCTCCGTGCCGGATACCGCGGCGTCGGTAACGGGGAGTCGGACCGTCAAGATGCCGTTCTGGTAGCTCGCCTCGATGCTGTCCTCGTCGACCGTCTTCGGGAAGCGGAACCGGCGGTGGTAGGTCCGCTGGACGCCGCGGTGTTCGTCCTCGTGTTCGCCGGCGACGTTGAGGACGCCGTCCTCCCAGGACGCCGAGATCTCCTCGGGGTCGAACCCGGGGAGCTCGATGGAGAGGACGAACTCGTCGTCCTCCTCGTACAGTTCGTAGTCGTTACTCCCGGTCTCGAACAGTCGGCTCGGCAGGTCGAGTCCTTGCGTCCACGCGTTCGCTGGTTCAAGCATGGCCATCGCTGACCACCTCGAACGCATTTGAACATATGGTAGCGATTCTATAAAAATGTCTCGGATCGTGGGTGGGTGTCTCTTACAAGAACGGCGATACTGCGCGGTTGCCGCGTCATCGCAGGTACCGAACCGTTCCGTCTCCCGGTCGGGGAGAGAAATTGATTTCGATTACGCGAGCGCGGCTCATCGGATGCGACGCCGTCTCCCGGTTCGACCCGTGAGCCGGCTGAACCACGAGCCCACCGGTTCGTCTCCGGCGTCTCCGGTAACACTCGCGTCCGGTGGCGTGTGGTATCACGCACCGCATTATCTTTAACAGGTTCCCGGTACATTACTGCAGTAGGTGATACAACGATGAGTTACGAACTCGACCCCCTTCCGTACGAGTACGACGCGCTGGAACCGCACATCTCCGAACAGGTTCTCGAGTGGCATCACGACACCCACCACCAGGGCTACGTGAACGGCTGGAACTCCGCCGAGGAGACGCTCGAAGCGAACCGCGAGGCGGGTGACTTCTCCTCGTCCGGCGGCGCGATCCGCAACGTGACCCACAACTCCTCGGGACACATCCTCCACGACCTGTTCTGGCAGAACATGTCGCCGGAGGGCGGTGACGAGCCCGAGGGCGCGCTCGCGGACCGCATCGAGGAGGACTTCGGCTCGTACGAGGCCTGGAAGGGCGAGTTCGAGGCCGCGGCCTCCGCGGCGAGCGGCTGGGCGCTTCTGGTCTACGACTCGTTCTCGAACCAGCTCCGCAACGTCGTGGTCGACAAGCACGACCAGGGCGCGATCTGGGGCGGTCACCCGATCCTCGCGCTGGACGTCTGGGAGCACTCGTACTACTACGACTACGGCCCGGCCCGCGGCGAGTTCGTCGACAACTTCTTCGAAGTCGTCGACTGGGAAGAACCCGCCGCGCGCTACGAGCAGGCCGTCGAGCTGTTCGAGTAACCCCGTCGGACGCGCCCGCGGTCGCGCGTCGAATCCCGTATTTTTTCGAGGCCGAGAGGAACGCGATAGGTTCGAACCTCCAGCGAGTCGCCTCGCCGTCGATCCCGGAGGACGCTGGTACACGGACGACGCGCTCGTCACGTGTCTCGGTATCGGCAGCGTTTACGGATCGGCCGCCGTACCCCCGGCCATGCCCGAACCGAAGTCGGCGTTCGACGCCACCTATCCCTGCGACTTCTACGAACCCGCGGACCTGTTCGAGCCGGACCAGATGTACACCATCCCGGAGATCGGGCGGCTCCTCCAGGAACTTGAGCCCGACGCCGAGGTCGACCCGGACACCGAGGCCGTGCTGATCGATTGGGCGATCCCGTGGGTGGTGGCCCACGCCGAGGACATGGTGGTCGGCGAACCGCTGGAAGAGGACGGGCCCGGCTACTACGGCGTGGCCCCGCACGCCATCGATGCCGCCGACGGCACGGACGATCCGGCGTGACCGGGCGCCGATCCGACCCGCCGGTCCTGCTCGTCGCCGGCGGCG
>NZ_WPCE01000134.1 GCF_009742825.1 Halorubrum sp. CBA1125
ACGCCGGGCGTGGTCCGGGCTGTTCGGCACGCGCGACCAGCGCGAGGGGATGGCGGCGTTCCTCGCGAAGCGAGACCCCGACTTCGAGTGATCCGGGCGGACGCCGTCCGTGTCACCGGTCCTCACCGCGGGCGGTCAATCGCCACGCTTTATTGAACCCCCCGAGTACCCGCGACATGGACCAGTTGCGGCAGTCGCTCCTCGACGCGCCGATCATCGAGAAAGGCGAGTACCAGTACTTCGTCCACCCGATAAGCGACGGGGTTCCGATGCTCGAACCGGAGCTGCTCCGGGAGATCGTCATCCGGATCATCCGGAAGGCCGAACTGGAGAACGTCGACAAGATCGTCACGCCAGCCGCGATGGGGATCCACATCTCCACCGCGCTCTCGCTCATGACCGACATCCCGCTCGTCGTCATCCGGAAACGACAGTACGGCCTCGACGGCGAGGTGCCGCTGTTCCAGGAGACGGGCTACTCCGAGTCGGAGATGTACATCAACGACGTCGAGGAAGGCGACCGCGTGCTCGTCCTCGACGACGTGCTCTCGACCGGCGGCACGATGAAGGCGATCCTCGACGCGCTCACCAACGAGGTCGGCGCCGACGTCGTCGACGTCGTCGCCGTGATCAAGAAGGCCGGCGACAACGAGCTCGACGGCACCGACTACAACGTGAAGACGCTGATCAACGTCACCGTCGACGACGGCGAGGTCGTGATCGTCGACGCGCAGGGCGACGACTAAGCCCGGCACGACTAGCCCGGCGTGCCCCCGTCCGCTACTCGGCGACCTTGGCTTCGAACTGCTCGCGCACCTTCTCCACCTTCGGCTTCGCGTGGAAGGTGCAGTAGGCGTCGTTCGGGTTCTTCGCGAAGTAGTCCTGGTGGTACTCCTCGGCCTCGTAGAACGCGTCGAGCGGCTCTACCTCGGTGACCACGTCGTCGTCGTACTCCTCGTCGAGCGCCGCGACGTACGACTCGGCGACCTCGCGCTGCTCGTCGTCGTGGGGCAACACGATCGACCGGTACTGCGTGCCGACGTCCGGTCCCTGCCGGTTCAGCTGCGTCGGGTCGTGGATCGAGAAGAACACCTCCAGCAGGTCGACGTACTCGAGCACGTTTGGGTCGTACTCGACGCGCACGACCTCCGCGTGGCCGGTCTCACCCGAACACACCGCCTCGTAGGTGGGGTCCTCGACGTGCCCGCCGGCGTACCCGCTCGTCACCGACTCGACGCCCTCCAGTTGCTCGAGCGCCGCCTCGATACACCAGAAACACCCGCCGCCGAGCGTGGCGGCGTCCAGTCCGTCGCTCATGGCCTCCCTTGGGGCCGAACGGTCTTAACTCGCGTGCGTCCGAACCGGCGGCGGGGAGAATCACTGCGAGACGCGGCTCACGCGGACCGGTCGCGGAGCGCGGCCAGCACTTCGACCGTGCCGTCCATGTGGGCCGACTCGACCACGACATCCGCCGCGCTCCGGGCGGCCGCGTCCGCGTTGGCGACGGCGTACGACTCCCCGACGACCTCGAAGGTCGAGACGTCGTTCTCGCTGTCGCCGACCGCGACGAAGTCGACGGCGTCGATCCCGAGCGTCTCGGCCGCTCGCTTGAGCCCGCGGCCCTTGCTCACGTCCGGGGACTTGACGTGGTACGCGTACCCGGTGTCGACCACCTCGACGTCGCCGGCGGCCGCGGCCACCTCTCGCAGCAGCGCCTCGTCGGCGTCGATGGAGACCGCGACCTCCGTCTCGCGCCACCGGTTCGCGGTGTCGCCGTCTCCCCACCCGAGGTCGCCGCCGCGCTCGCGAAACGCCTCGACGACGGCCCACGCCGCGTCGGGGTCGCCGACGATCGTCGTCTTCCCGTCGACGTACACCACGCCGCCGTTCTCGGCGATCACCCGCTCCCGCCGGCCGAGGAAGCTCGCGAGCGCGACCGGGTACGGGAACGCCTTCCCGGTGGCGAACACCACCGGCGCGTCCCACTCGGGTAACAGCTCGAACACCCGGGGATCGAGACGGCCGGTCGGCGTCGTCAGCGTTCCGTCGATGTCGAGAACCAGCGGTGGAACCATACCCGCGGTGATCACGGGAGACGCAACTGTCTTCCGTTCGACCGCGACCTCGGTCAGCCGCCCAACGGCCGGTCAGCCACCCAGCGGTCGGTCGGCCGCCCAGCGACCGGTCAGCCGCCCGGCGCCGACCCACGCCGCCGCGACTCGCGGCCGCCCTCAGTTCGACCACGAGAGGCGGTCGAACAGCTCCCGGTACACGAGGATGGGGAACCGCGGGACGAGTCGGCTCGGCGGACGCCCCTTGCCCTCGCTCCGCGACGCGGTGACCCGGTCGATCAGGCCCGCGTCGGCAAGTTCGTAGAGCACGCGACGGACGGTGGACGCCGACAGGTCGACCGTCTCTCGGGCGGCGACCGCCTCGGTCGCGACGCTCACCGAGGACCGCTCGGCGGCGGAGAGCGTCACGAGTTCGTAGAGGAGTCGTCGCCGGCTCTCCGAGAGCCCGAGCACCCGTCCGAGCGCGACGCCGGGCTGCGGGACGGCCTCGATCCCCGCGTCGAGGTCGCGCGGCCTGACCGTGGAGGCGCCGGCCCGCTCTGCGACGATCGCCGCGCCCGCGACGGCCGCGAGCCCGTCGTGAGCGTCGCCGTCGGCCCACTCGACGACCTCGCGGATCTGGTCGTGCGTGAGGACGTCGCGGCCGAGCCCGGTCGAACACCGGCCGGTCAGGACCTCCACCAGCACGTGCCGCCGGTACGCGGAGAACTCGACGGTCACGTCCGGGTTCCAGTCGACCGTCTCGACCGGGTCGCGCCCGAGACAGGCCGGGACGACGCGACCGGCGGCGTCGGTGAGCCAGTCGACGACCGTCCCCGGAGACGGCGTCTCGGGCTCGTTCGTGTGGTCGACCGCCACGACCACGTCGGGGCCCGTGTCGACGGCGTCTCGGAGCGACGCGGCGAGCTCGTCCGTCTCGACCCCGTGGTCGGGGACCGGCTCGTTCGTCACCGCCGCGAGGACCGCGCGGTAGAGGCGGAACCGCGTCGCGGCCCGGCGGGCGTCGACGTAGACGAACTCGGGGAGCGTCGGCTCGGCCGCCCGCGTCGACGTGAGGATCGCCCGTCGGGGGGCGCTGCGCGTCGCGAGCCGATCGAAGAGCGCGGAGACGACGGCGGACTTCCCGCTGCCTTTCGGCCCGTGAACGTAGACGCTCGGCGGGAGCGATCCGGAGAACGCCGGGGCGAACGCGTCGAGCAGCCGCTCGATCGCCGCGCCCCTCCCGACCGGCGACTCGGGGTGCGACACCGGAGAGACGGCGTCGAGGTCGAGGAGGACCCCGGTGCCGGACTCGTGGTCGAGCCGGCGCTCGATCCGCTCGTCGATGTTCACGGCGCCGCCTCCGTGGGTGGGGGGGACCCTCCGGTGCGCAGCGGCGTCACTTCGGTGTGGGCGACGGCGACGGACGCGTGGGTCGCTCATCGGTCACTCTTCGCGTGCCCAGTCGAGCGACCGCTCGACGGCGTCGCCCCACCGGTCGTAGAGCTCGTCGACCGCCGCCTCCGTCTTCTCCGGGGTGAACTCCCGGTCGACCTGCCAGTTGTCGCGCAGCTCGTCGACGGTGTCCCAGTACCCGACCGCGAGCCCGGCGGCGTACGCGGCACCGAGCGCGGTGGTCTCGTCGACCTCCGGCCGTTCGATCGTCGTCTGGAGGATGTCGGACTGGAGCTGACAGAGGAAGTCGTTTTTCACCGCGCCGCCGTCGACCCGGAGGCTCGTCGTCTCCACGCCGGAGTCGGCCTCCATCGCCTCCGCGACGTCGCGCGTCTGGTACGCGATGCTCTCTAAGGCGGCGCGGACGATGTGTTCCTTCCGGGTGCCGCGGGTCATCCCGACGATGGTCCCGCGGGCGCGACCGTCCCAGTGCGGGGCGCCGAGGCCCGTGAACGCCGGGACCATGTAGACGCCGTCGGTCGAGTCGACCGACCGGGCCAGCTCCGCGGTCTGCGCGGCGTTGTTGATCAGGTCGACGTCTTCGAGCCACTCGATCGCGGCGCCGGTGATGAAGATCGATCCCTCCAGCGCGTACTGGACGGGTTCGCCGGACAGCTGGAACCCGATCGTCGTCAGGAGCCCGTGGTCGGACTCGACCGCCTCGGTGCCCGTGTTCATCAGGTAGAACGACCCGGTGCCGTAGGTGTTCTTCGCGTCTCCCGCGTCGAAGCAGATCTGGCCGAACAGCGCGGCCTGCTGGTCGCCCAAGGCGCCCGCGACGGGAATCTCCTCGCCGAGGAACCCGTCCGCGTCGGTGTGTCCGTAGTACGCCTCGTCGGAGGAGGGCCGCACCTCGGGCACCATCTCCTCGGGCACGTCGAACTCGGCCAACAGCTCGTCGTCCCACGCCAGCTCTCGGATGTTGTACAGCATCGTTCGGGAAGCGTTCGTGACGTCCGTGACGTGGTTGCCCGTCAGGTTGTAGACGAGCCAGGAGTCGACGGTTCCCATCAGGAGCTCGCCCTCGCGTGCGCGGTCACGGAGGTCGCCCCCGCGCGAACTCCGCATCTTGAGCGGCTCGGCGTTGTCGAGGAGCCACTCAGTCTTGGTCGCGGAGAAGTAGGCGTCGGCCTCGAGGCCGGTCTTCTCGCGGATCTCCTCCGCCTTACCGGCCTCCTGAAGTTCCTCGACGCGGTCCGTCGTCCGGCGATCTTGCCACACCAAGGCGTTGTGAACCGGCTTGCCCGTCTCGCGGTCCCAGACGATCGTCGTCTCGCGCTGATTGGTGATTCCGATGGCGTCGAGCTGGCTCGCCTCCACCCCGCCGTCCGCGAGGCCGTCGCGGACGACCCGTTTCGTGTTCTCCCAGATCTCGATCGGGTCGTGTTCGACCCAGCCCGGATTCGGGTAGATCTGCTCGTGTCGTTCGTACGCGTTCGCGACGACCCGCCCGCCGTGGTCGAACACCATAAAACGGGTCCCGGTCGTCCCCTGATCAATCGCACCGACGTACTGTGTCATGTGTTGTGTCCTCCCGTGGTGCCGATCCGCTCGCGACGGCGCCCGGGCGCGACGACCGCCGGAGAGCGTCACGCGCCCGGTCTCGCATCCGGAATCCGGGACCGGCACGTCCGCCGGGCCACCGAGCCGGAGACGGTCGATCGACGCCGTCGAGACACCTCTTCACGAATATCACCACGCTATCCATGAACATACTGCACTATCACAATAACCTTCGCGTTGACACTCGCGACACGGAGCGCACAACGCGTATCTGGCGGACCGTTCGCGCGCCATGGCGCTCGTTCGAGCCGAGCCGGCAAATTGTTATGGATAGTACCGGGGAGGAGGTAACATAAAGTGGGCGGGGGCCGAGCGGATCGATATGGATCGACGGGCGGACGTCGTCGTCGTCGGTGGGGGGTCGACGGGGTGTGGCGTCGTCAGGGATCTGGCGCGCCGCGGGCTCGAGGCGGTCCTCGTCGAGAAGGGGAACCTGACCCACGGCACGACGGGGCGTATGCACGGGCTGTTACACAGCGGGGGACGGTACGCGGTGTCGGACCGGAAGAGCGCCCGCGAGTGCATCGAGGAGAACCGGGTGCTCCGCGACATCGCGGCCCACTGCGTCGAGGAGACCGGCGGCATGTTCGTGAAGCGCCCGGAGGACTCCGAGGAGTACTTCCGGGAGAAGCTGGCGGGCTGTCGCGCGTGTGACATCCCCGTCGAGGTGATCGACGGCGCGGAGGCCCGCCGGCGCGAGCCGTACCTCGCGCGCGACGTCGAGAAGGCGATCGTCCTCCCGGACGCCGCGATCGACCCGTTCCGGCTCTGCGTCGCGAACGCGGCCGACGCGCGCGAGCACGGCGCGCGGATCGAGACCCACGCCCCGGTCACCGACGTGCTCGTCGAGGACGGCGACGTCGTCGGCGTCGAGGTGGAACACGACGCCGGCCCGGGCAAGCGGGTCCACCGCGAGCCCGGCACCACCGAGGAGATCCGCGCTCGCCACGTCGTCAACGCGACCGGCGCGTGGGCCGGTCGCGTGGGTGAGATGGCGGGCGTCGACGTCGCGGTGCGCCCCTCGAAGGGCGTGATGACGGTGATGAACACCCGGCAGGTCGACACCGTGATCAACCGCTGCCGACCGAAGGGCGACGCCGACATCGTCGTCCCCCACGAGACCGCCTGCATCCTCGGCACCACCGACGAGGAGGTCGACGACCCGGAGGACTACCCCGAGGAGGAGTGGGAGGTCGACCTCGTGATCGAGACGCTCTCGGAGCTGATCCCGGCGCTGAAGGACGCCCGGACGCTCCGCTCGTTCTGGGGCGTCCGACCCCTCTACGAGCCGCCGGGGACGGGCACGGAGGACCCGACCGACATCACCCGCGACTACTTCCTGTTGGACCACGCCGACCGCGACGACCTCCCGGGGATGACGACCATCGTCGGGGGGAAGCTCACCACCTACCGGCTGATGGCCGAGGCGATAAGCGACCACGTCTGTGAGACCCTCGGCCACGAGGCGACCTGCGACACGGCAGAGGCGCCGCTGCCCGGCTCGGAGAGCCCAGCCCGGATGCGGGAACTGATGGACGAGTTCGGGCTCCGGTCGCCGGTCGCTCGCCGGTCCGGACAGCGGCTCGGATCGCGCGCGGACGACGTGCTCTCCGAGGTCGACCCGAACCCCGTCGTCTGCGAGTGCGAAGGCGTCACCCGCGCGGAGGTCCGCGACGCGATCGACGAGTCGGGGACGGACCTCAACGCGGTCCGCCTGCGGACCCGCGCCTCGATGGGCAACTGTCAGGGCGGCTTCTGTGCCCACCGGATCGCGGCGGAGCTGGCAGGAGAATACCCGGAGCCGGTCGTCCGCGACGCCGAAGACGAGCTGTACCAGGAGCGCTGGAAGGGCCAGCGACACGCGCTGTGGGGGCGCCAGCTCTCGCAGGCGATGTTGAACCACCTGCTGCACGCGACGACGATGAACCGCGACGGCGACCCGGCGACCCTCGACCGCGAGGTCGATTTCGACGCGTTCGACGCGGGCGCCGGTGCGTCCGGACCCAACGAATCGGGAGCTGCCGATACAGCCGCGACGGACGGCGGCCGCGCAGCCAACGACGCGGGCGCCGACGGAGGCGAGCATGGCGATCGATAGCGACGTCCTCGTCGTCGGGGGCGGGCTCGCGGCGATCACCTCGCGATCGCCGCGGTCCGCGAGGGCGCGGACGTCCGGCTCGTCTCGCACAAGGCGAGCACGCTCCGGCAGGCCTCCGGGCTGATCGACGCGCTCGGGTACGTCCCGGCGACGGAGCCGACCGAGCCCCTGCGCGAGGGGCCGCCGACCGCGGGCCGCGAGCTCGACCGCGACGAGTGGCCGGACCCCGAGGGGCCGCTTTCCGACCCCTTCCAGGCGATCGACCGGCTCCCCGAGACGCACCCCTACCGGATCGTCGGGGCGGACGCCCTCCGCGAGGGGCTCGCTCTCTTCGACGACCTCGCGGGAGACGCCTACCGCGGGAGCCACACCGATCGGAACGCCCTCCTGCCGACGTTCGGCGGGAGCGTGAAGCCGACCGCGCGGTACCCCGCGGCCGCCGAGGCGGGGCTCGCGAGCGACCCGCGGCCGACCCTGATCGTCGGGTTCCGGTCGCTCACCGAGTACGACGCGCGGGCGTTCGCGGCGCGGCTGGAGGCGGCCGGCGTCCCGTTCGACGCCGCCGGCGCGGAGGTGGCGTTCGCCGAGGCGTTCCCCGACGACACCAAGGTGACGCGGTTCGCCAAGGCGCTCGACCACGACGAGCCGATCGACGGGACGCCGGCGCGGGAGGCGCTCGCGAAGGCGGTCGCGCCGCACCTCCACGACGTCGTCGACGAGGCCGGC
>NZ_WPCE01000196.1 GCF_009742825.1 Halorubrum sp. CBA1125
GGTGGTCGTGCTCGGGGACGCGCTCGCCCGCGCCGAGCGAGAGCCGGAGCGTCTTGGGGGTGCGCCCCGGGAACAGGTCGGCGTGGGGTTCGCCGTCGAGCTCCGCGATACGGACGATCTCCGCCGCGGGCTCGTCCTCGACTTTGGGCAGCTCCGCGACGAACCGCGACGGCCCCTCCTGTTCGACCGCGTAGCCGTCGTCGTCGAACGCCGGTACCTCCGCCGACAGCTCGTAGTAGAGCGGTTTCGGGTCGTGGTCGTTGACGATCGTCAGCGACTCGCCCGGTTCCAGCTCCTCGAACGCGTCGTGGATGCGGTCGTGTCGCTCGTTCGGTGGGATCTCCCTGACGTCGAGTTCGGACATCACGTCCGTCTCTCGTCGCCGCGCCCGCATGTCGCGTGTCACGAACACGTTCGGGTCTCGCCCGTATCACTACTGCAGCGCTCGCTCGCGTCCCTACTTCGGGTCCCGTCGGCACCCCTACTTCGGGTCCCGCTCGCACCACAACTTATCACGCCGGGGCCGTAGGTCCGATCATGGACGCGCTCGCACAGGCCGGACTGATCGGCCCGGACACCCTCCCGTTGCTGTTGTTGACGGCGGGGCTGTTGCTCTCGATGGCGGAGGCGCTCGCGCCGGGGGCGAACTTCATCGTCGTCGGGATCGCGCTGATCGGTGCCGGGCTCGGCGGGCTCCTGTTAGCCCCTCTCGTCGGCGCCGGTGCCCTCCTCACTGTGCTCATGGCGGTGCTGACGCTCGTGTTCGGCGCGGCCGCCTTCTACGGCTACCACGAGTTCGACCTGTACGGCGGGAAGGGTCAACAGCAGACGAGCGACCGCGACTCGCTGAAGGGCAAGACGGGGACCGTCACCGAGCGCGTGACGGCCGCCGGCGGCGAGGTGAAGCTCTCCGGCGGCGGATTCAACCCCTACTACTCCGCGCGCGCCCTCGACGGGACGATCGAGGAGGGCGAGGAGGTGATGGTGGTCGACCCGGGCGGCGGCAACGTCGTCACCGTGGCGTCGATGGGCGCGGTCGAGGACGATATCGACCGCGAGCTCGCCGCCGACCGCGCGCGGAAGGCGGCGAGCGAGGAGGCGCACGAATCCGAGACCGACGCCGAGACGGAGACGGAGACCGAACTGGAGTGACCGCCGGTCGAGAGAGCGCCCCTCGACGCTGACCGAGAGATGGAGACCCCGCAGGGACGACGCCGTACGAGTGCGAGAGCCCGGGGGTAGACTGTCGTATTATATCACTCCTCAAGCAATAGCTCCGCCACCTCGCTGAGAGCGTGGACGGGCGCAATATGACCGTCGTGATCTTCGAGGAACGGGGAATCGAGGAAACCGGTGACCGATTCGAAGCTGTCTACCTCAAGGATGAAGTAGAGCTTGTGCTCGTTCGGCGTCACGTACGATCCGTGAAGCTCGACATCGTACTCCGCCGCTCGCTCGTCGATGGTTCCGATCCACTCTCTGGCTTTCTCCTTGTGTTGTTCTCGGGCCCAGCAGTTATCGGCCGAATGTTCGAAGGTAGCCACGAAGAGCATAAGCTCACTCCCCTTGTTCGACTTCGAAGATCTCGTCGGCGGTGAGTCCGTGTGCCTCGCGGTGAACCGTCTCACCTGCGGCTTTACTCGGCCCTTCGAACAGACAGAAGACGGCACCTTCGTCCTCGTCAACCCAGTAGTTCAGGTATTTTACTCCGTGTTTCTCTTGGGTTTCAACGTCTTTCTTGTGGGCTGCGACAACATCCTCAACGCTTGCATCCACGTTTCTGTGGACGTCCATGTAAAGTGGCATGGTATCTGACACCACGACGTTGCGTATCATAAACCAGGTACAGTTTCACGCTACGCGGATTATTGATTACTTGAGTTACAGATCTGTCAAGCGTGATCAGCTCCGCAATAATCGATACCGTTTGTACGTGAATCCGTCTCCGAGACTCCGGCTCGGTTCGGCTAGCGATAGACGCTCACGTCGTCGAACCGCCCGTCGTACGCGACGTTGCTCGGAAGGGTCGGCTCGTCCCCCGAGAGGAACGTCCGGTCGAGCTTCTCCCAGGTGTTCTCGTACGCGAGGTGGGCGAACTCGATGAGCCCGCGGATCTGGTGGCCCGCGCCGGGCCAGTGGTAGACGGTGCGCGGCCGTCCCTCACGGAAGGCGTCGACGATCGCCTCCGGGCTCGCGAGGTCGCCGTCGAACTCGGTCCACGCCTCGCCGACCGTGCCGCGCAGGTGCGCGTATGACGACCCGAACCCCGGGTGACCGGTCGCCTCGGCCACGTTCCGAGCGCGAGCGTTCTGGTGGGGGAGCAGCTTCGCGTTGTACGTCTCCAGCGCGTCGAGCCGCTCGTCGTGGGCGGCGATCTCCGGCCGGGTGAGCGAGATGGTCGCGAACGACGGGTGCGGGACGAGCACCGCGGCGTCCTGCCGCTGGAACTCGGCCATCGCGGCCTCGAACGTGATGTAGTCGGGGACGGGTTCGGTGAGTCCGAGCGCGAGGAGGTGTCGCCGGTTCCCCCAGTCGCCGGTGAACACCTCCCGGGCGGGGACGACCGTCAGCTCGTCGTCCGTGTGCCATGACGCGCGCTCGCGGATCGTGGGGAGCCGGGTGAAGTGCGGAGCGTACACGAGGGCGTCGATCCCCCGTGCCTTCGCGCGGGCGACCACGTCGTCGTCGAGCACCTTCACGTGGGCGTCGACGCGCGTACTCGATCGGGTCACGCTCGTAGCGTCGTCGCCGCCGCGCAAAGGAGTATCGTTCGATCGGCGGACCGATCGACCGACGACCGATTCGAGGCCGGCGATCGGCGACCGACGGGGAAACGGTTAATCCCTCGCGGACGCGACCACAAGCACATGCCCCGCTGGACGTGCGGCATCGACGGCTGCGACGCCGCTTTCGACGACGTGGAGTCGGCCATCGTTCACCAGACGAACGGCCACCAGCGACACGAGTGTAAAGTGTGCGGGACGATCGTGCCCGACGGCTACTTCGCGATCCGTCACGCGTTCGACGAGCACACGCGCGCCGAGTTCGTCCGCGCGTACGACGCCGACTCCGGCGCGGTCCGGCGGCGCGAGGAGGTCAAACAGCAGATCGAACGCGAGGCCGATCTGCAGCGGGTCGTCGAACGGCTCGACGACGCCCCCTGAAGGCCGGACGGTTAACGGTCCGGGCCGTCACAACACGCGTTTCCCGAACGCGCTCGCGGCCAGTTCGGTCGCGAGCGACGCGGTCTCGTTGTGCTGGTCGAGCGTCGGGTTCACCTCGACGAGTTCCATCGACCGGAGGCAGTCGGCCTCGTCGACGATCTCCATCGCGCTGTGTGCCTCCCGGTAGGTCACGCCGCCGCGGACCGGCGTGCCGACGCCGGGCGCCTCGTTCGGGTCGAGCCAGTCGAGGTCGAGGCTGACGTGGACGCCGTCGACGCCGGCCGCGGCGACGGTCATCGCCTCCTCGGTGATCGCCGTGATCCCCCGTTCGTCGATGTCGGACATCGTGTACGCGGCGAAACCGTGATCGCGGATCACGTCGACCTCGGCCTCGTCGACCGATCGGAGCCCGACGAGCGCGATGTTCTCCGGCGAGAGGCCGGGCGCGTTCGCCCAGTCGGTGTCCGCGAACTCGTCGAGGCCGAGCGCGGCCGCCAGCGGCATCCCGTGGACGTTCCCCGAGGGCGTCGTCGAGGGGGTGTTGAGGTCGGCGTGGGCGTCGAACCACACCGCGCCGATGTCGGCCTCGCGCGCGGATCCGCCGAGCGAGCCGATCGCGATCGAGTGGTCGCCGCCGAGCGCGAGCGGCACCGCCCCGTCCGCGAGGGTCGCCGCGACCTCGTCGCCGAGCCGGCGGCAGACGTCCGCCGTCTCCCGGAGGAACTTCGCGTTGCCCCTGATCGGCGCGTCGGCGTCCGGGTCGCGCTCCTCCGCCCGGGGAACCGCGAGGTCGCCGGCGTCGACCGTCTCGACGCCCGCGCTCGCGAGCTGGTCGGCGAGCCCGCCGTAGCGGATGGCTGACGGGCCCATGTCGACGCCGCGTCGGTTCGCCCCGTAGTCTGTCGGGGCGCCGATGATCCTGACGGTGGTCATACCCGAACACGGGGCGCGACGCGGCTTGAATGGTCGGGTCCGCGACGGCGACGCGATCGCACACGATTTCCACGTCCGGCCGCGATCGGTCGGTATGAGTCCTTCCGGAACCGACGTCGAACGCACCGACATCGAACCGATCGGCGCCACGATCGCGGTCGCGTTCACCGGCGCCGCGATCGGACTCACGGGGGCGGTGCTGTCGTTTTTCCTCGGCGATCTCGGTCTGGCGCTCGTCGGCGTGGGGACCGTCGTGGCGCTCTCGAGTCCGATCGCGTACGTCAGAATGCGGCGGCTGCGCGGCGCGTGACCGCGAAAGCCGTTTCCCATTATAATTATATTCCATCGCATTTAAGCAGGCCGACCCTGTATATACGCACATGTCATCTATCGAGCTCACGTCGAGCCAGAAAAGCATCCTCACGGCCCTCATCAACCTCTACGGGGAACAGGAGGACGCCGTCAAGGGCGAGGCGATCGCCGAGGAGGTCGACCGGAACCCCGGCACGATACGCAACCAGATGCAGAGCCTGAAGGCCCTCCAGCTGGTCGAGGGCGTACCCGGACCGAAGGGCGGGTACAAACCCACCTCGAACGCCTACGAGGCGCTCGACATCCAGCGGATGGACGAGCCCGCAGATGTCCCCATCTACCACGAGGGCGAGGAGGTCACGGGCGTCAACGTCGACGGGATCGACCTCTCCAGCGTCCACCACCCCGAGCTCTGCCGCGCCGAGATCCACGTCCAGGGCTCCGTCCGGAACTTCCACGAGGGCGACTCCGTCACCGTCGGCCCGACGCCGCTCTCGAAGCTCGTCATCGACGGGACCGTCGACGGGAAAGACGACACCGCGAACATCCTCATCCTCCGGATCGACGACATGCGCGCGCCAGCGGAACCGGCCGAGCACTGACGGCCACC
>NZ_WPCE01000138.1 GCF_009742825.1 Halorubrum sp. CBA1125
GCCGCAGCGCGAGGCGATCCCCCACGTCGACGCGGGTCGAAACTGTCTCGTCGCGGCCCCCACCGGCAGCGGGAAGACGCTCGCGGCCTTCACCGCGGTCCTCGACGACCTCTTCGCTCGGGACCGCACCGACGACCTCGACGACGCCGTCTACTGTCTGTACGTCTCGCCGCTGAAGTCGCTCGCGAACGACGTCAAACGCAACCTCGAAGCGCCCCTGAACGGGATCGCGGCGGAGATCGCCGGAGGTGCCGCCGACGCCGACCCGGGCGTCAGGCAGGCGATCCGCCACGGCGACACCGACGAGGCCGCGCGACGGGCCATGCTGGCGGAGCCGCCGCACGTGCTCAACACCACGCCGGAGACGCTCGCCATCCTGCTCGATTCGCCGAAGTTCAGGGAGAAACTCCGCGCGGTCGAGTACGTGATCGTCGACGAGATCCACGCGCTGGCGGCGGGCAAGCGCGGCACCCACCTCGCGGTGTCGTTGGAGCGGCTGGAGACGCTCGCCGACGGGTCGCCGACCCGAATCGGCTGCTCGGCGACGATCGAGCCGCTCGGGGAGGTCGCAGACTTCCTCGTCGGCCGCGAGCGCGTCGCCGGGGCGGTCGGCGATCCGGACGGCTTCGCGTCCCGCGCGTGCGAGGTGGTCGACGCCCGCTCTGTCCGAGAGTTCGACCTCGAACTCCGGACACCAGCGGCGGACCTCGTCCACACGCCGCGGTCGGTCGTCACCGATCGCTTCTACGACGCGCTCCACGAGCTGATCGACGACCACACGAACACGCTGGTGTTCACGAACTCCCGATCGGGCGCCGAGCGCACCCTCCAGGAGCTGCGCGAGCGGTTCGGCTACGACGAGTCCGACTCGGGCTGTCACCACGGGAGCCTCGGCGCGGAACGCCGGCGCCGGATCGAGGAGGGGCTGAAGGCGGGCGAGCTGGACGTCGTCACCACCTCGACGAGCCTGGAGCTCGGCGTCGACATGCCCCACCTCGATCTGGTCGTCCAGGTCGGATCGCCGAAGTCGGTCGCCGCGCTGCTCCAGCGCGTCGGCCGGGCGGGTCACCGGCCCGGCGAGACGGTCGAGGGACGAGTGTTCGCGCTCGACCGCGACGAGCTGGTCGAGTGTGCGACGATGCTCGTGCGCGCCGAGGAGGGGTTCGTCGACCGCGTGTCGATCCCGGAGGGACCGTACGACGTCGCCGCCCAGCACGTCTACGGGATGGCGATCGCGCGGGTTCGACCCGACCGCGAGATCCGAGAGACGCTCCGGCGCGCACACCCCTACCGTGCGTTCGACGACGCCGACTACGAACGGCTGATCCGGTACCTCACGGCGGACTACGAGGGGCTGGCCGACGCGAACGTCTACCCGAAGGTCTGGCGCGACGAGAACGACCCACCGGACGGGGAACACCACCACGAGGAGCACCCCGTCGGCGAGACGCTCGTCGGAAAGCGCGGCCGGCTCGCGCGGGCCATCTACATGACGAACGTGGGGACGATCCCGGACTCGTTCACCTGTGAGGTGCTCACCCGCGACGGCGACCCGGTCGGAACGCTCGACGAGTCGTACCTCGACACCCTCGGCCCGGGCGACGTGTTCGTGCTCGGCGGCGAGCGGTTCGCCTTCCGCTACCGACGTGGGTCGAAGGTGTACGTCGACCGGACGAGCGAGCGGCCGACCGTCCCCTCGTGGTACGCCGAGCGGCTCCCGCTGTCGCCCGACCTCGCCCGGGAGGTGCTGGCGTTCCGGGGCGAGCTGCTCTCCCGGCTTGAACGCGGCGGCCCGCCAGCGGTCCGCGCGTGGCTCCGAGAGCTCCCGATCGGCGGGAACGCGGTCCGCGCGATCGCACGGACGTACGACGAGCAGGTCGCGTACGCGGGCCCAGAGAGCGTCTCGACTCCCGACCGGCTGGTCGTCGAAGCGGAACTGGACCGCGACGCGTACAAGCGGCGGTTCTACGTCCACGCGGTGTACGGTCGGCGGTTCAACGACGGGCTCTCGCGGCTCGTCGCCGCCGCGTGCGAAGACCGCACCGACGCCAACGTCACCGTGGCGGTCGCGGACCGGGGGTTCGCGCTCACGCTCCCGCTCAACCGCAAGGTCGACGTCGCCGAGATCCTCCGGACGCTGGACCCGGAGACCGTCCGCGAGGACCTCCGGGAGGCGGTCTCCGGGACCGACCTCCACCAGCGATACTTCCGGATCGACGCAACGCGGGCGCTCATGGTCCTGAAACGCTACAAGGGGTACGAGAAGTCGGCCGCCGAACAGCAGCTCTCCGCCGAGATGCTGCTCTCGCTCGCGGAGGATCTCGACGAGTTCGCGGTCGCGGAGGAGACGTACCGGGAGCTGCTCGAAGACCGGCTCGACGTCGCGAGGATCCGCGAGGTGCTGTCCCGCGTCGCCGACGGCGACCTCTCGGTCGTCGAGCACGCGGTCGACTCGCCCACGCCGCTGTCGTTCGGACTGGCGACCCTCGCCGACTCCGACACCGTCATCGCCGACGACGAGTCGACCGTTCTCCGGGAGTTCCACGCCCGCGTGATGGCGGCGATCGAAGACGAGTCGGCCGACGAGAAGGTGACCAGATCGACCGACGAGAAGGTGACCAGATCGACCGACGAGAAGGTGACCAGATCGACCGACGAGAAGCCGAACGGGTCGGGCGATGGAAAGTGAACCGCTCCACGGCGAGCGGGGCGATCGGCGGCGACGTCCCGCACCGTCGACGGAGAGTTTAACACGTCCGCCGTCGAGGAGAAGGCGTGAACGGTCGGCTCGTGGCGGCGGTCGGGACGGGCGTGACGGGGTTCCTTCTCGTGAGCGGCGCGCTCACCGAAGCGCTCGCCGCGCGGATCGCGTTCTCGGCGATCGTCGCGCTCCCGATCGGCGTCGTCGCCGGGGCGGTAGCGGGGATATCGACGTGGACACGGCTCTGGAGTCGCCCCGGCCTGCGGCCGATGCTGCTCGGCGTGTCGGCGGTCGGCTACGCCGTGCTCGTCGCGGCTGCGGTCGCGTACGCTGTCCCGCCCGCCCGCGGGTTCGTGAGTACGGGGAACGCGCTCGGCTTCTCCGGCCTCTGTGGCCTCGTCGCCTTCCTCCTCGTCCGACGATTTCCCGAGCGGTTCGAGCGGTAGCAGCCGGTCCCGCCGTCCGTCGAACGGGTCGGTGTGGTATGGATCGGTTACTGTCAGTCATCGGGACAGGGCGTCGGCTGCCATCGACTGGAGTTCGTCGAGTCGAACGACGTCGACGTCACCGGCCTGGTCACGCCGGTGGACCTCGTCAACGATCTCGTGGAAATCCGAGCGGTCGGAGTCGGTGGGGAGACCGTGGTGGGTGAGTATCAAGACGCCGCCGTACCGGACCGTCTGGGTGAGCAGGTTCCGGAACGTCGCCGGGTCCGGGTCGCCTTCGGCCGGGATCAGTTGGGGGTTCGACGGCAGCGCGCCGGGTTGCCAGTTCCACACTCGGCCAGTGTCGTGGAACTCGGAGACGATCGACAACACCTGCTCGTTGACTGCGTTGTACGGGTACGCGAAGTGGCGCGCCCCGTCGTCGAACCCGCGATCGACGAGCCACCCCTTCGCGTCGCGCACTCGACGTTCGATCTCGGCCGGGTCCGAGAGGCTCGTTAGATCCGTGTGGTCAGTCGTGTGCGACCCGATCAGCCAGTTTTCGCGCTGGAGTTCCGCGAGTTTGGACTCGTCGAGTTTCCCCTCGTTTCCGATCGTCTCCGTGTTCACGTAGGTGATCGCCGGATACCCGTACTGTGAGAGGTACGGGAACCCTTCCGTGTAATCCGTCAGGTTTCCATCGTCGAACTGGAACACGACTTTGGCCGTCTCCGGAGTAGGGATACGGCGGGGATGATCGAGATACACGGTCTCCGTTCCGGACTCCTTTCTCGGGCCCGCTCGGAACGAGAGCCGCGTGATACGTGCTAAGTCCACGGCCACGTCGTCGACCTGCGGGTCCACGATCCCGAAGTCGACCCGGACCAACTCGTTCCGGCTTCGAAGCACGGTCCGCGTCCGAAACCGGTTGCTGTCGCCGTCACGGAGGTCCAGATAGAGGAACTCGCCGGCCGCCGTCCCGTCCACCGCGACGTGACAGGCGACTCGAGCGTTGCTGAAGTCGACGGGTTCCGCCAGTGGGACGTGGAGCCACGCCCCGTCCGCACCGGTTTCGAGCGCCGCACACTGCGTCCCGGTGACCTGACGCTCGGTGTCGGCAGCGAGCCGACCGCCGACCGCCTCGAGGGCAGACAAGTGCTCGAACGTTTCGGGCCCGAGTTCCACTCCAGGGGGGTCGGCGGCTTCGGTTTCCTCGCCGGCCCCGTCGGTCCCGTGGGGCGAATCCCTGGTCGTAGCGTTTCCGTCCCCCGCGGCGTTCTCGCCTTCGGCCGTCGGGTGCTCGTTCCGGTTCGGGTCGCCACTCGAAGCCAGACAGCCAGCAGCGCCGGTGAGACAGACCGTACCGAAAGCCCCGATCACGTCACGTCGAGATCGCGAACCCGGTGGATGGTTTTCGTCGTCCATTCGTCTTGGGCTGTCAACTGACTCAAGGTGGATTGTTATGAACCGGATATCACACTGCTGGACGAAGTAGGTAATTACAAACCCGGCCTCCAGACGGGGCTCGGTGTACGAACGGGTCTCCGACGGAAGGCGGCGGCCGCCTGCCGTTCTGGGGAGGGTGAACCGACCGACGGCCTCCTCACGCGAAGACGACGAACCGGAACAGCCACAGCACGACCATCCCGACGGTGATCGTCGCGAATACGTTCTCGGTGCGCCACGCGACGGCGCCGGCCGCGACGCCCGCGATCAGCCGCTCGTCGACGAGCGTCGCGGCGATCGACGGCCGCAGCGTCAGGAGGTCGGGGAGCACGAGGGCGGCGAGCACCGCCGGCGGCACGTACCGAAGCGGCCGTTTGATACGCGTCGGGACCTCGTCGATCCGCCCGAACAGGTGGATGAACGAGAGCCGGATGCCGTACGTCGCGACCCCGATGACGACGATAGCGAACCAGACTCCGATCGGCTCGGTGACGCCACCGGCGGTCGCGACGACGGGAGCGACCGCCTCGGCCGCCCCGGAGACGGGGATCGAACTGCCGGGCGCGAACCCTTCTATCACGCGTCGAACACCTCAGTCAGCACCCCGACGCCGATCCCGGCGGTCGCGCCGGCGAGCATGCCGAGGTTGAGCGGCAGCCCCGTCGCGAGGACCGCGACGACCCCGCCGGCGACGCCCGCCGCGACGGTCGGTCGGTCCTTCATCGCGGGGACGAGCAGCGCGATGAACACGAGCGGAATCGCGAACGTGAGCCCCCACGCGTCGGGGACGCCGGTCCCGACGACCACGCCCACGACCGTCCCGACCTGCCAGACGATCCACAGCGGCGCGCCCACGCCGACGTAGTACCGCCACCGGATCGTCGTCGTTCTCGTTGAACTCCGCGACGGAGAGCGCGTACACCTGATCGGTGAGCAGATACGCGAGCGCGGCCCGCGTCCGGCGGGCGTATCGCGCGAGGTACGGGGCGATCGACGCCGAGTACATCATCATCCGGAGGTTGATCACGACCGCCGTGCCGACCACGACGGCGAACGGCGCGCCAGATCCGATCAGATCGAGGGCGGCGAGCTGGGAGGCGCCGGCGAACACGAACACCGACATCCCGAGCGCCTCGGCGAGCGAGAGCCCGGCGTCGACCGCGGCGATCCCGGCGACGAGCGCGAACGGAGCGATCCCGAGCAGGAGCGGCGACGCGTCGCGCGCGCCGGCCCACAGGTCCTCGTCGAGGGGGACGCCGTCCGCTAACTGGCCGTCCCGCGACGCGGTGTCCGACTGCGAGTCCCCCATGCGAGTCACTCCCGTGGGTAGACCGGCTCGTCGTGTTTCGCCGCGAGGTGGTCGGCGTGCTCCAGCTTCGCGTTCGCCTTCCGGAAGACCCCCAACAGCGAGTGGATCTCGCGCTCCGTGGGGTGCGCGCGCCCCAGCAGCCGCCGCATCAACAGCGCCGTCTTCTCGCGCTGGTGTTCGCGCTGGCCGGTCGCCTCGAGGAAGTCGCCGAAGAACTCGTGGAAGCGCTCGACGTCGTCCTCCGGAGCGCGGGTGACGGCGGTGTCGGGCAGCTGCGTCTCCCCGACGGTGAGCTCGCGCAGCTCGTAGAGGAGCACCGTCGCCGCCTGGCCGAGGTTGAGGACCGGGTAGTCGCCGTCGGCGGGGATCGAACACACCTCGTCGAGCCGCGAGAGCTCGTCGTTGTTGAGCCCGCGCCCCTCGCGGCCGAAGACGATCGCGGTCGGCGCGTCGACGGTCTTCAGCGACTCGCGCAGCTCGACCGGCGTCTTGAACGGGAACCGCTCGTGGCTCCGGTCGTCCTCGCCGGTGATCGCCGTGGTGCCGACGGTGTGGTAGTTCGCGACGACCTCCTCGAAGGTCACCTCGTCGGCGTTCGGAAGCACGTCCTCGCGGGCGTGGCCGGCGAACCCGTACGCCTCGCCGTCCTCGCGGAGCTCCGGCGGGTCGACCAGCTTCAGATCGTCGAGGCCGAAGTTCTTCATCGCCCGGGCGATCGTTCCGACGTTGCCCGGCGTCTCCGGCTCGACGAGGACCACGACCGGCTTACGGCGGGCCGTTCCGCCGGAACCGTCGTCGGCGTCGCCGCCCGTTCTCGACCCGCTCATCGGCTCGACGGGTAGTCGGTCGAGAGGTCGAGGCCGGAGTCGGCGAGCTCCTCCTCGGTGAGTGTGTCCTCGTCGTTCTCGGTCTCGTCGTCTCCCGTCTCGTCGTCCCCGTTCTCGCCAGCGAGTTCGAGGATGTCGATCCGCTTGCCATCGAAGTCCTCTTCTACCCGCTCTTGGATCTCCTCTTGGTCCGGCGGCTCCGGGAGCGACTCGGGAGCCTCCTCGACGTGTTCGACGGAGCCGTACCCCGCCGGCGCCTCGTTGCCCGCGGCGACCCACTCGTGGAAGCGGTCGGCGAACGCCAGCTCGCCGGCGTGGTCGCTGCCCCCCGCTTCGCGGTACCAGTAGATCAGTTCCGGCTCGTGTTCCGAACAGAGCAGCACCTCGCCGTTCGGCTCGCCGTAGACGATCTCCGCCTGGTTACAGCGGTGGACCTCCTCCTCGCCGTGCTCCAAGTAACAGACGTCGCAGGGCTCCTCGACGAGCCCGACGAGTCTGACGAGCCGTTCTCGGGGGTCCTCGGGAATCTCGTCGAGGGGCTTCAGCTCGCCGTCGTCGGTGAAGATCTCCTCCTCGTCGAACCGCCATCCGCGGAGGCCGACGCTCACTTTCGCCATACGTCACGCTAGTCGTGACGCGGATAAAAGCGCGTCCTTCCCGGCCGGCTCCGCCGAGGCGGGGACCGCGGGAACGGGGACGAGACCGATATACGCACAGAGCACGTCGTGTCCGTCAATGAGACGTCGGCGATTTTTGCGAGCGACCGGGACCGCGACGGCGGCCGCCGTGGCGGGCTGTTTCGGGGACGGCACCACCGGTGACTCGGGCGACGGTAACGCGGACACCGGCGACGGCAACGCGGACGCCGGCGACGCAGACGGGGGTGAAGGTGCGTG
>NZ_WPCE01000064.1 GCF_009742825.1 Halorubrum sp. CBA1125
GAGCAGCGTCGCGTCCGCGAGCCCGAGCGGGAGCGTCGAGTCGTGCGAGAGCCCGGCGCCGGCGTCGACGAACACGAAGTCGGCGTCGTCGAAGGCGTCGACGACCGTGCCGAGCTCGGAGGGGTCGGCCGCCGCGTACGCGTCGAGGTCGACCGCGCCGGGGACGACGCGGAGCCCGACCGGCGTCTCGTGGACCGCGTCGGCCGGCTCCGCGCGTCCGGCCAGCACGTCGTGGATCGTCGTCTCACCGGGCTCGACGCCGACCGCGCCCGCGAGGTTCGCCATGCCGATGTCGGCATCGATCGCGACGACGTCGGCGCCGGACGCCGCCAGGACCGTCGCCACTGCCGCGGTCGTGGTGGTCTTCCCGACCCCACCCTTCGCCGACGCGACCGCATACACCGTTGCCATACCGTGAGGGTCCGGCGACGGCTACTTAAATGTAGGCGGCAGCGCCCTCGCACGGCCCGGGAGCCCCGTCGTCGCCCGTATTCGATTCTGTCCGTATTCGATCCCGACCGCGCCACTCCCCCGCGTACTTTCGCAAACACCTTATACGTCGCTTGTAGAGTTTCAGGCGATTAGTAGCATGGCGAGACCAGAGGTGCTCGACCGGATCAAGCAGGCTGAAACGGAAGCGGACGAGATCATCGCGGAAGCCGAATCGGACGCGGACGAGCGCCTCGCCGAGGCTCGTGAGCGCGCGGAGGAGATCCGCGCGGAGGCCGAGGAGGAGGCGGAATCCGAGGCCGAGGAACGGCTCGAAGCGGCCCGAGCGGAGATCGAGGAGCGCCGCGAGGAGATCCTCGAGTCGGGTCGTGCCGACGCCGACGAGCTCGAGCGCGAGGCCCGCGACCGCGTGGAATCGGCCGTCGACTACGCCGTCGAGCGATTCGAGGAGGCGGTGACACAACAGGCCGAGGAGGCGGTGGATGCTCAGGCCTGAGCGGATGAGCAAGGTGTCGGTGACGGGCTCGAAGCGCGTCATCGACGACGTCATCGAGGCGGCGTACGCCCACCACTCGCTGCACGTCACGGACTACGACGAGCGCTACGAGGGATTCGAGCCCGGCTCGTCGCTCGAGGGCGCCGAAGCGGTGAACGAGCGGCTCGTCACCGTCCGGGCGCTCGAGAGCATCCTCGACGTCGACGACGCGGACGTCGTCCCGCGGCGCATCGACGACGACGAGATCGCGGCCGAGCTCGCCGACGTGCGCGACCGCGTCAACGAGCTCGACGAGCGGCACGACGAGCTCCGGTCCGAGATCCGCGACCGGCAGGAGGCCATAGACCGGATGGAGCCGTTCGCGGACCTCGGTATCGAGCTCGACCTCCTGCGCGGTTACGACTCGCTGGAGGTCGTCGTGGGGGAGGCGAAGCCCGACGCGGTCGAGGCGACGCTCGCGGACGCGACGCGATCGACGCGTTCGAGGTGTTCGCCGGCGGCGACGTGGTGGCCGTGTTCGCGAGGCCGGCCGCCGACGCCGAGGACGGCGCCCTCCAGGACGCGCTCGTCGGCGTCGATATCGCGATGCTCGACGTGCCCGACGCCGACGCCAGTCCGAGCGAGTACGTCGCGGAGCTCGAACGCGAGCGGGAGGAGCTCCGCACGGAGATCGAGTCGGTCGAGTCGGAGCTCGAATCGGTGAAAGAGGAGGCGGCCGACTTCCTCTTGCGCGCCGAAGAGCAGCTCACGATCGAGGCGCAAAAGAAGGAGGCGCCGCTCTCGTTTGCGACGACGGAGAACGCCTTCGTCGCGGAGGGGTGGGTCCCGACCGACTCCTACGAGGCGTTCGAAGCGGCCATCACCGACGCCGTCGGTGACCACGCCGAGGTCGAAGAGCTCGAACGGGCCTCGTTCACCTCCGACGGCGACCACCACACCGAGGCGGTCGCCGACGGCGGGTCGAGCGGCGGAACGGTCGACGCGTCCGCGGACGACGACGCCGACGCGGAGCGCGAGACGGCCACCGACGGCGGCCACGCGACCCACGGGAGCGACGACCCGCCGGTCGTCCAGGACAACGGGAGCGCCGCGGGCCCCTTCGAGCTGCTCGTGCAGGGGTTCGGCCGGCCGCGGTACTCCGAGCTGGACCCGACGCTTCTGGTCTTCCTCACGTTCCCGCTCATGTTCGGGTTCATGATCGGCGACGTCGGCTACGGCGTGCTGTACGCCGCCATCGGGTACTTCCTGTACACCAACTACGAGGGAACCTTCCGCGAGATGGGCGCGGTCGCGATGTGGGCCGGCGGCTTCACCGTCCTGTTCGGGATCTACTTCGGAATCGACGTGTTCGGGTACCACGCCTACCAGCTGCTCGGTATTCACTGGCCGGTCGCCGGGAAGGGACTCTCCCCGGCCGACCTCAACTGGGCGCTGTCGTTCCTCGTCGTCAGCGTGCTGTTCGGCCTCGTTCACCTGAACGTGGGGTACGTGCTCTCGTTCGTGAACAACTACAAACAGCACGACCTGACCCACGCGATGTACGAGAGCGCGTCGTGGCTGCTGCTGCTCAACGGCGCGTGGCTGTGGATCTTCAGCCAGCACCTCCCGGGACCGAAGCCGGCGTTCCTGTTCGACTCGGTCTCCGTGCTCACGTTCGGGGCGGTGTCGTTCGGCGGGTTCCCGGTCGTTCTCGGCTACGTCGGTCTCGCCGCGGTGGCGCTCGGCGTCGTCCTGCTCGCGGTCGGTGAGCCGGCCGAGCTCGCCGAGGTGCTCTCGCCGATCGTCAACGTCATCTCGTACGCCCGGATCATGGCGGTGCTGCTCGCGAAGGGCGGGATGGCGCTCGCGGTCAACCTGCTCGCGTTCGGGGCGTACATCGGCGAGGGCGGCGACGGGAGCTTCCACTTCATCTTCACCCCCGGCTACCTCGAGTACGTCCAGAGCCACCCGGACTCCTACGAGCTCGTCTTCGCGGGGCTGACGACCGCGTTCGAGCCGAGCCTCGTCGGGGTCGTCGCGCTCGTGGGCGGTATCCTCGTCGCGGTGGTCGGCCACGTGGTCGTCCTCCTGCTCGGCGTCACGTCCGCCGGCATTCAGGCGGTGCGTCTCGAGTACGTCGAGTTCTTCGGGAAGTTCTACCAGGGCGGCGGCAACCGGTATCTGCCGTTCGGGTACGACCGGCAGTACACGGCCGAGGACCGGTAGCGTCGCTCCTCGGTTCGTCGCCGCCGCGCTGACTCTCCGCGGTCGGGCCGTCGCACCGATCTCGAGGATCGAATATCCCCGAAGAGCCGCCGCTGTGTTGCGTCTGTATTGGGTCGTCGTTCGATCGTTTTGGGAAGCTTTATGACCACTGTGGAGGCAAATGGCAACTGTTCGGAGACGAGCAACCGCAACTACTACCAATGCTTGAAGCTACCAACGAAGTCGGGAACGTCGCACTGCAGGCCGGTGGAACGCTGACCGATCCGAGCGCCGCGGCAGCCCTCGCGGTCGGGCTCGCGGCGCTGGGTGCTGGCTACGCGGAGCGCGGTATCGGGTCGGCCGCCGTCGGCGCGATGGCCGAGGACGAAGACCTGTTCGTCAACGGGCTCATCCTGACCGTCCTTCCGGAGACGATCGTCATTCTCGCGCTCGTCGTCGTCTTCATCGTCTGAGCGGCACCCTCCCTTTCACACAATGAGTTTGGACACTGTCGTTGAGGACGTTCGAGACGAAGCCCGCGCGCGTGCAGAGGAGATACGCGAGGCGGCCGAGGCCGAGGCCGACGAGATCGTCGCCGAGGCCGAGTCGGACGCCGAGCGGATCCGCGAGGAGCGGCTCGCCGAGGTCGAGCGACAGATCGACCAGGAACGCGAGCAGGCGCTCTCGTCGGCCAAGCTCGAGGCCAAGCAGCGCCGGCTCAGCGCCCGTCGGGACGTCTTAGAGGACGTCCGCGACGAGGTCGAGGCGGCGATCGAGTCGCTCGACGACGACCGGCGTCGCGAGCTGACCGAGACGCTGCTCGACGCGACGCTCGCGGAGTTCGACGACGACGAGGACGTCGCCGTCTACACCCGCCCCGAGGACGTCGATCTCCTCGAAGAGCTCGTCGCGGACCGCAACGCCGAGGTCGACGGGGAGATAGACTGCCTCGGCGGCGTTGTCGCGGAGAGCGACACCTCTCGCGTTCGCGTGAACAACACGTTCGACTCGGTCCTGGAGACGGTCTGGGACGACGAGTTGAAGAACATCTCGGAGCGACTGTTCGACCAATGAGCGCCGTCGGGAGCTCGAACCCAGAGTACGTCGTCGCGCGGGTTCGTGCCCGCCGCGGCAGCCTCTACGGCGACGAGGAGTACCGCAAGCTGGTCCGGATGGGTCCCTCGGAGATCGCCCGGTTCATGGAGGAGTCGAGCTACGGCGCGGAGATCAACGCGCTCGGGAGCCGCCACGGCGGCGTCGACCTCATCGAGTACGCGCTGAACCGGAACCTCGCGGAGCAGTTCGACGCCATCTTGGACTGGAGCGAGGGAACGCTGTACGACCTCGTCGCCCGGTACCTCCGGAAGTTCGACGCCTGGAACGTCAAGACGGTCATCCGCGGCGTCTACACGGACGCGGACCAGTCCGACGTCGAGGTCGACCTGATCCGCGCCGGCGAGTTCGCCGACCGGCGGATCCGCCGCCTGCTCGAGGCGGACTCGATCGAGGCGGTCATCGAGGTGCTCGAAGACACGATCTACGGCGACCCGCTCCGGGAGGCGTACGCGGAGTACGAGGAGACGGACGTCTTGGTACCCCTGGAGAACGCCGTCGACCGCGCGTTCTACGAGCGGCTCCTGTCGGGGCTTCCGGACGACGAGCCGACCCAGCAGTACGAGGCGTTCCTCAAAGCCGAGGTCGACTTCCGGAACGCGGCGAACGCGCTCCGGCTCGCCCGATCGGGCGCGGACATCGACCCCGCGGCGTACTTCATCGAGGGCGGCGACCTCTTCACCCGAGAGTCGCTCGCGCGGCTCGCCCGCAACCTCGACGAGCTCGTCGAGTACATCGCGGACAGCCAGTACGCCGACGAGCTCGGTCCCGCGCTGCGCGAGCTCGAGGAGGCAGACAGCCTCATCGCGTTCGAGCACGCGACCGACGCGGCGCTCTTGGCATACGGCGATCGGCTCGGGACGGTCCACCCCGTCTCCGTGACCCCGGTGATCTCGTACATCCTCGCGAAGGAGCGCGAGGTCGAGAACATCCGGGCGATCGCCCGCGGCAAGGAGGCGGGCCTGTCGGCCGACGAGATCGAATCGGAGCTGGTGATAACATGAGCCAGGAGATAGCGGTCGTCGGGAGCCCGGAGTTCACTACCGGCTTCCGGCTCGCCGGCGTCAGAAAGTTCGAGAACGTCCCGGACGACGAGAAGGACGAGCGGCTCGACGCCGCCGTCGAGCGGACCCTCGACGACGAGGAGACCGGCATCATCGTGATGCACGACGACGACCTCGACCACCTCTCGCGGGGGACCCGCGAGGCGGTCGAGGGGAGCATCGAGCCCGTACTCGTGACGCTCGGCGGGTCCGGCGCCGGCAGCGGCGGGCTCCGCGACCAGATCAAACGAGCCATCGGGATCGACCTGATGGAGGAGGACGACTAACATGAGCAAAGCAGAATCCACGGAGACCACCACAACCGAAACCGGTGTCATCCAGAGCGTGAGCGGTCCGGTCGTGAGTGCCCGCGACCTCGACGCCCGCATGAACGACGTCGTCTACGTCGGCGACGAAGGCCTCATGGGGGAAGTGATCGAGATCGAAGGCGACATCACGACCGTTCAGGTGTACGAGGAGACCTCCGGGGTCGCCCCCGGCGAGCCCGTCGAGAACACGGGCGAGCCGCTGTCGGTCGACCTTGGTCCGGGAATGTTGGACGCCATCTACGACGGCGTCCAGCGTCCCCTGGACGTGCTGGAGGGCAAGATGGGAAGCCCCTACCTCGACCGCGGGGTCGACGCGCCCGGCATCGACCTCGAGGAGGAGTGGGAGTTCGAGCCCACGGTCGAGGAGGGCGACGAGGTCGGCCGCGGCGACGTCGTCGGCGTCGTCGAGGAGACGGTCACCATCGACCACAAGGTGATGGTGCCGCCGGACGCCTTAGACGAGGACGAGACGACCGAGGTCACCGCGATCGAGTCGGGGACGTTCGACGTCACCGAGACGGTCGCAGAGCTGGCCAACGGGACCGACGTCTCGATGCACCAGGAGTGGCCCGTCCGCGAGGCGCGCCCCTCCGAGAACAAGAAGACGCCCCGGACGCCGCTCGTGTCCGGCCAGCGCATCCTCGACGGCCTGTTCCCCATCGCGAAGGGCGGGACGGCCGCGATTCCGGGGCCGTTCGGCTCCGGGAAGACGGTCACGCAACACCAGCTCGCGAAGTACGCCGACGCCGACATCATCGTGTACGTCGGCTGCGGCGAGCGCGGCAACGAGATGACGGAGGTCATCGAGGACTTCCCCGAGCTGGAGGACCCGGCCAACGGCAACCCGCTGATGGCCCGCACCTCGCTGATCGCGAACACCTCGAACATGCCCGTCGCGGCGCGTGAGTCCTGTATCTACACGGGGATCACGATCGCCGAGTACTACCGGGACATGGGGTACGACGTCGCGCTGATGGCCGACTCCACCTCGCGGTGGGCGGAGGCGATGCGCGAGATCTCCTCGCGGCTCGAGGAGATGCCGGGCGAGGAGGGGTACCCCGCGTACCTCGCCGCCCGGCTGGCGCAGTTCTACGAGCGAGCCGGCTACTTCGAGAACGTCAACGGGACGGAGGGGTCTGTCTCCGCGATCGGCGCGGTGTCGCCGCCCGGCGGCGACTTCTCCGAGCCGGTCACCCAGAACACGCTGCGCATCGTGAAGACGTTCTGGGCGCTCGACGCGGACCTGGCCGAGCGCCGGCACTTCCCGTCGATCAACTGGAACGAGTCGTACTCGCTGTACAAAGACCAGCTCGACCCCTGGTTCCAGGAGAACGTCGCCGAGGACTGGCCCGAGAAGCGCCAGTGGGCGGTCGACGTCCTTGACGAGGAGACGGAGCTGCAGGAGATCGTCCAGCTCGTCGGGAAGGACGCGCTGCCGGACGACCAGCAGCTCACCCTGGAGGTCGCCCGCTACCTGCGCGAGGCGTACCTCCAGCAGAACGCGTTCCACCCGGTGGACACCTACTGTCCGCCGGAGAAGACGTACCTCATGCTGACGACGATCGAGACGTTCAGCGACGAGGCGTTCGACGCGCTCGAGGCCGGCGTGCCGGTCGAGGAGATCACCGACACCGAGTCGGCGCCGAAAATCAACCGCATCGGGGTCCAGGACGACTACGAGGAGTACGTCGCGGACCTCAAAGCGGAGATCACTGAGGAGCTCCGGAGCCTCTACTGACAATGAAAGAGTACCAAACTATCACCGAGATCAGCGGCCCGCTGGTGTACGCCGAGGTCGACGAGGCGATCGGCTACGACGAGATCGTCGAGATCGAGACGGCACAGGGGGAGACGCTGCGCGGACAGGTGCTCGAATCCTCGGAGGGCGTCGTCGCCATCCAGGTGTTCGAGGGCACCTCCGGTATCGACCAGAACGCGTCCGTCCGCTTCCTGGGCGAGACGATGAAGATGCCCGTCACCGAGGACCTGCTCGGGCGGGTCCTCGACGGCTCCGGCCGGCCGATCGACGGCGGCCCGGAGATCGTCCCCGAAGAGCGGCAGGACATCGTCGGCGCGGCGATCAACCCCTACTCCCGGGAGTACCCCGAGGAGTTCATCGAGACGGGCGTCTCCGCCATCGACGGGATGAACACCCTGGTCCGGGGCCAGAAGCTCCCGATCTTCTCCAGCTCCGGGCAGCCGCACAGCGAGCTGGCGATGCAGATCGCCCGCCAGGCCAGCGTGCCCGAAGAGGAGGAGGACGAGGAGGACGGCTCCGAGTTCGCCGTCATCTTCGGCGCGATGGGGATCACCCAGGAGGAGGCCAACGAGTTCATGGAGGACTTCGAGCGCACCGGCGCCTTAGAGCGCTCCGTCGTCTTCATGAACCTCGCGGACGACCCCGCCGTCGAGCGGACGGTCACGCCGCGGATGGTCCTGACGACGGCCGAGTACCTCGCCTTCGAGAAGGACTACCACGTCCTCGTCATCCTGACGGACATGACCAACTACTGCGAGGCGCTCCGCGAGATTGGGGCGGCCCGCGAGGAGGTCCCGGGTCGCCGGGGCTATCCCGGGTACATGTACACCGACCTGGCGCAGCTGTACGAGCGCGCCGGTCGGATCCAGGGGCGCGAGGGCTCCGTGACCCAGATCCCGATCCTCACGATGCCCGGCGACGACGACACCCACCCGATCCCGGACCTGACCGGGTACATCACGGAGGGGCAGATCTACGTCGACCCGGACCTCAACAGTCAGGGGCTGCAGCCCCCCGTGAACGTCCTCCCGAGCCTCTCGCGGCTGATGGACGACGGGATCGGCGAGGGGCTCACCCGCGAGGACCACGGGGACGTCTCCGACCAGATGTACGCGGCGTACGCGGAGGGCGAGGACCTGCGCGACCTCGTGAACATCGTCGGCCGCGAGGCGCTCTCCGAGCGCGACAACAAGTTCCTCGACTTCGCGGACGCCTTCGAGACGGAGTTCATCGACCAGGGCTTCGACACCAACCGCGACCTCGAGGAGACGCTCTCTATCGGCTGGGACCTGCTCTCGATGCTGCCGAAAGAGGAGCTCAACCGCGTCGACGAGGAGTTCATCGAGAAGTACTACCGCGAGGAAGACTCCGAGCGGAAGGTCGTCGAAGCGGCCGACTGACCGCCCACGTTCTTTTTGCGCCCGCCGGCCCCCGAGACCGGATCGCCAGGGAGCGGCCGCTGGAGCGGCTCGCCGGCATCTCGCCGAACAGTAAAAGGTTAACAGGCTCGGTTCTCTACGTTCCCACAAGATGGCCAAGGACGTCAAGCCGACGCGCAAGAACCTGATGGCGATCGAGGACCGCATCGAGCTCTCCGAGCGCGGTCACGACACGCTCGAACAGAAGCGTGACGGCCTCATCATGGAGTTCATGGACATCCTCGACCAAGCGCAGGACGTCCGGTCCGAGGTGACCGAGAACTACGAGACGGCCCAGCGCAAGATCGACATGGCCCGGGCGATGGAGGGCGACGTCGCGGTCCGCGGCGCGGCCGCGGCGCTCAAAGAGCACCCGGAGATCACGACCCAGTCGAAGAACATCATGGGTGTCGTGGTCCCGCAGATCGAGTCCTCGAAGGTGAAGAAGTCGCTCGACGAGCGGGGGTACGGGCTGCTGGGTTCCTCCGCACGCATCGACGAGGCCGCCGACGCGTACGAGGAACTGCTGGAGTCTATCATCCTCGCCGCCGAGGTCGAGACGGCCATGAAGAAGATGCTCTCGGAGATCGAGACCACGAAGCGCCGCGTCAACGCCCTCGAGTTCACGCTGCTCCCCCGGCTGTACGAGAACCAGGAGTACATCGAGCAGAAGCTCGAAGAGCAGGAGCGCGAGGAGATATTCCGGCTGAAGAAGATCAAAGCGAAGAAAGAAGAAGAGGAGAAAGAGGAAGCGGCCGCCGAGGCGGCGGCAGCCGAGACCGACGCGGTCGAAGAGCCCGAGGCCGCGGACTGATCTCCGTCCGCGATCCGACCCTCTGCCATCCGACCCCCTGCCGATCCGCGCTCCGTTTCCGCGTCGGCGACCGGTCTACCCGTCGTTTTTTCTCCGTTCCGTTCCTGTCACCGCCCGTGACCTGTCCTCACTGCGACGCCGCCGTCGTCGCCTTCGTCGTCCCGTCCGCGCTTCGCGAGCACGCGCCGGCGTCGGAGGCGGCGATCTGTACTCGTTGTCTGCGGACGATGGCGGTCGACGAGATCGAGGGGACCGACGCGATCGACGTAGCACCGGCCGAGTCCGCCGACTTCGCGGCGATAGACCGCGCGTTTCCGAGCGGCGAGGCCGGCGTCGCGCTCGCGCTCGTCTGCGGGCACCTGGAGTCGCTCGCGCGCAACCGCGACTCGGTCGAGGCGCTGATCGAGCACGCAGAGCGGAAGGGTGCCGACGTCTTCGCCTTCCTCGGACGGCTCGACGCGAGCGAGGCCGCGTTCGACCTCGACCGCCGGCGCGCGGCGCTGCTCGACCTGATCTGAGGGTTCGACTCCGGCCCGATCAGCGGTCGACGCGTCCGGGTCGTTCCACTCGTCGCCGTCGCTCACGTCACCGCCGTTCCCGTCGCCCTCGCTCCCATCTCCCTCGCACCCGTCGCCGCGTCCTCCGTCGCGGGCCGCGGTGCCGGCAGGGCCGAGCGGCGCCTCGCCGCGGCGGGACTCGTGGACCGCGAAGCCGGCCTCGCGGCGCTCACCGCCGCCGGCGTAGGGGTCGGCGGCGGGATCGTAGTCCCGTTCGTCGCGCTCGAAGAGGTAGGCGAAGAAGCCGAACAGCGGGACGAAGAAGGCGATCGCGGCCCACTTCCGGCGGCTCATGCCGCGTTTGGGGGCGTCGACGTACGCGTACGCCGCGAAACCGGCGAGCCACGCGAGCGGGACGCCGAAGAGGATAGCGGCGACGAGCGGTTCCATACCGACGCTTCACCCCCGTCGACATAAGCGCCCGGGGCGAGTTCGGGACGGCGACCGGGTTCGGGCAGTTGGGCCGACCGCACGCCGACGATCCGACGATTTGAAGCGACCGCCCGGGCAACGGGGCGGTAATGAGCCTCGTCGTTACCGACACCCTGGCAGACGAGCGCGTCGAGTTCACGGCCGACGGCGACGTCACGCTGTACGTCTGCGGGCTGACGGTGTCGGACGACCCCCACCTCGGGCACGCCCGGCTGTGGTTCCACGCCGACGTGCTCCACCGCTGGCTGGCGTCCCTCGGGTACGACGTCCGGCACGTGGAGAACGTCACCAACGTCAACGAGAAGATCACGGCCCGCGTGGGCGAGCACGACGAGTGGACCGCGGAGCGCGACGTGGCCGAGGCGTTCACCGCCACGACGTTCGACGCGATGCGCGGGCTGAACCTGAAGCGCGCGGAGGTGTACCCCCGCGTCACGGAGCACGTCCCGGAGATCGTCGACCTCGTCGAGACGCTAGTCGAGAAGGGGTACGCCTACGAGTCGAACGGCTCCGTCTACTTCGACGTCACGAGCTTCGAGGGGTACGGGAAGCTCTCGAACCAGTCGGTCGACGAACTGGAGGCGCAGGGCGAACCGGACGAGCGGAGCGAGAAGCGCAACCCCGCAGACTTCGCGCTGTGGAAGGCCGGCGGCGTGAGCGAGGCGGCCGCCCGCGAGCACGCGAAACACGACCACGGCGACGAGACGCCGTCCGGCGAGACGTGGGAGTCGCCCTGGAGCGAGGGGCGACCGGGGTGGCACGTCGAGTGCTCCGCGATGTCGACGACGCACCTCGGCGACACCCTCGATATCCACATGGGGGGGCGCGACCTCGTCTTCCCGCACCACGAGAACGAGATCGCCCAGTCGGAGGCCGCGACCGGCGACCGGTTCGCCCGCCACTGGCTCCACGTCGGCCTCCTGGAGATGGAAGGCGAGAAGATGTCCTCTTCTATCGGCAACTTCTGGACGGTGCCGGACGCGCTGGAGGAACTCGGCGTCAACGTGATCCGGACGTTCTACGCGGGCGCGGCCTACCGCTCCGAGCAGGCGCTCACCGAGGAGACGATCGCGGAGGCCGAGGAGCGCTGGGAGCGATTCTCGCGGACCTACGAGCGCGCGGTCGACGCGCTCGACTCGGTCGACGCCCGCGCGAAGGCGGCCGACGAGGACCTCCGCGAGGCGGTCGAGACGGCCCGTTCGGACTTCGAGGCGGCGATGAACGACGACCTCAACCTCCGGGAGGCGACCGCGGCGCTCCTCGAGCTCACCGACGCCGTGAACCGTCACGTCGACGCGGTCGACGGGGCGCAGGCGGCCGCCGACGGTTCCCGAGACGCCTACGACTACCGCGGGCTCCGGGAGGCGGTCGAGGCGTCGAGGCGCTCGGCGGCGACGTGCTCGGACTCCAGTTCGACGCCGAGAGCGACGGCGACGTCGAGCTGGCCGGCGAGCTGGTCGAGCTGGTTCTCGACGTCCGCGAGGCGGAGCGTGAGGCCGGGAACTACGAGCGCGCCGACGAACTCCGCGACGCGCTCCGGGAGGTCGGCGTCGAGATCGAAGACGGCCCGGACGGGGCGACGTATCGGTTCGAGTGACTCGCCACGCGGATCCCGTACGGTCGAAGAGACGGTCGAATTTGCTGTGCGGTGGCGTCGCCGGCGACGAGGCTGAGGAGACGTGAGGTGCGGGGCGGTCGGGGTGAGGGCTTTGCCGGTGTTCTCCGCGCCAGCGACGATGCACGACCGATCGACTGGAGCTTTGCGGGTGGTTCTGCGTCCGAAAAATCGACTAGCCGAGCGGTGAGGTTGTCATAGAACGCTTCACAAAGGCATCTGTTCACACATTACCGGCGAATACGTTAGAAGAACCCTGCGTATTCAGCACTCTTACACCGATACAAGTACTATGAGACCCGTTCAAATACGCGGTTAATCCGCGTCGCAGTCCCCCGCCACTACCGGGTCGTCTCTTGCTGGGGAGTCGTTGATGTGCCCAGCGTTCGGAGGTATACCTGCCCACTGACGTATCCCACTATGACCGCCACGAAAAGGAGTACCGGATAGACTGCAACGATGGCTACCCACCCAATATCAATCGAGCGGATGATTTCGAAGCGTCCCGTCGTGAGGCCCATCCAGACGACGTACAGGAAGTATAACACCGATAGTGAGACACCGCTCGCGATGAAACACCACGTTGATTTCTCAAACTCAGTCAGATCTGCATCGACATTGGCGGTGTAGGTCACCGTTTGCAGACTGATGAATCCCGGCACTAAACAGAGGACTGTGTAGATGGCATTGACTGCGAGGTCGGGGAAGGTCATCGTGTCGGCTTCAGCTGCCGGCGGCATTTCTTTGCCACCGGGTGTGCGAGTCAATCGGCCGTGGTTGCCTTATTCTTGACCGCTGACCGCTCCATTCGGGAATCGCCATATATGGATCTGTAGGTTGTGCTGTGTTAGCAATTACTATCCGCGGCTGACAGAAACGATCTCGTCTGTGGGTACCCCCTTGCTGAATAGACGCTCTGTATTGAGCCAATCGACGGAGCGAAGAACGGGTGTGAGGACTATGACCGCGTACTACTCCAGCACGTGCTCGGTGTCGTACGAGCCGAGCACGCGGACCCACCCGCCGTCGGCGATCTCCTCGACGTCCTCGACGGCCGCCGCCATGTGGTCCTCGTAGAGCCCGGCGTCGACGTCGAAGTGGAAGAGGTAGTCGCCGAGCCGCTCGCCGCTCGGGCGCGACTCGATGCGCGAGAGGTTGAGGTTGCGGTCGGCGAAGGCCTCCAAGAGTTCGAGGAGGAGGCCGGGGTAGTTGGCGTTCGGGTAGACGATGAGCGTGGTCTTCCCGCCGGCGTCCGAGCGTGCCGACGCGGGCGCGACGACGAGGAACCGGGTCGCGTTCGAGGTCTGGTCCTGGATGTCCTCGGCCAGTATCTCCAGGTCGTCGCCGGCGTTGTCCGGGTGACCGATCCCCGCGACGCGGGCGTCCTCGCGGGCGCGTTCGACCCCGCGAGCGGTGGACGCCACGGCCTCTAGCCCCGCGTCCGGGTAGTATTCCTCCAGCCAGTTGCGGCACTGCGCGAGCGCCTGCGAGTGGCTGGCGACGATCTCGAACTCATCGTCCTGTGCAAGCAGCGCGTGGCGGATCGGCGTGACGATCTCGCGGGTGACCGCGACCTCGTAGTCGGCGAGGGCGTCGAGGCTCTCGGAGACCGAGCCCTCGATGCTGTTCTCGATGGGGACGACGCCGCGTTCGAACTCCCCCGACGAGACGGCGTCGACGATAGCGGTGACCGACTCGCGGAACGACACCTCGGCGGCGACGGCCCGCGCCGCACGGTGTGAGTACGTGCCGGCGGGACCGAGCGTGACGGCGTTCATCGGAGAGACGTACACCAGCGCGCGAGAAAAGCGTGCGGGGTCTCCGACGGAGCGATCCGACCATCGGCCGGGGATTTATTTGTGGGGGTCCGTTAGTATCTCACACAGATGGGCTTCGGGAGTTACGACGAATCCGAACAGGAGAACCAGGACCTGGACGCGGATTTCGACGACGAAGACGGAGTCCGAGCGGCAGAAGAGTCACACGAGGGGTCGGTCCACTACGAGCCGGGCGCGTCCAACGACGAACTGCTCGACCGCCTCCAGGAGATCAAATCGGAGGAGACGTAGTCGGGTGGACCCGCCGAGTCGGACGCTCGGTATCGCTTTCTCCGACGGCGACCGCACCAGTCGTCTCGCCGGCGCCGTGGTCACCGCCGACGGCGTCTTCGACGGTCTCGGCTTCGAGCGCTGTGCCGTCGGCGGGACCGACGCGACCGACGC
>NZ_WPCE01000157.1 GCF_009742825.1 Halorubrum sp. CBA1125
CGTCGACGCCGCGGTCGGCGGCCCGTCGGAGCGCCCGCACGATCCGATCGTCCGGGCCGCCGGTCCGGGGGACGACGGCGAGCACGCGGTCGTCGGCCGCGTCGATCCGCGCCGCGATCCCGTCGGCGGCGTTTCCCGGCGCGGTGAGCACCGTCACGTCGGCGGTCGTCGCCGGCGGGGGATCGAACCGCGTCGGATAGGTGCCGTTCGCCCGGCCGACGTCGTGGAACGACGCCTCGGACCTGAACGAGCGCCATCGGCGCGCGTCGGCGGCGCTCGCGTCCGCCTCGAACAGCGCGGCGAGCGTGTCGGCGGTCGACGGCTCGGCGGGTGGCCGCGCGGACCCGTCCGTCGCGACGCCCCACCCGCGGTTGGACCGCCCGCCGGTCCCGGAGCGCTTCCAGTTCTCCGTGAGCACGACCGCGCGGTCGTCGGCGACGGCGTACTTCGCGTGGTGGAACCGGAACCGCTCGGGGTCGCCGTCGAGGACGCGGACCTCGACGCCGGCGGCGACGAGCCGGTCGATCAGCCGCGCGCTCCGTGCCGAGAACCCGCCGACCGGCGACCCCTCGACGAGCACGCGGACCGTCACGCCGCGGTCGGCGGCGTCGACGAGCAGGTCGGCGACGCGCTCCGACGTGAGGGTGTACCCGGCGAGCAGCAGGCGGTCCTCCGCGCCGCGGAGCGGCTCGATCGGACGGTCTGGGCTGTCCGGGAGTACGAACGGCGTCACGGTCGCGTTCGCGGTCGCGGCCGGCGCCCGGGGGTCGTATCCGCGCGGCCGCCACTCCCCCCAGTCGGCGCGCCAGCGGTACCCCTCGCGGACGCGCCCGTACTCGACGACGTCGACGACCGCCCCGTCGCGGCGGAGTTCGATCCGATCGCCCGACGCCGAGAGGGGAAAGTGTCCCTCGATCGCGCGGAGCGCGACCGGGCCGCGGTCGGCGGCGGCGGGGGCGTCCTCGAGGAACGCGGCCGTGCGCCCGGGGGCCATCGAGAGCGCGACCGTCCCGCTGGCGTTCCGCGGGACCGACACCTCGTGGTGCCCGTCAGAGAGCGACCAGTTCCCGCGCGCCGGGAGGCGGACGACGAGGTACTCGCCGCGGTTCCCCTCGGTCGTCGGGTTGGGGTACAGCTCGACGATCGCCGGACCGGAACCCGTGGACGTGGCGTCGCGTGAGGCGTCACCGCGTTCGCTCGCGGCCGTCGCGGGCACGCCGGCGAGCGCGACGACGAGGAGGACGCAGGCGAGGACCGCGGCGGGACGCGAGACGGCCGCGGTGCAGACGGACTCGAATCGGCGACGGGGTGACCGCACGCCGGGTGTGGCGCCGGTATCGGATAAAAGGGCTCGGAGCGCGTCCGGGCTTAGGCGGTCGGTGCCGCGGCGTCGAGCGCGCGCTCGGCCTTCTCGACCTCGGTCGCCACGAGGAAGGAGCGCTCGTCGGCGTACTCGGCGACGGTTTCGAGCGCCTCGCGCGTGCCGATCTGCCGGAGCGCCCAGCCCGCGGCGGCGCGGAGGTCGTCGTCGCCGTCGCCGGCGAGCACGTCCGCGAGCGGGTCGACGGCGCGGGTGTCGCCGATGAGCCCGAGCGCGCGGGCGGCGTGGGGCCGCACGAGGTCGTCGGTCTCGGACTCGGGCGCGAGCTGGTCGGCCAGCGGCTGGACCGCCGCTTCGGCGCCGATCTCGCCGAGCGCCTTGCACGTCGCCTTCTGGAGCTGCGGGTTCGACTCCTCCGGCACGAACTCGACGAGCGTCTCCGTGGCCTCCTCGGCGGCCATCTTCCCGAGGATGCGGATCGCGGCCTGGTCGCGCTTCTCGGCGCGGCCGAGCAGCTCCGAGACCGACGCCTCGGTCTTCCCGCGTTTGCCCATGCGCTCGAGCGCCTCCAGGCAGTGCCGCTCCATGAAATCGGACTGCAGCGCGTCGAGCGCGAGGAGGATCATGTCGACGTTGCCGCGCTGCTCGTGTTCCTTCAGCGCGGCCCACTCGACGGGATAGTCCTTGTAGTGGCCGAGCACGTCGTAGTACCCCTGGGCGCGGAGCTGCTCGTGGGTCTGTAAGTCGTCCCACTCCTCGGCGCCGTCGAGACCCTCCTCGAGCTCGTCGGTCGCCTCGAGGAGTGCGGCGATCGTCTCCGCGTCGTCGTCGGGATCGAGATCCGCGCTTTCGACGGCGTCGGCGACAGTCTCGAGGGCGGCGACGAGGTCCTCGATGTCGTCGCTGGCCGGGTCCGCCGCGACATCTACGGACGTCGCGGCCGCGTCGGCGAACGCCTCGACCGCCGCTGCGACGTCTTCGATCCCGTCGGCGGTCCACTCCGTGTCTTCGACCGTCGTCGCGGCGTCTCGGATCGCTTCCGCGACGTCTTCGGCGTAGGGGCCGCGGGCCTCCTCGACGCCGTCGCGGAGCTCCGCGATTCGGTCTTCGAGTTCACCGCGCGGGTCGTCGGCGTCGTCGTCGTCCTCGTCGGGTTCGGGGAGGTCGGCCTCCTCGAGCCCCGCCTCGGCGTCGTCTAAGAGCGCGTCGACGTCGTCGAGGGCCGCCTCCGTCTCGGCGTCGGCGAGCAGGCCCTCGATCTCGTCGAGGTACTCGTTCAGGGACTCCTCGGTCACCTCGTCGGGACGCGCCGGCGCGTCGGCCGTCTCCGTCGACCCGCCGGCGTCCTCCGCGTCGTCCGCGGCGTCGGCCCCCTCTGAGGCGTCGGCCGGGTCGTCGTCGCCGTTGCTCATACACCCGAACGTGCGCGCGTAGTCCATTAAGACGTTTCCCTTCGACGGCGGAGGTGACCGAGCCCGGCGGATCGCGATTTCGGCGCACAGTGTTGAAAAAGAAGAAAAATTATTTTTTATATTTAGAATATCTATTTCTAATTTGGAAACCATTAAGTGAGTAGCGCGCGTACGAGTGAGTACGCATGAGCACCCAGACGCAGGCCCGGCAGCGATACGGCGACGTTCACGAGAGCGAAGCGCTCCGCGTCCCCGAGCAGAAGGCCGAACAGCTCGTCGACGCGTTAAACACCGACCTCGCGGCCACGTACGTCCTCTACCACCAGATCAAGAAGCACCACTGGATCGTCGAGGGCGCCGAGTTCCACGACATCCACGAGTACCTCGGCGAGGTCGCCGCGGACCTCGAGGCGGGTGCCGACGTGCTCGCCGAGCGCGCGCAGGCGCTCGGCGGCGTGCCCCTCTCTGGCGGCGCGAACTACGAGGAGCACGCGCCGGTGAGCCCCGAAGACGCGGACGCCTACGACATCCGGACGTCCCTGGAGAACGACCTGGAGATCTTCGGCGACATCATCGAACAGCTCCGCGAGCACATCCGGCTCGCCAACAACCTCGGCGACTACACCACCGAGGAGCTGCTGCGCGAGATCCTCGAAGACGTCGAGGTGCACGCCCACCACGTCGAGCACTACCTCGAGGACGACACCCTCGTCACCGAGGGGGCGACGGAGTGATGGAGTAGGGCGTCCGTGGTGTCACCGTCCGTCGTCGAGATCGGGGGGAAAACGGTTTAGGCACCACCGCGAATCGTGCGCCATGAAAGTTCGCGTCGGCACGGCGGCGACCGCGGCGGAGGCCGAGGCGATCGCGCGGTCGCTCGCGGAACACCTCGGCGAGGACGTTGACGTCTACGTCGGCGACGCCGCCGACCCCGCAGCCAGCGCCGCCCCGCCGGAGCCGACCTACCCGCTCGACGACGACCGCGGTCCCACCGACCGCGAGCGCGAGCTGCGCGCCGAGATCGACGACATCCTGCGGGGCGGTCCCGAGACGTACCGCGAGCGGCTCGCGGAGCAGGGGAAGCTGTTCGTCCGCGACCGACTCGACCTCTGGTTCGGCGGTGAGGGGGGAGCCCGCGGCGACGGCGACGCTGACGCCGCGGGGCGGCCGCCCGCCGGCGTCCGCTTCGAGGACGGGACGTTCGCCGCGTTCGACGACTGGCACCCGAACGCGCCCGACGGCGACGCCGACAGCGACGGCGATGGCGACAGCGACGGGGCGAGCGCTGAGGACGCCGACCGCGACCGCCTCCCCGCCGACGGCCTGATCACGGGCGCCGCGACGTTCGAGGGCCGCGACGTCCACTTCATGGCCAACGACTTCACCGTGAAGGCCGGGTCGATGGCGGCGCGGGGCGTCGAGAAGTTCCTCCGGATGCAACAGCGGGCGCTGAAGACCGGCAAGCCCGTGCTCTACCTGATGGACTCCTCGGGCGGGCGGATCGACCAGCAGACCGGCTTCTTCGCCAACCGCGAGGGGATCGGCAAGTACTACTACAACCACTCGATGCTCTCGGGGTACGTCCCGCAGATCTGCGTGCTCTACGGCCCGTGTATCGCCGGGGCGGCCTACACGCCCGTCTTCGCCGACTTCACCGTGATGGTCGAGGGGATGTCCGCGATGGCGATCGCCTCCCCGCGGATGGTGGAGATGGTCACCGGCGAGGAGATCGACCTGGAGGAGCTCGGCGGCCCGCGGGTCCACGCCGAGGAGTCCGGCTCGGCGGACCTCGTCGCGCGCGACGAGGAGCACGCCCGCGCGCTCGTCGCCGACCTGATCGGGTACCTCCCGGACCGGGCCGGCGCGAAGCCTCCCGAAGCCGAGACGAAGCCGCCGAAGTACTCCCCGGAGGGCATCGACGAGCTGATCCCCGAGTCGCCGACCCGGCCGTACGACGTCCGCGAGCTGATCGACCGGATCGCCGACGCGGAGTCGGTCTTCGAGCTGAAGGAGGGGTACGGCACGGAGATCGTCACCGCCTTCTGCCGGATCGACGGCCGCCCGGTCGGCGTGGTCGCCAACCAGCCGACAGAGCGATCGGGCGCGATCTTCCCGGACGCCGCCGAGAAGGCCGCGGAGTTCGTCTGGACCTGTGACGCCTACGAGATCCCCCTGCTTTACCTCTGTGACACGCCGGGGTTCATGGCCGGCTCCGCGGTCGAGAAGGACGGGATCTTAGAGAAGGGCAAGAAGCTGATCTACGCCACCTCCTCCGCCACGGTCCCGAAACAGACGGTCGTCGTCCGGAAGGCGTACGGCGCGGGTATCTACGCGATGGGCGGGCCCGCCTACGACCCCGAGAGCGTGCTCGGACTCCCCTCCGGCGAGATCGCGATCATGGGACCGGAGGCCGCGATAAACGCGGTCTACGCCCGGAAGCTCGCCGAGATCGACGACCCCGAGGCGCGGACCGCAGAAGAACAGCGGCTCCGCGAGGAGTACCGCGAGGACATCGACATCCACCGGATGGCCAGCGAGGTCGTCATCGACGAGCTCGTCCCGCCGTCCGACCTCCGCGCGGAGCTGGCCGCCCGGTTCGCGTTCTACGCGGACGTCGAGAAGGACCTGCCGGACAAAAAACACGGGACGGTGCTATGATCGACGTCGGCGTCAAAGCCCCCGACTTCGCCGCGCCGGCGGTCGCGGACGGGCGGGCGACCGAACTCGCGTTGTACCGGCTCGTGGAGTCGTACCGCGCGGTCGTCCTCGCGTTCGCGCCGGCGAGCTTCGTCCCGACGAGCACGGCGGCGTTCGCCGCGGTCCGGGATGTCGGCTGGCACGACCGCGAGGACCTGGCGGTGGTCGCGCTCACCGGCGACTCGCTGTACGCCGGGTTCGCGTACGTCGACCGCTTCGATCTCCCGTTTCCGGTCGTCTCGGACTTCCACGGCGGAATCGCCGACTCCTACGGCCTGCTGGCCGACTCGTGGGAGGGGCACGCCGACATCCCGCGCCGCGCGACCGTCGTGATCGACGGCGACTGGCGGGTCCGGTTCGCCGAGGCGACGACCGACGCGCTCGACCGCCCCGCGCCCGCGCCGGTCGAGAACGCGACCGCGACGCTGCGCGACCTGGGTATCGATGTCGACCGCCCGCGGGTGAACTACGACGGCCCGTGGTGAGGGCACCCTGAGGCAACCTGAGGGCGGCGGAGTCGTACACGCCGGCGATCGCGGTCGGCGCGCGCCGGTGAGCGCCCCGAAGGGGCGCGAACCCGACCGCGCGAGGGAGTTGCGAGCGGTGCGAGGTACGAACGGAGTGAGTACCTCGATAAGCGAGCGGCGAAGCCGCGAGCAGCGAGCAACGAGGCTGGGGAGGCGTGAGGTGTGGGACGGTCGTTATTTGTGTCTCGAAGAAGACGCACGCACGATGCCCTCCGTCCTCTCCGACCTCGTGTTCAGTGAACCGTCCGGCCGGTCCAACGCGCTCGTCCAGTTCGGAGGAGCGCTCGCGTTCCTGGGACTGTACGGCTACTCTCGGGCCATGGGAAGAGCCGACCCGAGCGACTGGCTGCTCGTCATGGCTCTCGGGGCCACGCTGGCGGGGATCGCCGAATCCCTCCCGAACGACCGGAAACGCACGGCCGGCACGCTTCGCCTGACGGCGATCCTCGTACTGCTGTGTCTGCTCGTCGCCATCGTCCTCGCTCCGGAGTTCGTCGTCGGATAGCAGACGGGGTTTGAAGCGATTACTGTCGATCGAACGTGGCTGATGGCGCTCGGATATCTCGGTATTTCGCTTACTTAGCCTCCAAAAGCACCGGCCGAGACTCCCGCGAGTGAAACGAGCGGGAGTCAGGCCGGGGCACGACCGCAGGGAGTGCACCGGCCGAGATTTGAACTCCGAATCAGACGTGCTCGCTCACTTCGTTCGCTGCGCGCGACTGATAGCGTTCAAATCTCTCGGTGATTTCTCTCACTCCGTTCGAGAAATGCACCGGCCGAGATTTGAACTCGGGTTGCAACCATGGCCAAGGCTTGCGTGATACCTACTACACTACCGGTGCGGCTTCGCGTTTCAAGCGTAAGGTTCGGAGTTCCGAAATGATAACGCGTTTCCGAACGACGGGTCGGTCCGGGGGGAGCCGTCGCCCGGCCATCTCGCTACCGATCACCAGACTAGCCCATAGAGAGG
>NZ_WPCE01000287.1 GCF_009742825.1 Halorubrum sp. CBA1125
CCCGTCGTCGACCGCGGCGAGCGCGGCGACCATGTCGCGCCGCTGCTCGGCACAGAGGATCGGCGCCGGCTTGTGGGTGACGTTGGACCGGCGGGCGACGATGGCGTGGAGCTCGTCGCCGAAGGTCGCCGCGTCCTCGAGGTAGTGGACGTGGCCGGGGTGTAACAGGTCGAAGGTCCCCTGTGCGACGACCCGCGTCATCGGAACCACTGGAGGAATCCGCCCTCGTCGCCGTCGTCGAGCTCGCGGTCGATGTCTTCCTGGGTAAAATCGAAGAAGTGCTCGTCCGGCACCTCGACGTCGAGCACGTCGAGCGTGGTCTGTCGTCCCTCGTTGTCGAACGCCTTCCAGTCGCCCCACCCGTAGGGGGCGCCGACGATGATGTGGACCCGCCCCTGTCCGAAGGTCGCCAGGTCGGCGTCGCTCGGGCGGAGCGCCCCGTTCGGGTGCGAGTGGACCGACCCGACGGCGCGCATGTCGTTCGGCTTCATGTGCGTCCGGACGCTGGCGCTGACCGGGTTCGACTCCGTGCCGGGGATGACGAGCACGTCGGTGATCACCTGTCCCTCTCGGTCGAGGTCGAGCTTCCGGGCGTCGTCCGCGCGGAGGAACCCCATGTACTCGTCGGGGTGGCTCTCCTCGCTCGCCTCGAGGACGAACTCCAGCGTCTCTCGGGCGATCCCGAGGAGCTCGTCCGAGCGGAACAGTCGCATACGCGGGGGAAGTCGCCGTCGCCTCATAGGGGTTCCGGACCGCGGGACCGACGGACCGCCGCGTCGTGCGACGGGATCTCACGCAACACGAGCGCATCCGAGAGCGAAGAGAACAGGCTTAACACCGCTCGTTTCCGATTGCGTTCTATGAGCGAACACTCCGCCGGGGATTCCGGCACGCGGGGCGATTCGAGCCCCGAACCCGACGCCCACACGGCGAAGGGGACGGCCGACGATCGGCCGACCGTCTACGACCTGGCGCCCGACTGCACCCTCGAGGACGCCGAGACCGACGCGCTCTACCACGCCGAGGTCAACGGCGTCGTCGACTACGGCGTCTTCGCCGACGTCTCCGACGCCGTGAGCGGACTCGTCCACGAGTCGAACCTCGACGGCGACTACGCCGTCGGCGACCGGCTGATCGTCCGGCTGACGGAGGTGAAACCGAACGGCGACGTCGCCTTCGACGACGTGACGCTCGACGACTACCGGACCGAGACCGTGGCCCACGAGCCCACCGTCTCGCGGGTCCGCGGGCTCTCGCCCGGCGACGAGGTGACCGTCGAGGGGGAGGTCGTACAGGCGAAACAGACGGGCGGGCCGACGATATTCGCCGTCGCCGACGCGTCCGGCGTCGTCTCCTGTGCCGCCTTCGAGGAGGCCGGCGTCCGTGCGTACCCCGAGATCGCGGTGGGGGACATGGTGCACGTCTCCGGGACGATCGAGACGCGCGAGAACGCCCTCCAGCTCGAAGTCGACTCCCTGAAGCGGCTCCCCGACGACCGGGCCGCGGCCGCCAGGGAGCGCTACGAGGCGGCGCTCGACGAGCGCGCCGCGCCCGCGGACGTCGACCCGCTCGTGGAGTGGGAGGCGTTCGAGCCGATCTACGAGGACCTCCACGAGCTCGCCCGGATCCTCCGTCGGACGGTGCTCTCCGGGCGCCCCATCCGCGTCCGTCACCACGCGGACGGCGACGGGATGTGCGCGGCGATCCCGGTCCAGCTCGCCCTGGAGAGCTTCGTCCGCGACGTCCACGAGGACCCGGACGCCCCGCGTCACCTGTTCAAGCGGCTCCCGAGCAAGGCGCCCTACTACGAGATGGAAGACGTCACCCGCGACCTCAACTTCGCGCTGGAAGGGCGCGCGCGACACGGCCAGAAGCTCCCGTTCCTGCTGATGCTCGACAACGGGTCGACCGCGGAGGACGTCCCCGCCTACGAGAACCTCGCGCACTACGACATCCCGATCGCGGCGGTCGACCACCACCACCCCGATCCCGAGGCGGTCGACCCGCTGCTCGACGCCCACGTCAACCCCTACCTCCACGGAGAGGACTACCGGATCACGACCGGGATGATGTGCGTTGAGCTCGCCCGGCTGATCGATCCCTCCATTACGGGGGAACTCGAGCACGTCCCGGCAGTCGCCGGGCTCTCCGACCGCTCGAAGGCGGAGGCGATGGACGACTACGTCGACCTGGCCGCCGAGGCCGGCTACGAGAAGGCCGACCTCCTCGACATCGGCGAGGCGCTGGACTACGCGGCCCACTGGCTGCGCTACTCGGAGGGGAAGACCCTCGTCAACGACGCCCTGAACGTTGGCTGTGACGACCCCGAGCGCCACGAGGAGCTGGTCGAGTTCCTCGCCGAGCGCGCCGAGCGCGACGTCGACCGCCAGCTCGACGCGATCGAGGGGCACGTCGACCACGAGCGGCTCGCCTCCGGCGCGCACCTCTACCGGATCGACCTCGACGAGTACGCCCACCGGTTCACCTACCCCGCGCCGGGCAAGACCACCGGCGAGCTCCACGACACGCGCGTCCAGGAGACCGGCGACCCCGTCGA
>NZ_WPCE01000326.1 GCF_009742825.1 Halorubrum sp. CBA1125
CGACCTGCTGGAGGCGGTCGTCGCGGAGACCGACTACGAACTCGGCGAGTGGGCGACCTTCGAGTTCGACTCGCTCATCCCCGCGCTCACCCAGAACGAGGAGATCGACGTGATCGCGGCCGCGATGACGATCACCGAGGACCGCCAGGAGACGATCGCCTTCTCCGATCCCTACTGGGAGTCCGACCAGGCGATCCTCGTGCGCGAGGGCGGCGACTTCCAGCCGTCGGGCTGGGAGGACTTCGAGGGCGTCCGCGTGGGCGCGCAGTCGGGGACGACCGGCGCCGACCAGGTGCAGTCGAACCTCATCGATCCCGGCATCATCGCCGAGGACGACTACTCCTCGTACGACAGCTACGTGTTCGCGGTCGAGGACCTGGTGAACGAGAACGTCGACGCCGTCGTCGTCGACAACCCGGTCGCGGAGACGTTCGCGGCCAACCGTCCCGTGACGATCGCGTTCATCGAGGAGACCGGCGAGCGGTTCGGCTTCGGCCTCCGGCAGGGCGAGTCGGAGCTCCAGTCGGCGCTGAACGACGGGCTCGCGACGGTCCGCGACGACGGGACGTACGAGGAGCTAACCAGCACCTGGTTCGGGCAGGAGTAGGATGTCGGTGGCGGGACCGCTCGCGCTCGCCGCGGTCGACAGCCTCGGCGCCACCGCGTCGGGAACCGTCCCGGCGACCGTCGTCGGTGACGCGGCCGCGACCGCGGGCGTCCTCGGGTTCGTCGGCGAGGCCGCAGACTGGCGGTTCGTCCTGGACAACGCGGACTACCTCGCGTCGGCGTCCTGCTGACGGTCGGACTCACGGTCGCGTCGATCCTCCTCGGATTCGTCCTCGGCTTTCCTGCGGGCGCCGTAGAGGTGTACGGCGAGGGGCTCCCCAAACGGATCGTCAGCACGGTCGGCGTCGTCCTCCGCGGGACCCCGATCGTCGTGATCCTCGTCGTGATGTACTTCGTCGTCGGGATCCCGCAGGTCAACCTCGGCGTCGCCTCGATTTCGCCGGCGATCTCCGCCGGCATTCTGGGGCTCGGCCTGCGAAGCGCCGCCTACCAGTCGCAGATCTTCCGGGCGACGCTCGCCAGCGTCGACGACGGCCAGCTCGAGGCGGGGCGCTCCGTCGGGCTCTCGCGGTTCGAGGCGATCCGCTACGTCGTCGTCCCGCAGGCCCTCCGGCGGTCGATCCCGGGGTTCCAAAACGAGTTCACGATCGTGTTGAAGGACACGAGCATCGTCTTCGCGATCGGGCTCGCAGAGCTTCTGACCCGGGGGTACGACCTGTTCTCGGAGCGAACCACCGCAGTGCTCGAAGTCATCCTGTTCATCAGTGCAATCTACTTCGTCCTCACGTTCACGACGAACCGCGCGCTCGACTACCTCGGCGACTACTACGCGATTCCGGAGGGTGAGTCGACGTGACTGATCCCGACGATGCGTTCCTTCGGGTGTCGGACGTCTCGAAGTGGTACGGCGACGAGCAGGTACTTCACGACGTCTCCTTCGAGATGGACAAAGGCGACGTGACCGTGCTCATCGGGCCGTCCGGCTCCGGCAAGTCGACGATGCTCAGGTGCGTCAACCGGCTCGCGGAGGCCCAGGAGGGGTCGATCACCCTCGACGGCGAAGAGGTGCTCTCGCCCGATCTGGACGTCGACCGACTCCGCCGCGAGGTCGGGATGGTGTTCCAGAGCTTCAACCTGTTCGCGCACCTCACCGCCGTCGGCAACGTCGCGCTCGGGCCGCGGCGCGTGCTCGGGCTCTCCGAGTCGGCGGCGCGCGAACGGGCGGAGGCGCAGCTCGAACGCGTCGGGCTCGGCGACCAGCTCGACTCGTACCCCGCGGAGCTGTCCGGCGGACAGCAACAGCGG
>NZ_WPCE01000108.1 GCF_009742825.1 Halorubrum sp. CBA1125
CGAGGAGTGATCGACCGGTCTCTTCGGCGCCCGCGGGCGCGCTCACCCGAGCGGGAACGAGGCGACCGTCTCGTGGACCGCCCCCGCGGACGTCAGCGTCGACTCGACCAGCTCGACCGCCTCTACGGTGAACCGGCCGATCTCGGGGTGTCGCTCGCTGACGACCGGCCTGACGGCGTCCGCTCCCCGGGCGTCGTCAACCCGGGCGAGCGTCACGTGCGGCGTGAACGCGTGCGAGTCGGGCTCGACGCCGAGCGGCGCCGTCTCCGCGGTCAGCGCCTCGTTGAGCGCGGTCAACTGCTCGCCGCCCGCCTCGAAGCCGGCCCAGACGACCGAGATGTACTCCGGGTTCGGAAAGACGCCGAGGCCGGCGACCGCGCACTCGAACGGCTCGACCGCAGCGCGCTCGACGGCTCGTTCGCCCGCCGCGACGACCGCGTCGAGCGTCGGCGCGTCGCGGTCGTCCCCGTCGGTTCCGGCGTTTCCGCCGCCGTTGCTGTCGCCGTCGGCATCACCGTTGCCGTCGCCGCCGTCGTCGCGGTTCCCGGCTGCGTCGACCTCGCCGAGGAACTGCAGCGTGCAGTGCGCCTGCGCGGGGTCGGTGAGGCGCACCCCCTCCGCGTCGCCGAATGCGGCCTGCACCTCGGCGACCGCGGGCGCGAGCGCGTCCGGGAGCTCGACGGCGAAGAACGCGCGCATGGGCGGGCCGAGGGGTGCCGTCGGCAAAAATCCCGGCGTCCGACCGCGACGGCCCGCGCTCTCGGCGGAACCGATCGTTCGGGCGACCCTTGTGGAAGAGGACACAGTTATGCGGCTTCCTCCGCTACGGGGGGGCATGTCTACTGATCACTCATCCACCTCGGGGGCGACGCCCGACCGATCGACGGCGGCGAGACGACGCGTGAGAACCCGGCGGTCGGCGGCCGAGACCGCGGACCGAGCGCCGAGAGCGGTGGCGGGGGTGGCCGTATGCGCGTAGTCGCCAAGTTCGGCGGGACGAGCCTCGGGAGCGGCGACCGGATCGAGCGCGCCGCGGACTCGGTCGCGAACGCGGTCGAGGCGGGCCACGAGATCGCGGTCGTCGCGAGCGCGATGGGGTCGACCACGGACGACCTCCTCGACGACATCACCTTCGAGACGGACGACGCCGACCGCGCCGAGATCGTCTCCATGGGCGAGCGCACCAGCGTCAGGATGCTGAAGGCGGCGCTGTCGGTCCGCGACATCGACGCAGTCTTCTTCGAGCCCGGCCACCCGGACTGGCCGGTCATCACCGACGAGTTCGGCGAGGTCGACGTCGCGGAGACGAAGCGGCGCGCGCAGGCGATCGCCGAGCGGATGGACGGCGTCGTCCCGATCATCACCGGGTTCCTCGCGGAGGACCACGAGGGGAACGTGACGACGCTCGGCCGCGGCGGCTCCGACACGACCGCGGTCATGCTCGGCAACTACATGGACGCCGACGAGGTCGTGATCGTCACCGACGTCGAGGGCGTGATGACCGGTGACCCCCGCGTGGTCGAGGGCGCGCGGAACGTCGGCCAGATCACCGTCGACGAGCTGCGGAACCTCTCGTTCCGGGGCGCGGAGGTCGTCGCGCCGTCGGCGCTGTCGTACAAGGACGACGACCTCGCGGTCCGGGTGGTCCACTACCAGCACGGCGACCTGCTCCGCGGCGGGACCAGCATCGAGGGCGAGTTCGAGAGCCTGATCGACATGCGCGAGAAGCCGCTCGCGTGTCTCACCGTCGCCGGGCGCGCGATCCGGAACCGCTCCGGCATCCTCTCACAGCTGGCGAACGCGCTCCGCAAAGAGGAGATCAACATCGACGCGGTCGCCTCCGGGATGGACTCGGTCACCTTCTACGTCGACGTCGACATCGCCGAGACCGCCGAGGCGTTGCTCCACGAGGCGGTCGTCACCGACGAGGCGCTCTCGTCGGTCACCGTCGCCGACCCGATCGCCGTCATCCGGGTGACCGGCGGCGAGCTGCCCAACCAGTCCGGCGTCATCCAGGACATCATCGCCCCGCTCGCGGACGCCGGGATCAACATCATCGACCTCATCACGAGCGCGACGTCGGTCGCGGTGTTCGTCGACTGGGACGACCGCGAGGACGCCCTCGAGATCGTCCAAGCGGAGTTCGACCAAGAGTAGCGCGCCTCGCGTTCCCGCGATCTGCGATCTCCGCGGTCTGGAGTTCCTGCGCTTCCGAGCGTCCCGCGAGCGTCGCTCGCCGCGTCCTACTCCGCGAGCTGTTCGCGGCCCGGCGCGATGAGCCGGTCGAGGTACTCCGCGAGCGCGCCCTTCGCGTCGGCGGGATGGAGATCGCCGGACTCCAGGTCGGCTTCGAGCGCGTCGTAGGCGTCGTACTCCAGGTTCCCGCCGTACTCCTCGGGGCGCTCGACGGTGACGGCCTCGAACCGCGGGAACACGTGGTACTCGAACACCTGGAGGACGGGGTTCTCCCGCGACTCGCCGTCGTCGGTCGGGTCGGGATCCGCCGTGGGCGGACAGTACGCGTCGTTCACCTTCGACTCGATGTCCGCGCGGGAGTCCTCCATCGAGATGGTGACGCCCTCGCTCGAGGACATCTTCCCGAGCCCCGTGCCGAGGTCGGCGATGAGGGGGGTGTGGAGGCTCGTCGGCGGCTCGCGGTCGATGCTCGGCAACACGTCGCGCGCGAGCATGTGGACCTTGCGCTGTTCCATCCCCCCGACCGCGAGGTCGACGCCGAGGTACGGGATGTCGAGCGCCTGCATCAGCGGGTAGACGGCCTGCGACACCTTCACCGAGTCGCTGGAGGTGATCTCGGCCATCGCGCGCTCGGCCCGCGCGAGCGTCGTCTCCAGCTCTAAGGCGTGTAAATCGAGCGTGTAGTCGTCGTCGAGCTGGAAGTCTGAGCCGAGCACGAACTGCGTGTTCGACTCCTCTAACCCGTAGGCGATGAACTGGTCGCGCATCCGCTCTGCGGTGTGACGGATCTCCTCGAACGAGCCCTTGTCGTTGAGGTACGCGTGCACGTCCGCGAGCAACACCGTCACCTCGAAGCCGGCCTCCTGGAGGTCGATGAGCTTGTTCGCGGTGAGCATGTGTCCGATGTGGAGGACTCCCGAGGCTCGTAGCCGACGTACGCCCGCTTCCCGTCGGGGTCGTCGGCCAGCGCCTCGATCTCCGCCTCGGTGACCACCTCGGCCGCGTTCCGGGTGATCAGCTCGTGAGCGTCCATACCCTCGACTGTACGCTCCCGGACATATGACTTCTGGAACCGCGTCGTCGGACGTCGACAGAGCGGGAATCTCCGGCACGCACGGCCTGGCGGAACCCGGAGGCGTCGGTCCGCGTAACGCGGACCTGCCCGCACTACTCGGGTGTGGGTCCGCGCTATGCGCGCGTCGACCCGCGTTACTCCTCGGTCTCGGGGAGCGGCCGTTCCGCGCGGTGCTCTGAGATGATCCGGTCGATCCGCTCCGCCTTCTGGTCCCGCCGCCGGCGCTCGGCGCGCTGCTCCCAGTCGTCGACGGCGGCCTCCAGGTCCTCCTCGCTGGCGACCGCCAGCTCGTCGACCTCGCGGACCGGGACCGCGTCGTCGGGGACGACCGGGACGTCCCGGTCGAACAGCACCTCGTCGGCCACCTCCGAGAGGTTGCCGTCGCCGCGGATCACCGCCCGCGGCTCCGTCTCCGCGAGCCGCTCCGCGGTCCGCCGCCCGGCGCCGGAGGCGTCCCGGAGGTACACCACGTCGCCGGCGACGAGCCCGTAGGCCTCGTCGGTCCGGTCGAGCGCGTCGAGCGTGAACTGCTCGACGACCTTCACGCTCACCAGCCCGCGTCCCTCGGCGACGTCGCCGAAGTTGGAGTGGTCGAGCCGCCACAGCTCCTTCAGCGTCTCCACCTTGCGTTCCAGCTCCTCGACGCGCGCTTCGGCCTCGTCGCGCTCGCGCTCCAGCCGGTCCGTCTCGCGCTCCAGCCGGGAGACGGCCCGGCGAGTCCGCGCCTCGATGCGCTCCTCGCGTTTGGCCTCCTCCAGTTCGGCCTCCAGCTCCGCGATCCGGTCGTCGCGCTCGGCGAGGTCGTCCTCCAGCGACTCGGCGTGTGACGTCAGGCGGTCGACGCGCTCGCGGAGCCGCCGGATCGTCTCTTCCTCCTCGGTCCGCTCGGGCTCCGTGGGGTCCGACTCGGCGGCGTCGTCGTCGCCGTCGCCGCTCTCGCCGCCGTCGTCGCTGAGGTCGTCGATGACGGCCTCCACGGAGGCGCCGCCGGCGACGACGCCGGCGATCACCGCCTCGCGGTCGAGCCGGGGCGGGGTCTTCGCGGCGATCCGCTCGAACTGGTCCTCGTGGTCGTCGTACGCGTACAGCGCGGCCGCCAGCGCGTCGCGCTCGTGGTCGTTGTCGTAGTTCGCCGCCCTGGTCCGGTGGAGCTTCTCGTCGACCGGCAGGTCGGTCGTGGGACACCACCCGGCGGCGTCGAACGACCGACGAAACTTCTCGACGGTCTCGGGCATCGGCTCCACGTCGGCGGCGACGATGACCGGCCGCCCCCGCTCGACGATCCACTCGGTCACCGCGGGGGTGTCGGCCGTCCGCGAGGAGTAGAGGTCGTGGACGGTGCCGTCGAGCCCGACGACGGCGACCGCGGTCGTGGTGCCCGGGTCGATCCCGACGATCACCCGGTCGCGCCGCTTCACGAGCGGCTCGTACTCGATCCCGTCACGGCGCTCGCGCTCGACCTCGACGCGGACGTCGCCGGCCCGCGAGTTCGACACCGGAATCTCCTCGGGGCGCGCCTCGACCGTGAACGTCGCGTTGGCGTAGCCGCCGTACTTCTCGGTCACCTCGCGGTCGAACTCGAGGTTCGCCTCCCGGAGCTTCGACTGGACCTGCCGCGTCCGCTTTTTGACGTTCCCGTGGATCCGGCGGGTGTAGCGGTCCTGGCTCCACCCGCCCTTCCCGGTCGAGCGCCCCCGAGAGACCTTCACCCTCGTCTCGTCGGTGAACGCCGTCACCTCGTGGCCCACGTTGGCGGCGGCGAGCCGCGCGGCCGCCTCCGCCTCCTTCATCGGCTCTTTCCCGTACGGGATCCCGTGGCGGGAGGCGACCCGCGAGAGCGGTTCGGGACGCTCCGCGCCGGTCACCTGGACGAGGCGGGTGCCGTCGGGCAGCGACCGGAGGAACCCCACCAGCTCGTTCTTGTCCGCCGCCAGCTCGTAGGCGTTGTCGGTGGCGACGAACAGGGGTTCCCGATCGTCGATCAGCCGACAGAGCTTCCGGAAGGAGACCACGTCGCGGTCGATCCGCGCCAGTGGCCCGTCCGCGTCGGGCGCGTCGGGGTCGTCCTCGTCGACCGGGTCGAGGACGACGAGCGCGTAGGAGGGGTCGTCGCCGCGAACGTCGCCGCTGTGGACGTCGACGCCGAACACCGGCCGGTCGCGGGCGCGGATGGTCCGGGGTGTCACACCACGGTGTAGGCCGCTGACGCGTATATACCCCACGCCGGGCGGGATTCCGCGGCGATCCGGCCTAGAACACGCCGGGGCCGCCCTCGGGCTGGTGCTGGCGGCCGCTTATCATCCGGGGGGTGCCGCCCGTCTGGATGATGTTGAACGCGGTCATCAGGTCCGACCGGGAGATGAGCCCGACGAGCTCGCCGCTCCGATCGATCACGGGGAGCCGCCCGACGCCGTGCTCCTGCATGGTCTGGAGCGCCGTCAGCGCGTCGGCGGTCGGCTCGACCGCGACCACGTCGGTCTCCATCACGTCCGCGACGCGGTAGGCGTCCCGTTCGACCTCATTGACGGACCGGGCGTCGTCGAGCGTCACCATCCCGACGAGGTCGTCCCCGTCGAGGACCGGATACCCGGTGTGCCGCTCTTTGAACATCCGGTCCATCAGGTCGGCGACCGAGGTGTCCTCCGTCACCGTGTGGAGGTCCTCGCGGTCCGTCATCACGTCCGCGACGGTGACGTCTTCGAAGGCCGCTTTCAGCGTCGTCTGCTGGGCCTCGCCCGAGGCGGCCATGTAGATGAAGAAGGCGAGCACGATGAGCAGCAGCTGGAAGGTGAACAGCCCGACGAGTCCCATGAAGAACGCGAACACCTTCCCGATCGACGCGGCCCGCTGGGTCGCCTGCGCGTGCGGCTGGTTCCGCGCTAAGAGCGCCCTGAGGACGCGGCCGCCGTCCATCGGGAACGCCGGCAGCATGTTGAACCCCGCGAGCACCACGTTCAACACCGCGAGGTAGCCGAAGACGAACGCCGCGGCGTTCGCGCCCGTGGAGGCGTCCGCGCCCGCTGGCGTGAGGAGCACCACCCCGTAGCAGGCGATCCCGACCGCGACGCTGACGATCGGCCCCGCGACCGCGATCCAGAACTCGTGGCGCCAGTCTTCCGGGAACTCGGTGAAGCTGGCGAGCCCGCCGAGCAGCCACAGCGTGATCGAATCGATCTCGTAGCCGTACCGCATCGCGACCAGCGAGTGGCCGAACTCGTGGAGTAACACGCCGACGAAGAGTCCGACCGCGGCCGCGAACCCGAGCAGCCACGGCGTGAATCCGCCCCCGATCGCCGCCGGATCGATGCCGATCCCGGTCGCCTCGTTCATCACGTCGACGATCGTGGACACCTGCCCGCCGATGAGGTACGCGAAAATCGGCAGTATGATCAGGAACGTCCAGTTGAGCCTGATCGGGATGCCGAACGCGCTCCCGACCTTGATTCCTCGCATGGGTGCGGGTTGGGTCGGTGACCGGTTAAATACTCGGGGGACCAACGGATCGACATGCGCGACGCAGACGAGACAGACGCGACGGCCGCGTCGGCAGGCGACGGAGCCCCAGACTCAAACCCGGATACGGATCCGGACGCGGATACGGACCCGGACGCGGATACGGACCCGGATCCGGTCGTGCGACGCCGCGACGCCGTCACGTACGAGCCGGTCGACGCCGCCGAGGGACTCTCGAAGGGCGTGCTCCTCGACGCGTCCGACGGCGCTCCGCACTTCGCGATGCGTCGGTTCGAACTGGCGCCCGGCGCCGCCGTCCCCCGTCACACGAACGCGGTCGAACACGAGCAGTACGTCCTCGCCGGCGAGTACGTCGTCGGCATCGGCGACGAGGAACACGTCGTCTCCCCCGGCGACGCGCTCCTGATCCCGGCCGGCGTCGAACACTGGTACCGTAACGAGGGCGACGAGCCCGGAGCGTTCGTCTGCGTCGTGCCGAACGGCGACGACACCATCGAACTCGTCGAGTGACCGGAGCGGCCGGTCCCGGGACGCGCGGCTACTCCAGGGTCCCTACCCGGTCCGCGACGTAGCCGAACTGGTCGCGGTAGCCGTACGGCGACAGCAACACGGGGTAGAAGGGCTCGTCCGCGCGAATCGCGTCGCCGTCGGCGGCGGCGAACCGCTCGCCGGCCGCGACGCGCTCGAAGTTGCGCGCGAACACCTCGTAGGTCTCGGCGGCGGGCTTCGGAATCCGGTCGCGGAGCCGGAACACCTCGACCGCCTCGCGGCCGCCCGCGTCGACCACGCCGTCGGCGCCCGGCGCCGGGAGCACGCCGGTCGCCGCCAGGAACGCCCGGGTCAGCCAGTAGGCGTTGTCGGCCGCCTCGGCGCTCCCCTGGAGGCCCGCCTCCACCTCGATGGTGTGGGGGTGTTCGATGAGCCGCCCCTCGGTGAACGCGTCCGTCTGGATGACGGCGTCGACCGGGAGGTGCGGCGCGACCGCGCGGGCGACCTCGTCCATCGAGTCGACGACGGCGAACGGCCCCGCGTACGACTGCGTCGAGTGGATCGCGAGCGTGGTACATCCCTCGATCGCGGCCAGCACCTCGGCCGCGAGCCGCGTCTCGTGGGCGTCGGCGTCGGCGTCGCCCGGAAACGCCCGGTTGAGGTCGGCGTCGAGGAACCGCTCGCCCGCGTCGAGGGCGGCCTCGTTGGCGAGGACGAGCCGGACTGCCCGCTCGACGGCGGGGTCGGCGTCGAGGAGCCGCTCGACGGCGCGGGCGCCGCACGGCTCGTCGCCGTGGATCGCGCCGACGACCGCCACCTCCGGTTCCCCGTCTCCCAGATCGTGAACGTCCATACGCGAGCGACGCCGTCTGCGAGTAAGTGCCGTTCGGATCGGTCCGCCGTTCGGGCCGCCGTCCGCCTGGGGGGCCGGCCTCAGTGCGCCTCGTCGATCCGCTCGGCGTACTCGTAGTCGGCCGGGTACGCCTCGGGACGGGCGCCGTCGAGCGGGATCGCCCACCCGTCGATCGCGGTCGGGTCGTCGAGCGCCGCCCGGAGCGTCGTCCGCACCTCGTCGAGGTCGACGCCGTAGAAGTCGTCGGGGACCCCGTGGAGGTACTCCAACGCCGTCTCGAACAGCGACCGCATCCCGTCGACGTTCCCGGCGTCGACACGCTTGTACGCGCCGGCGGCGACCTGCACCATCCCGTGGAGGAACGCCGATTCGACGGTGCCGGCCCCGTAGTTGTACCACTCGTCCTCGAAGCAGTCGTGCGATTCGTGGAAGGCACCCGCGTTGAACAGCCGGACGCCGTGCTCGGTCGCCCGCCGGAGCGTGGCGTGTTCCCAGTACCCACCCGCGATCCGGGCGCCGCCGGTGCCGGAATTGTCGCCGGTGTCGGGGGAGTCGCTGGTGCCGGAATTGTCGTCGGTGCCGGGACCGCCGCCGTCGCTCGTGTCGTCGTCGTCGACCGCGTTCCACCCGGTCGGGTTCCCGAGCGGCGGGGCGACGCCCGGATCGCGGGTGTGGTCGTCCATGTGCGGCGGTTGCGTCGGGACCGACCTAACCGTTTCGCGGCCGCGATGTTCCCGACCCGTGCCGGCGACCTGGCGTTCGGAACGAACGGCGAGCGTCCGGATCAAAGGCTTTTTTCTCGCGGTGTCTCTCGGTGCGAGCGGATGGACGCCGGGCTCGCAGCCGCGATCACCGCCGCGATCGTCTGGGGGGTGTACGTCTTCGTGCTCAAGCAGCGCTTCTCCGCGTACCCGCCGGCCGGGCTCGCGGTCGGGATCAACGTCGTCGCGATCGCGTGGTTCCTCCCGGTGACGGCCGCGACGACGGACCTGCGGGGACTCGGCCGCGACGCGGTGGCGACCGCGACGGGCCCGGCCGCGGAACTCCCGCTGGCGGAGGCTGGAATCGTCGCGCTCACGGCGATCGCGACCGCGGCCGCGTTCGTGCTCTTCCTCCGGGCGCTCGCCGCCGGCGACGTCTCGTACGTCACCCCGATCAACAAGACCGTCCCGATGTTCGTGCTCCCGCTCGAGGTGCTGCTGCTCGGCGCGCGGCTGACGCCGCTGCAGGTCGCCGGCGTCGTCGTCGCCACGGCCGCCGTCTACGTCGCGAACTACGAGCCCGGCGACCTGCTCGCGCCGCTGGTCAGCGCGGTCCACTCCCGGCCCGCCCAGCTCGCGTTGGCGAGCGCCGCCTGCTACGCCGTCAGCGACCTCGGCAAGCGCGTGGCGCTCCAGGAGCTGGCGGTGCCAGAGACGCTGTGGGTGCCGCTGCTGCTCGCCGGGATCACGGTCGTGCTCCTCCCGGCGGCGGTGCGAAACCCGCCGCCCGTGATCCGCGAGGACCTCCCGGTGTTCCTCGGAATCGGCGCGCTCGCCGCGTTCGGCAGGTACGTCACGACGGTCGCGTTCGCGGAACTACCCGCGAGCGTCGCGTCGCCGGTAGTCAACGTACAGGCGATCGTCGCGGTCGTGCTCGGCGGGGTCGTCCTCGGCGAGCGGTACCTCAGGATCCGGATTGTCGCCGCGCTGCTGGCCGTCGGCGGCGTCGCGATGATCGCGATGTGACGGGGCGGACGCGACGAAACACGCGAGAAATTTTCCACGCATTTCGTGTCCGGGATACGGCTTCCACGGAGGTGCCGACGTCACGCCGGAGGGGTTGATCGAGCTGGACACCCACGGCCTCTCCGTCGCCGAACCGACGCCGTAAAGAGGTGGGACGCCGAACGCCCGACCGCGTGCGAGGGTAGCCAAGCCCGGAAACGGCGGCGGACTCAAGATCCGCTCCTGTAGAGGTCCGTGGGTTCAAATCCCTCCCC